>NZ_JBSXOK010000067.1:0-12149 GCF_056859415.1 Zunongwangia sp. L-65
ATTCCAAGACCAAACGCAAGAGAGGCATCAAGCTTCAGAAACCTATCTGGTAATAGAACTTTACCAATACTTCGGGAATTACGTTCGAAATAGATTTTCTGAAAGTATACCGGATTAGTGGCAACAAAAAAAGAAAATCTTCCTTTCAAAAACTGGAAAAAAAACCGATCTATATTTGCCATATGCCTTCGAAGATCTATAACAGCCAATCGGTACGCTTAGTATATGTGCTTCCTAAGTTTGTACTGGGAAGTAAGGAGAAATTGCAATTGGAATTGCAAGAGTTAAATGGAAGTAGAAAGGTATTGCTAAAAAAGAGACTTTAGATTTCTAACATTGATTCATTTACAGCTTTTTTTTCCATTCCTACTTTTAAACTACTAATCGAGAGCTTCTTATTTCTAAAATAATTAGTAGGAGCTAAAAGTTCTCAGTTTCTCTAGCTACGTATAAAATTAACTATCTCAGTGTAACCTTCTAAACATCAAAACATATAATCTTGATTATCGACTAGAGAAATTTTTAGTTAAAAAAATATTCTTAAAATTTACACTATCCATGGAGTTTAGGGGTGTGATATAATCACAAATAGGAAAGTTTATATAATGAAAGCTGTAGTATTTAAATAGGACTTAAAACAACTAAATATTTTAAAACCTAACTTCATTAAATTATTAAAAGTAGTATGTTATATTAATGACGTATGTAGAATTGCATTCTAAATATAATATTCTAAGTATTTATAGAATAAATAAACTAAAGTAAACTACCTCGGGGCAAGCCCACGAGGCATTCGATAGGCACAAAATTTCAATTCCGAGGCAAGCCTCGGGGTATTAAACCCTTTGGCGGTGCCAATAAAAAAGCCAATAATAGCATATAAAACAGTACGGTTTATTTTAGGCAATTTCATAAAAGATATACTTCCATTGGATTAAGTTTATAAAATTTATTGTTTATTTGGTTGAACATTAACTAAACTTTGTTTAGAGTATTTGTTTTATCGTCAAAATCACTCCTTTTATCTATTATTTTTTATTTCCAAATGTAAAAATCAGTCAATAGCAACATTCTAATTTTTGAGTTTAAATAGTGCTTTAAAAGTTTTTAAAAACTTAGATGTATGTATTTTTACCCTATAGAATTTCCCCTAAATAAGTAGTGCTTTGTACTTCTTGCCATTTATCTGGTATTTGGTCATTACAGATGAGAGAGAAGCCTCGGCGTACTTAAACTCCTCAAATAAAAATAGCCAATTCCTCTGCAGAAATTGGCCATTTAAATAGTTCTAAAATAAATTACTCAAACAATATAGTAGCAAGAACCGGTAAATGATCTGATGGAAATTGCTCTAGTAACACCTGGTGATTGATGCTCCGAACTCCTTTGCCTGCATACAATATATAATCAATCGTCTTTGAAGGAGCATCTGAGGGGGAGGTAAAACCACATTTATTTTTACAAGTCGATTTAAATTCTTCCAACATAAATTCCATGGAGGCCGTAGAAGGCACCATATTAAAATCTCCTGTTAAGATAGTAGGGGTATCATTTTGAGAAAGGTAATTTCTAATAGCTTTGACCTGGGCTAAATTATTCGTCTCATTGGTATAATCCAAGTGAGTATTACCAAAGCTTAGCTTTACACTATCCTTTAAATGTATGGTAGCAACAGATAATGATCGAGGTTCTGCATTTTCAGGATTTGGCAAGGTATATGTGATAGTATCCGAAATTGGAAATTTTGAAAGAATCGCGGTTCCGTATGCTCCTCCCTGAAAATCAATAGATTTTGAAAAATACCAATATTTAAATCCTGCCATTTCCGCAATAGCACGTGCCATGTGCAA
This sequence comes from Zunongwangia sp. L-65, assembly GCF_056859415.1. Classification (NCBI taxonomy): domain Bacteria; kingdom Pseudomonadati; phylum Bacteroidota; class Flavobacteriia; order Flavobacteriales; family Flavobacteriaceae; genus Zunongwangia; species Zunongwangia sp. L-65. The sequence goes on from NZ_JBSXOK010000067.1 coordinate 1,851, forward strand.
TTGCTCTCCAGAGCGTTCAGTATAAACATCTACTTCCTGCAAACCAACTACGTCAGCTTCACTTTGTTTGAGAACTTCAGCTATCGCTTCTAAATTTATAATGTCAGGTTGTGACGGTGGATTCGAATGATGAATATTATAGCTTAAAACTTTAATTTCAGTTTTTATATCCTTAAAATCCTTTTCTTCTTTAATTTCAGCCAGACTATTTTCATGACAAGCGCATACTACTAATATACACATTATCAATTTGAGAATAAGCTTCATATTAAAGTTCCTTTATTTTAATATTACGAAACCAGATTTCGCTTCCATGATCCTGTAAACCTATAAGCCCTGTTTTGGATTTTCCATAATTGGGATAGTCTTTCCATTTCCCTTCAGATTTTCTTCTTTCCCAATCTTCGGTCCAGGGCTTAAAACTTAGCGTTTTATTTCCATTTAACCAATATGTTACCTCATTCTCTGTAAATCTGATTGTTGCAGTATTCCACTGCCCAATTTTTTTTAAATCATCTTCTTTTAATTCGGGATTATACATGCCATAATCAGCTCCTATAGATTGCCAGGCTGCTAACTTTTGGGGAAAACCTACCTGATCAATAATTTGATATTCAGGAGCCGTGTAATAAGGTGCTTTATAGGATTCATCTTCCACAATGTGGTAGAAGATACCACTATTTCCAGCTGTTGATAATTTCCATTCTAACTGAAGTTCAAAATTATCAAACGCTTTTGAAGCATAGACAATATCACCGCCTATATCCCCACCTTCTCCACTGGAATAAAGTACTCCGTCATTTATAGACCATCCTTGGGGTAATTTTTGTTCGGTAGCATTATACCCTCTCCAATGATGCTGATGGTCTTGATCGAGTAGATTTATCCATTGTTTTGAATTATTTAAATTGGCTGTATCCCTTTCAAAATCATTAGCCATTTCAGAAGCTTTAACTCCACTTTTTTGTTCTTTTTCGACATTATTCTTACATGCACCTAGTACCATGATACTTAGACACATGATTATTACATTGGTTCTCATAGGTTTATTTTTATATTATCTTCATTTTTTCTGGATCCCAGCCTAAAATTGTATTCTCCAAATAACTTTGATTACAGAGCAAAGCAGGAGCTGCGGCACGAAAACCAAACTCCGGATCTTCTATAAGCGTATTCCCATTTCTAATAGCTTCAAAGAAATTAGAAAAATGATCATAATGTGCTCCCTTATAGCCTTTTTCTGCTTCATAAATCATTTCCGGTGGCGGAAGCATTTTTTTTCGCTGCTCGGAGGGGGTAATCTGTCCGGCTTTTTCTTTTGAGAATGGATCATCCATGGATACTGGCTCGTTTTTTCTAAGCACTACCCGATCCCATTCGATATCCATCGCTCCTTTGTCACCAACCAGGCGCAGGTAAGTATTACCACTGGTACCGTCTACAAAATTGCACCTTAGGGATAAATTGAATCCAGGATGATTTTTTGTGTTTGGATAATCAAACATTCCAAGAAGCACATCGGGGACTTCCCTTCCATCTTTCCAAAACCTTAATCCTCCCATCGCCGCTATTTTGGTGGGACCTAAAGAGTTGGTTATAAAATGAAGGCTTGAAAACAGATGCACAAATAGATCTCCCGCCATACCAGTGCCATAGTCCAGATAATTTCTCCATCGAAAGAAACGAACGGGATCAAAGGAATGATTTGGTGCCTCTTCAATAAATCGTTCCCAGTCAATAGTATCCGATGAAGCATCCTCTGGTATAGGATATTGCCAGGCCCCCACGGGAGAATTACGAGCCCAGAATCCCTCAGCATAATTTAAATTTCCGATTGCCCCCTGTTCAAGCAATTCCTTCGCTTTTTCATTTCCTAATGAAGATAATCCCTGACTTCCAACCTGATATACCTTTCCTGATTTTTTCCAGGCGTTTACCAACTCATTTCCTTCATTGATACTATGAAGCATAGGCTTTTCACAATACACATGTTTATCTGCTTTTAAGGCATCAACACTAATTTTTTTATGTAGATGATCTGGTGTCGCAATAATTACAGCATCTATATCCTCATTTTGCAGAAGCACATTATAGTCTGTAGTGGTTAACAGGGTATTTCCCCATAATGATTTTGCCCTTTCCAACCTTGCCTGGTACAAATCACAAACTGCAATTAAATTAATATCCGGAACCTCTAAAGCTGTTTTCAGATCTGACATTCCCATACCTCCTGCACCAATTAAACCAATATTGACAGGAGTTGTTTTCTTTACTTTTTGGAGATGATTTGGTATTACTACAGTCTGGCTATTTACGGATTGTCCTGGTGGTAAAGTAACCCCTGCCATGCCTAAGATGCCCAGCTCCTTTATAAAATTTCGCCTGTTATTTTTCATATTCTTAAATTAAGAAATATTCAGTTACCAACCCGGATTTTGGACCAAATCAGGATTTCTTTCTAATTGAGGTAGCGGTATTGGCCACAAATAATGTCTTTCCGGATCGAAAGTTCTTCCGGTATGTGCTATTAAAAATCCTTCACTATCGGTCCTAAGGTTCGCTGCCGCTTCTGCGTTTGGCAACCAATGAATATTGGTTCCTTTTACATCATTACCCAAAACTTCCGCTATTTTCCAACGCTTTAAATCGAAGTAACGTTGTCCTTCCAGTGCCAGCTCTATTCTTCTTTCCCTATGAATTTCTTCACCTAAGTTTAATCCATTTTGTTCTAATGCCCGGATACTCATAGGTGTCAATCCCACTCGTGCTCTTAACAGGTTAATACTGCTGTCTATATCTTCCTGAGATAAGGTCCCCTGTTCAAATTTAGCCTCTGCATAGGTTAATAATACTTCTGCATATCGTAAAAGATGAATATCATTATCATCTCTGTTATAAGTGGCTACAGCATCAACATCAGCATATTTTGTAAAATAATATCCAGTTAAGGTTACCGCACCCCGTCGGTCAGATTGAAATTTAGGAACTTCAAAAATTGATGGATTATCATTCTCTACTCTTCCATCGTAGCGTCCGCCCCAAGTGCTACCCGGCTCAAGGATCGTTTGAGTCATCCTGGGATCTCTGTTTTCAAAAACATCTTCATAGAAAGTTACGTGATACAGGGGTGATTTATCGATAGGCAGACCATCTATCATAAGATAATCATCAATAAGAGATTTGGTAGGATTCCATCGGATCACCTGATCGGGCACCTGTATTTCTCTGCTTAAATTATGCATTGCTACGTCCGATAGCGCTAAACGTGCAATAATAGTTTCCCGGTTATCACCGGCAGCTAATTTTCCTCTATCGGTAAAAAGAGCGTTATAATTTTCATTCGGATTACCAATATCAAACAATTCATATACTCCCATTTCCATCACTCTACGCGCCGCATCTTCTGCTATATCGTATCGCTCATTATATAAGGCTATACGAGCTTTTAATGCGAGAGCCGCACCACGGTTCATTCTGCCCAAGTTCTCTCCTGTGGGAATTTCAGTTGGTAGCGCTTCTGCCGCTACTTCCAAATCTTCCAAAAGAAAATCAACAATTTGTTCCTTTGGAGTTCTGCCCACCATTAATTCATCAATAGTTAGGGTTTGGGTTACCAGTGGAACGTCTCCCCAGAAATTAATCAGGTAGCTATACATTAAAGCACGCACTACGCGAACTTCTCCGGCTAAGCGTTCAGCAAGTTCAGAACTGACATTTGCCTTATGATAATTTTCCAAAAAAGCATTAGCCTGGCGTACTCCCCGGTATTGTGTGGTCCATTCTGTATTAATGGTATTTTGATCCGGCCCATAATTTCCACTGCCAATTTGCTGATATTGTGTACTGGATGGCCATAGAGTATTATCCCCCATATTCTCCATATCGACCGTGTTCTTGGCTTTTACATTAGCATATAATGCGTTAGCAGCTAAGATCAATTGTTCTTCATTCTCCCAAAAATTGGCATTGGTCAATTGATCTTGAGGAGGACGTTCCAAAAAGTCATCATTACAAGAAACGCATAAGAAAATGAAGGTCAGAAAAAATATTTTTTTTATCATGACGATATTTTTATTGTAAGTTTATATTCAGGCCTAAAACAAAAGTTTTAATTTGCGGATAAAAGCTCCCGCTACTCACCGGAGATTCAGGATCATAACCATCAAAATAATTAGTTATAGTCAATAAATTATCGGCAGACATATAAGCTCTTAACTTATTAACTCTGAACTTTCGAGTTAATGAAACTGGTAAGGTGTATCCCAGCTGGACATTTTTCAAACGTATATAAGAAGCATCCTCCAACCAGTACGTTGACAACCGCTGATTATAAGACTGCTGATAAGTTAGTCTGGGATAACTTGCATCGGTATTCTGGGGAGTCCACCGATCGAGATGTATATCCTGAGGCATAGCACTTTCTGAAATAAAGGCATGTCGCGCGGGACCGGTTAAAAGGCCGTCAACTTTCCCTACTCCCTGAAAGAAAAAACTAAAATCTATCGCTTTATAATTCATTCCTCCACGAAACCCAAAAGTGTATCTGGGAATATGGCTACCGATAACCTTACGGTCATTTATAAGATCTACCACGCCATCTTCATTTAAGTCCTTATAAATCAAATCCCCAGGTTGAACAGGATCTCCTTCTATCACCGCAAAATTCGGTATGTAAGTATCAGATGCCGAATCATATGTAAAATCAGACTCCTGAGCGATTCGTTCCGCAACTAATCCATAAAAAGCATCAAGAGGTTCACCAATCATTCTAACACGATCTCCAATAGTTGGTTCGGTTCCTCCCAAATCCGTAACCTGATTCTTTACATCAGAAAAATTAATATTGACATTATAATTAAAATCTTCAATTTGATCTTGCCAGCCCAATTGTAATTCCCATCCTTTGTTTTCTACTGAACCAGCATTTTGATAAGGATAATCGGGACCACCGAATACATCAGGAATAGGCAGTCTTAGTAAAATATTGTCTGTTTTATTCACGAAATAATCAGCAGTAATATTTAATTGTCTATCAAAAAATGCCAAATCGATTCCTACATCCGATTTTTCAGCAGCCTCCCAGGTTAGGAGTTCATTACCAACACTTGTTTGACGATATCCAATGGTTAATTGATTCCCGATAGGCATAGTATTAACCGGCCCCAGAATATCAAGATAAGCCAAATCAGCAATTCGATCATTTCCCTGAGCGCCGTAGGAAAATCTTATTTTCCCGAAATCCAGGATTTTTGAATTTCTAAGAAAATTTTCTTCCGTAAAAACCCAACCAGCTGAAGCGGCCGAAAACAAATCCCAACGAACATCGTCAGCAAATCTTGAAGAACCGTCATATCTAAAATCCAGTTCTAAAAGGTATTTATCACTGAAACCATAATTGAAACGGCCAAAAACTGATCGCAGAGCATTTTCCGCATGTCCTCCGCTGTTTAGTTGATTTTCGGTACCTAAATTGATGTGTCCGTTTAAAGAGGAAGCCACATTGGTTCTGGACGCATTTAAATCATCATTAATCGTTTCTTCCTGGGAAACCCCTGCTAAGAACTTTACTGCATGCTGCTCCAATTCTTTTTCGTATTCCGCGGTACCGATAATGGTTTTATAGGTTCCTTTATAACTGCTTGTCGTTATTTTATTAGGATATCCCGTTTGCCATAACAAATCACCGGTCTCTGGACTGTAATAATTGATGGTTCTTTCAAAAACATTTCGCCTTGAGTTATATTTTACAAGACCATACCTTGCTTTCAGTCGAAAGTCACCGGATAGATGAAGTGTCGCTTCAATATTTCCTGTAAATTCTTCGGAGGCAAAATCATTGGTTCCGGCATCATTTGCTACCGCTACCGGATTGCTAGACCCTCCAATATATCCCCAACCTCCATCAGTATTTCTTACCGGCACCAAAGGTATAATAGTGAGCGCATTATAAAGTGGCCCCGTACCATTGGAAGAGCCCGTATATGTTCTATCAATATAACCTATATTGGCATTGACATCGAGCCGGTCGAAAACTGTTGTATTTAACTTCAATCGCACATTATGACGCTGCGACTTAAAGTTATCCCCGATAACCAGTCCACCTTCCTGCAGGTAGCCATAAGATAAATAATAGTTAACATTATCTTTTCCTCCATTGACCGTCAGGTTATGATTTTCCTGTGGTGCATAATCTTCATATACCTCTTCAATCCAATTGGTATTTGCATAATTGTTGGGATCGCTTCCATCACGTGCTATTTGTATTTCTTCTTGCGTATAGGTAGGATTTCTCCCAACATTTATTTGGGATTCATTGAGGAGTTCCATGTACTCAGGAGATCCTAAACGTGTAGGTAGAGCGGTTGGATTTTGAAAACCATAATAAAAATCATAGGATAAACTTGGAGCACCGGTACTTCCTTTTTTCGTGGTAATAAGGATCACACCGTTTGCTCCGCGAACACCATAAATCGAGGAAGACGCAGCATCTTTCAATACGGAAATACTTTCAATATCCCTGGGGTTTAAAATATTCATATTTCCTCCCGGAATACCATCAATTACCACTAACGGAGTGGCATTTCCCCAGGTACCTATACCCCGAATTCGAATACTTCCTGCATTATTTCCGGGAGCTCCTGAAGCACCGGTAATGGTCACTCCCGGCATCAATCCCTGTAAGCCTGAATTCAAATTAGTTATCGGTCTGCTTTCAAGGTCTTCTTTACCCACCTGAGATACCGCTCCGGTTAAATTTGCTTTTTTTTGCGTACCATACCCAACCACCAATACTTCGTCCAGTGAATTCTGATCAATGGTCAGACTAACATTAACGGCGGTACTACCTTTCAATTCAATTTCTTTGGTGACATACCCCACATAGGAAAACTCAAGAATTGCATTTGGATCACGGACTTCAAGATTAAAATTACCTTCAAAGTCTGTTACTGCGCCATTTCGGGTCCCTTTTTCTATGATGGTAACGCCCGGGAGCGGTAGATTTTGGTGATCGAGAACATTTCCCTGAATGGTCATCTGCTCCAATGCTATTTTTTTATCTCTATTTACAGGCAAAAGGTAAATTTGACTTCCCAGGATTTTAACCTCTAGTTCAAGTTCCTTCCTTATTTTTTCTAACAATTTATCCAACCTATACTTCCCGACAGGTATATTTATCACCGCCTGTAACCCGATTTCATCCGTATAGGCAAAACTGGCGGGTATTTGCTGTTCTATTTCACCAATAATATCGAGAAGCTTATTAGTTGAAATTTGAATTTCATATTTTTCCGGATCTAAACTTTGGCTGATACTGCCATAATTAATCCCACTCCACAAGACAAGACCTGTAAAGAGGATAATAAATTTTTTCATTACAAAATTCTTCATAATTTTGTTTTAATTGTTTTGTGAGGGGAGCTTAAAGCCGCCAAGCATAATGCTCCTCTCTTCTTTTTAAAATTTAATTTTAACGAGTACGAATTTTTAATTCCTGTGATTTTACATTTATGTCATATTGATACGGGGTTAAAAGGCTTAGACCATCGACGAGTTCATAAATACTTGTGGTTCCACTATAGCTAGCTGTTATTTTTTTCTGAAGATTTAAAGACGTTTCTTTTGGCACAACAAGCTCAAGATTATATCGTGCGGTTATACTGTCAAGAACTGCATGCAGTGGTATATTTTTAAAAATCAATCTTTTGGGGCTCCAGTACCCTTTATCGGAAAATGCTTTGATTTCTTTTTTGATTTTCCCAGGTCTTATTTCAAGGTAGGTGTTTGCTTTGAGATCCACCTGATCAAAACCAGTATTGGAGCTCACACGGACGCTTCCTTCTTTAACGGCTACTTCCTGTAATTTTTTATTCCTATTACTTATCGTAAATTTCGTACCGGTCACTAATACGTGGTGCTGATCAAAATCAACTGTAAACGGTTTATTCGTATTGCTTTTCACATTAAAAAAAGCTTCTCCATGAAGTTCTATTTTTCTAGAAGCCGTAAAATTTTTATGATAAGAAAGCTTTGAATGGCTATCAAGCCATACCGTGGAACTATCAGGCAGGATAACATACTCAGGAGAATTTTCAGTCTGAAAACTTAGCCGGGCATTATTGAATGTAGAATTAAAATATAATGTCAAAAACGCGGTCCCAATCAGAATTACTATCACCGCTGCAATCCTATACCATGGGAATCCAGATGTTTGAATATTTTTATTTATAACCCGGTAAATTTCATTCTTGATCCTGTTTTTATGGTCTTCATCCTTAAAAACATTGGATTGGTTGCTATCCAAAAGATAATTTTCAAAGTCTTCAATGTATTTGTTTTCCTTTTCACTCGATTCCTCTTTTAGGAACTTTGCAATAATTGATTTAAAAGATTTCTCATTCATGCCATGGTGCGTTTACTCTTAAATACCTTCCAGTACATAAAACTCACACTACTAATTTGACACTTAATATTTTGTTAACAGCAGGTCGGGTAGCTTAACCATTAATTAAATCAGGTATAATGAAAATATAACAAAAGCTAATTCATGTCCTTTCAGATCCACACGCAATTTTTTTAAAGCAATGGAGATTTGATTTTCAACACTTCGTTTAGATATATTTAAGGACTGCGCTATCTCGTCATTAGAATAGCCTTCCATCCTACTCATTTTAAATATGGCCTTACAGCGCTCCGGTAAATTATTAATGGCATCTTCTAGAATTTTTCCTAGCAATTTATCCTTTTCTAAGAATTCTATAGAAAATTCATCTTCCTGGAGGCATTGATCAAGAGCTTCAACATGCACCTTACTGAATTTTGTATTTCGCAAGTAATTCAAAGATTTATACTTTGCGGCCTGAAAAAGATAGGCTCGTATATTTATGGGAGAGATCGTTATTCTGCGATTCCAATAATCTATCCAAATTTCCTGAAGTATATCTTTAGCCTCATGTTCATCCATAACAATGCATTGCGTGTGCCTGAATAATGGCTCCCAAAGCGCATCGAACAATTTCTTATAAGCCAGGGGACTTCCGTCTTTTACTTGAGCGGCTAATAGATTAAAATCATTTATTTCGATCGATTCCATGACTAACAAATAAAATAAAATCTCTCAACACACATATTAAGGATTTGTAAACTTCCCGTGGTGAATTGGCCAAAGGAGATATCCATAACCGATAAGTTGATACTATACATCAATTACCTACCATCCTCTGCTTGCATCTTCAATCTTCAATTAATCCCGAATCCATCCAGATATTTGGTTTTACTTCATTTTCAGGCTTTAATTTCCGTAGACGTCTTAGAAATATTATCTAAACAGAAATTAAAAGCCTCTTCTAAAGCATGGGTAATAATTGAGATTTGATTTTCCATAATTAAAACCTTCTCCCGAAAATAATATCTCGTTAATATTTATCCATGGGCGGCCTCACAATTTTTCAAAAATGCGACTATTCCTACACAAATGAAATTCTGAGAGTATTCGTTTTCACTCTTCAAATTGTTTTCTGTATTAATCATACTCGCTACTTTATAGAATTATTTACTATTATAATAAATAGGTATTAATTACCTAATCGGAACTATGATTAAGCTTTGCATTGAGCATCGCCATATCATCTTTCACCTTTTTATCAACTACCCGGGCATAAATTTGTGTAGTAGCTAGTTTCGTATGTCCTAATAGCTTTGAAACAGTCTCTATTGGTACACCATTGGTCAACGTGATGGTTGTTGCAAAGGTATGTCTGGCAATATGAAAGGTTAGATGTTTTTTGATGCCACAGAAATCAGCTATTTCTTTTAAATAACTGTTCAATTTTTGGTTCGAATAGCGAGGTAATAAAGTTTTAGAATGTACCGTTTTTGGGTGATCCTGATAACGCTTTAAAATATCCTTTGCCTGATTAAGTAAAGGAATCTTTAAAGCAGTTTTTGTCTTTTGCCTTTCTGTTTCTATCCATTGATTCCCATCAAAATCCATCCCAATATTATCCATAGTTAGTTTAGTGATATCAATGTAGGAAAGTCCCGTATAGCAGCTAAAGAGAAAAATATCCTTTACAATGTTAAGTCTATTTATGGACGATTGGAAATCCTCAATAGAATGTAACTCTTCCCTAGTTAAAAACTCCCTTCTCTTCTTTACATAAGATGATTTAAATCGCACAAAAGGATCTTTAGGTATCCATTCGTGATGATAGGCCATTGTAACCATTTTACGCAATCGCTGAAGATGCTTCATTGCGGTATTGTGCCCCATTTTTCGTTGGTGATCAGTGGGCTGGTAGG
>NZ_JBSXOK010000068.1:0-137663 GCF_056859415.1 Zunongwangia sp. L-65
CATACCAGGCACAGAAGCTTTGACAACTTCCTTTCAAACCTACTCTCTGGACTAATCGCCTACAGCTTCTTTCCTAAAAAACCCTCTTTAAACCTAGAAATTATAGATCAAAGATTATCTGCTTAAGTCGAACTCACGTTAATTTAAGAAACTCGCTTAAAAGATATTAAAAAGGCTTCTAATTTTAGAAGCCTTTTCTTTTTTTATTGGCACCGCCAAAGGGTTTAATACCCCGAGGCTTGCCTCGGAATTGAAATTTTGTATTTATCGAATGCCCCGTGGGCTTGCCCCGAGGTAGTTTACTACATACTCAAATGTTAGCGAAGCGTGTCATTAGCTTTTTTAATTCGTGCTATCGTTTCGTGTTTTCCAATAGCTTCAGATATTTCAAAAAGATCTGCTCCCTGTAAGGATCCTACTAAAGAAATTCGATAAGGTTGCATTATTTTACCAAAACCTATTTCTTTTGCGGTAATCCAGCATTTTACTTTTTCAGCAATTATATTGGCCTTAAAATTTTCAATGCCCTGTATCACTTCTATGAGTTCGGTCATTAAAAGATGAGTATCTTCTTTCCAGGCTTTTTTGGTATTTTTAGGATCGTATGAAGTAGGGGAGGCGAAAAAATAAAATCCCTGCTCCCAAATGTCTTCAATAAAAATGGCCCTTTCTTTTACCAATTCTATAACATGTTTAGTATATTCTTTAGTAGCTTCAATTTCTTTCTTTTTTAAAATGTCTAAAAATTGTTCAGCTATAAAATTATTATCGGCTTCCTGTAAATAGTGTTGTTGAAACCATTTGGTTTTCTCAGGATCAAATTTTGCGCCGCCTTTATGAACACGTTTAAGATCAAAAGCTTTTGTCAATTCTTCTAATGAAAAGAATTCCTGTTCGGTTCCCGGGTTCCATCCCAAGAAAGCTAACATGTTGGTAACGGCTTCCGGGAAATAACCATCTTCGCGATATCCAGCAGAAATTTCTCCGCTCTCTGGATCTTTCCATTGCAAAGGAAATACTGGGAAACCTAATTTATCACCATCACGCTTACTCAATTTGCCTTTACCCTGAGGTTTTAGAATAAGTGGTAAATGCGCAAATTTTGGAGCAGCCCATCCAAAGGCACGGTAAAGCATAAAGTGTAGAGCTAATGAAGGTAACCATTCTTCACCGCGAATTACATGAGAGATTTTCATTAAATGATCATCTACGATATTGGCTAAATGATAAGTTGGCATGCCGTCACTTTTATATAGTACCTTATCGTCTAATATATTCGTATCGATCTCCATATTTCCCCTAATTTCATCGGAGATTTTTAAGATTTCATCTTTGGGAGATTTAAAGCGCACTACGTAATGTTCGCCATTTTCAATTCTCTTTTTAACTTGCTCTTCCGGTAGTGCTAAAGAATTATCAAGCTTTTCACGATTATGCCAGTTGTAAATAAAAGTTTTACCTTCTGCTTCGTGAGATTTTCTATGCTTATCTAAATCCTCTGCGCTATCAAAAGCATAATAAGCATTACCGCTTTCAATTAATTTATCTGCATAGGCTTTATAAAGACTTTTACGCTCACTTTGGCGATAAGGGCCGCAATCTTTTTCTTTTCCTGGTCCTTCGTCATATGGGATGTTACACCAGTTTAAAGAATCAATAATATATTTTTCAGCGCCTTCAACATAACGGTTTTGATCGGTATCTTCAATTCTTAATATAAAGTCACCGCCATGTTTTTTCGCAAACAAGTAATTGTATAAAGCTGTTCTTACTCCGCCAATGTGTAAAGGCCCTGTTGGGCTAGGTGCAAATCTTACGCGTACGTTAGAAGACATAATTGGTTTTATTTTTGTGGCAAAGATACAACCTAATTTATGCAATCCTAAAATATGTGATCTTTCGATTTGGGTTATTGCTGAAATTTTAATCTGCTGTTATTTATGATGAATATTACTTACATTTAGGCAAATCAATAGGATAGAGAATTTGAGTGGAATTTTAAAGGAGGAATTTCTTTAAATTTTTGATATCCATCCTTTAAAATTAGTCGCGTAAACCGGGAAGTGAAGATAGAATTTTATGGCAGAGTTTGAAGCAATTAAAAATCAATTACAGTCTTTTATCAGAAAATATCAATTAAATCTTCTGATTAAAAATACTGCGTTGTTTATTTTAATCGGATTATTATTTTGGCTGCTTTTAGTGCTTTTTGAGAATTTTATTTGGTTTGATAGGAGTGTAAGATTCTTACTTTTTCTTTTTTTTATCATTGTTGAATCCGCCTTATTAATTTTTTTTATCGGCTTACCGCTTATAAAATTTTTGGATATAAGACGTGGGATTTCTGATAGAAAGGCAGCTGTACTTATTGGAGACTATTTTCCTGAAATTGATGATAGGTTGCTAAATTTGATAGAATTAAAATCACAAGATAATTCTGAATTTCTACAAGCTGCTATTCATCAGAAGTCTTTGGAATTAAAATTTTATAATTTTAAAAATGCGGTAAGTTTTGGTGAATATTTAAAATACGTACTGGCCGCTGGAGTTCCTTTATTGTTAATTTTAGCTTTAATGATTAGCGGAAGAGGGGATTGGTTGTTTAGTTCTTTTGACCGCTTAAAAAATTATGATCAGGTCTATGAGAAACCAGCTCCTTTTAGTTTTGTACTGAAGGAAGAAAATCTTAGAGTTATTGAAGGCGAGGATTATAATTTAGAAGTTAATGTGGTGGGGGATGAAATTCCAGGTCAGTTAAAAATAATATTTAAGGATTCAGAATATTTCATGAGGCAGTTGGAACCTGGCCGATTCACTTATACTTTTAAAAATATTACTGAAAATCAGGAATTTAGACTTTTAGCTAATAATATAAGTTCAAGAACTTATAATTTAGACATTATTGCTATACCTGAATTGGTTAATTTTAATATTGAAATTGTATATCCTAACTATTTGGGTCTTGAGGATGAACAAACAAACGGAGAGGGAAATCTAACTATTCCTGAAGGAACATGGCTTAAATGGAGGTTTGAACATCGAAATACCGAGACGGTCAATTTGGAATTTTCTGATACACTGGTAAGCGTAAAGAATAGTTTCGAAAGTCGCTTTTTGCAATCTGTAAATTATACCTTATCAACTTCAAATTCTTTTTTAAAGAACTATCAACCTCTTTCTTTTCGGTTGGAAATTATAAAAGATAAATTGCCATCAATACAGGTTGAGGAAAAAGTGGATTCATTGAATCCATCTTTAAAGTATTATGGGGGTAAGATTAGTGACGATCATGGAATCTCTGGTTTAATGTTACGTTACAGAGAAATAGGAGAGGAGAGCTTTCAATCTGAATCCATTAACTTTAGTGCAGGTACGATTAGTCAATTTTATGTTTCTTTTCCGGGTGATTTGGATTTAAAAGCTGGAAGGAATTACGAATATTTTTTTCAGGTTTTTGATAACGATGCCGTGAATGGAAGGAAGTCTGCTTCATCATCATACTTTACCTATTATAAAAAGACTGCTGAGGAAATCCGTGATCAAAATTTACAAGGCCAGGAGGAGAACATTGGTAATTTATCTGATGAATTAGATAAGTTTAAACAAGAGGATCAATTAAATAATTTACTGAATGATGAGTTGGAAAACAAAGATTTTGATTATGAGCAGCAACAAAAGTTAGAGAGTTTTATTAAATCTCAGGAGCGTGAAAATGCTTTAATGAAAAAGTTTTCCAAGAATATTAAAGATAAATTAGACACTGAAAATCTTGAAAATGACAAGGGGAGACAGCTTAAAGAGAGACTGGAAAATACTGAAAATAAGCTACAGGATAATAAAGCCTTATTAAATGAATTAAAGGAGTATTCAGACAAGATTCAAAATGAAAACTTGCAGCAAAAATTACAGGAATTATCCAAAAACAAAAATTCTTCTAAGCGTAGTTTGGAGCAGTTAGTGGAGTTAACAAAGCAATACTATGTAGAACAGAAGTATAATCAATTAGTAGATAAGTTGGATAATTTAGGAGATGATCAAATAAATTTAGATAAATCCGGAAAATCCCAAAAGGAAATTGATGAGAAATTTGATGATATTCAAAGGGAACTGGATCAGCTGGATAAAAAGAATGGTGAACTAAAACGTCCAAAATCTCTCGAACGTAATAAAGAGGCAGAATTAGATATTCAAGAAAAATTAGAGAATTTAAAAGAGAATTTAAATAATACTTCTGGATCTGCAGAAAGAGAAAAGAAAAACATGCAGGAAAATACGGGGCACAAAATGAAAGAGCTCGCGAAAGAAATGAAGCAAAGTTCCGCCAATATGGATATGAAGACCTTAGAAGCAGATATTGAATCGCTGAGAAAGGTTATTGACAATTTGGTTATTTTTTCCTTTAAGCAAGAAAATTTAATGAATGCTTTTCGTGAAATAAATACCGGTAGCCCGGAATTTTCTTCTCAGCTTAAAGAACAATATGTCCTAAAAGAAAATTTTGAGCATGTAGATGATAGTTTATTTGCTTTGGGGTTAAACAATCAATTTATAGCTGAAAAGGTTTTTGAGTTTTTGGAAAATGTGTCTTTTAATTTAATTAACTCTTTAGAAGAATTAGCTGATCTGCGTCTTTCCAAGGCACTTTCTTCCCAACAATATACAATTACAGGAGCGAACGATTTGGCGGTGTTATTGAATGAAATTTTAGATAATATGAATGATCAAATGAATTCTTCTGGAAGTGGAGGGGAGGGAACAGGTCCACAATTGCAGGATATTATTGAGGAGCAGCAAGATTTAGGGCAGCAATTAAAAGAACAAATGGGTAAAAATATTAAAGGAGAGGGCCAAGAAAATACTGACGAAGGAGAGCATTCTAAATTATTTGAAATCTATAAGCAGCAGGAGGAAATTAGAAGAAATTTAGAGCGTATTCTGAAGGAAAATGATGTGCATCTTAATGATTTCAATCAAGACTATGATGAGCTTGAAAAAGATATTTTAAATAATGATATTAATCAAAATTCATTAAATACCTTAAACAAGCTTAATCAAAAGATGCTTGATCTAAAAGAATCTTTAAACGAGAAAGGAGAGCTTAACGAGAGGGAAAGTAAAACAAGTATGCGCGATTTTGATAATCAGTCTCCTAAAAACAATATAGAGATTAAAGATTATTTTAATAGCATTGAGATATTAGATAGACATAGCTTACCTTTGCGGCCCAATTTGAAACAACGCGTTAATACTTATTTTAATGATTAATCAAGACGGTATTATTAATTTTTATTCTGAAAATGACTTTGATATAGTTGAAAAGGAAGTCTATAAAAAATGGATAGAACGTGTAATTTCTTCGGAAGGAAAACGACTTGGAGAGATAAGTTATATTTTTTGTGATGATGATTATTTGTTAGATATTAATCAACGTTTTTTAAGTCATGATACGTATACAGATATTATTAGTTTTGATGATTCTATTGGAAATCTTTTAAACGGTGATATTTATATAAGTACCGAAAGGGTGCGTGAGAATGCGCTTGAATTTAATGAAGATTTTGAGACCGAATTAAAGAGGGTCTTAGTTCATGGTATATTGCATTACTGTGGTTATAAGGATAAATCTGATGAGGATGCTATGCTAATGCGAGAAAAAGAAAGTGAGAAAATTAAATTGTTCCACGTGGAACAATCATAAATAATTCTAGATTTTATGTTCAATAAGGAGTATGATGTTATTGTTGTAGGAGCTGGACATGCCGGTAGTGAAGCTGCAGCCGCAGCCGCAAATATGGGCTGTAGTACCTTGTTGGTTACAATGAATTTGCAGAATATAGCGCAGATGAGTTGTAATCCTGCAATGGGTGGCATTGCAAAAGGACAAATAGTACGTGAGATAGACGCTATGGGAGGTTATAGCGGATTGGTAAGTGATACCAGTGCTATTCAATTTAAAATGCTAAATAAATCTAAGGGACCTGCGATGTGGAGCCCAAGGGTACAAAGTGATCGTATGCGCTTTGCCGAAGATTGGAGATTACGTTTAGAGCAAACGCCAAATCTTGATTTTTATCAGGAAATGGTGCATGGTCTAATTTTAGAAAATGGCAAAATAAAAGGGGTTCGTACTTCTTTAGGAATAGAAATTAGGGCCAAATCTGTGGTGTGTACCAATGGTACTTTTTTAAACGGATTAATTCATATTGGTGATAAGCAACGTGGTGGCGGTAGAGCAGGTGAAGCTGCAGCAACGGGAATTACTAAAGATTTGATCGATGCAGGTTTTGAAGCAGGTCGTATGAAAACCGGAACTCCTCCAAGGGTGGATGGCCGTTCATTAGATTATTCAAAAATGATTGAACAACCTGGTGATGAAGTACCCGGAAAATTTTCATACTCGGATGAGACAAAACCGCTAAGTAAACAGCGTTCTTGTTATATGACGTATACCTCGAATGAGGTTCACGATATTTTACGTTCCGGCTTTGATCGTTCTCCAATGTTTAATGGAAGGATAAAAAGTTTAGGTCCGCGTTATTGCCCCTCTATTGAAGATAAGATTAATCGTTTTGCGGATAAAGATCGTCATCAACTTTTTGTGGAACCTGAAGGCTGGAATACGGTAGAGGTTTACGTAAATGGCTTTTCAACTTCCTTACCTGAAGATGTTCAATTTGCTGCATTAAGTTCTGTCGCAGGCTTTGAAAATGTAAAATTTTTTAGGCCTGGTTATGCTATTGAATATGATTATTTTCCGCCTACACAGTTACAACATACCTTAGAAACTAAATTGGTTGATGGTTTATATTTTGCCGGACAGATAAATGGAACGACAGGTTATGAGGAGGCGGCTTGCCAGGGAATGATGGCCGGTATAAATGCTGCTTTAAAAGTGCAGGAAAAAGATCCTTTTATTCTGCAAAGAAATGAGGCTTATATAGGGGTATTGATTGATGATTTGATTACAAAAGGAACAGAGGAGCCTTATCGTATGTTTACCTCCAGAGCAGAATATAGAACTTTATTGAGGCAGGATAATGCTGATTTTAGGTTGACTGAACGTTCTTATAAATTAGGTTTGGCTTCGGAGGATAGGATGAGAAAAATGGAAGAAAAGAAGGAGAAATCTTTAGCTTTTGTGTCTTTTTTGAAGGATACTAGCGTTGTTCCCGAAGATGCAAATCCTGTATTGGCTGACTATAATTCTTCACCTATGAAACAGTCTGATAAGATTTTTAAGATATTTTCAAGACCTAATATTACAATGGATGATGTACGAAAATTCCCTGGTGTAGAGGAGTATATTCAGCAGCACCATCTAGATACAGAAATGCTGGAGCAAACCGAAATTCAGGTTAAGTATTCAGGATATATTCAGAAGGAAAAAAATAATGCCGATAAGCTTAATCGATTGGAAGATGTGAAAATTCCTAAGCATTTTGATTATTCTAAAATCAAATCTATGTCGTTTGAGGCACGTGAAAAATTGAATAAAATTCAGCCTGCTAATGTATCACAAGCCTCAAGAATTAGTGGTGTAAGCCCAAATGATATTTCGGTTTTATTGGTTTACATGGGGCGTTAAAATACAACGTTCCACGTGGAACATTCTATTTGAATGAGGCAAAAATTTATAATTTCAGGATTATTATTTGTTATTGTAGCGTGCCAGGTTACCACTCATTCGGTACCGGATATCGAAGGGTCGAGAATACTAGAAAATAAAGATCATTTTAATTATTATCTTTTTCAAACAAAATTACAACGGCCTATTGCTAAATCCTGGTTTAAAAAATATCTGGGTTTAAAAAGAGAAAATGATTTAATAAATAGTGAAGTTATTCTTTTTCCAGAGTTAGAAAAAGAGTTTTTGGTTAGCATAATTGTAAAAGACGATCGTGAAGAATATACGGATGTGCCTATTGTAGAAAAAATTTTTGATGGAATTTTAGGAATTGATGATGACGATAAACCAATCAAGAGGGAAGAAGATGAAGAGGAGCAAACCGGGCCCGTGAAATTTTTTGTAAATATTACAATTTCCGATCGAGAAGGTGTCGATCATATTTCAACCTCGTCTTTATATTCCAGTAGAGTTAGAAATTATCTCCAACAATTAGAGAACGATTTTTTCGAATATCAGAAAAATTATAAAGCATTACCTTAAGTGGAAGATCCAACATTTTATTGCAAAGATTATTTAGTAAGTGGGGAAACGTATCGATTGGAAAGATGGAAACATTACGATATTTTAAAAACTGAACCTGTTCCTGAAAATCTTTCAGCATATTATAAAAGTGAAAGCTATATTTCGCATACCGATGCTTCAAAATCTTTTACTGAAAAATTATATAATATTGTAAAAACCTATATGCTTCAGAAAAAAGTTGGATGGATCTTAAAGGAAAAATCTGCCGGAAAACTTTTGGATATTGGAGCAGGTACCGGAGATTTTTTAAAGGCAGCTTCACATTATTTTAAAGTAGAAGGAGTAGAGCCTAGTAAAGTCGCAAGAGAAAAAGCACAAAAGAAACATATTAGGCTTAAAAAGGAATTATCAGAAATTTCTGATAAATATAATATAATTACGATGTGGCATGTTTTGGAACATGTCCCTAATTTAGAGCAGCAATTTAAAGAATTTCATAGATTATTAAATGATGACGGATTATTAGTCATCGCAGTTCCTAATTATAAAAGTAAGGATGCTGATATTTATAAGGAGTATTGGGCGGCTTATGATGTGCCCAGACATCTTTGGCATTTTTCTAAAAAAGGAATTCAGACATTGTTTTTTGAAAACGGTTTTCACTTATTTCATTCTAAAGGATTAAAATTTGATTCTTTTTATGTGAGTATGCTTTCTGAAAATCATCGTGCTGATAAGCAAAATTTATTTAAGGCCTTTAAAAACGGACTAAAATCAAATTTGTCTGCGGCTCAAAGTGGCGAATATAGTTCGATGGTTTATTTCTTTAAAAAAACCTCGAAATAATCGAAATTAAACGTTTTAAGAGCTTTTTATCTGTTAAATATAAAATACCCTATTGAAAAATAGATTTGTATTTACGAGGCTTTTAAATAGCTAAATATTAATAGTTATTATTAATAACTCTTTTTGTATTAATAAGAAATATTTATAGTTAAAAGATCAGCCAAATTTTTGCCATTTAAGACATCAGTTAACAGAATGGATATTCTTTATACTTAATTTTATAAAGCTTATACTTAAAATACTTTTTTTACATTTGCGGCCAATAAAACTAAAAATATGAAAAAATTAATCGCGATAGGAGCAGTAGCAATTTCATTAATTTCCTGCAACCAGGAAAAAACGGCTTATGTAGATACTACTAAGGTTATTCAGGACTATCAGGAAATGAAAGATGTGGAATCTAAGTTTGAAGCTCGTAGAGACTCACTAACTCAGCTTATCACCGGTCCTCAGCAACAATTTCAGCAAGAAGTTCAGGAATATCAGCAAGGCATGAATTCTATGTCGGCTTCACAAAGACAGGCTAAAGAACAAGAACTACAGCAAAAAGGGCAAAGATTACAACAACAACAACAAATGATTGGTCAGCAATTAAGAAATGATAGTGATACGGCTATAGACGAGGTTGTGGAGAAAGTAAAAGATTTTGTAGCAGAGTACGGAAAAGAAAATGGATACACTTATATCTTTGGAAGTAATGAATCTGCAAATATTATGTATGCCAAAGACGGCTTGGATATTACCGATGAAATTGTAAAGAAACTAAACGAGAGTTACAGTGGAAAGTCTGGTAGCAATGCTGCTGTTAAAAAAACTGAGGAAGATACTACTTCAGCAGAATAAAATATTCAATTTTATAATTTAAAGTCCGGTTTTTTAACCGGACTTTTTTATTTGGTTTTATGCGGAGAAATTACTGTGCCAAAGCGAAGAATCCCAGGATCACCAAAATAAAGTAAATAGTAATTCCTGCCGAACTTTGGTAATCTTTAGCCACTCTTTGCCCAATTAAGAGCATCATTAGGCTTATGGCACAGGCTATAAGCGCAAATGGGCTAAAATTAATAGTGATGATCGTAAAAAAATAATTCAGAATCGCTAAAATCAGCATAATTACGGCTATCAGTTCTACAACAACCAAAATTGGTAAAAGGAAAGCTATTTTTTTTGCTAAAAAGGTATTTTTAAAATGGGATTCCATAAAGGATTTTGTACCCGGATAATCACAAATTTTTTCGAAAAACGATATGAAAAATGTGATAAGTAAAAAGAAGAGTATAAATAATAAGGCAATATTCATATCTATATTTTCCATATTTTAAGCATCTTTAATATGTAAAAAACGGGTAAGCCTTATAGAAAGATCGGTTAGTACGATCTTTGCATTAGCATTTCTTTCGATGTGGTAAATGGCATCTTCAATAGCCTTTGTAATGGGTAAAATATTATTACCATGAACAAAAGGAGCAAATTTTTTAAGTTGGAATCCTTTAGTTTTAGGGGATAGGAAAACAAGAGGTTCAGCTTTGTAATTTAGCATTAATGCTTGTCTAAAAAAATCCAGACAATACAATAAAAAGCTTTTCTGTTTTTCACGTCCCATGGTGGCAATTTCTTCACTCCAGCTAATCAACTCGAGCACTGTGGCCTTATTCCCTTTAGCTTTAAAGGCAGTACGAACCCATTCGATAAACCATTGCTCATACTGGTCGTCTGCCGTGTCTTTTTCTAGAAGATGTAAAGCCCTGGTGTAACTTCCGTTTGATTGATGCGCTATTAAACTGGCTTCCTGCGTATTCATATTTTTAGAAGCCATCAGTTTTTCAGCAATATCTGCTTCTGCCAATGGAGGAAACTTTAGCGTTTGGCATCTTGATTTTATGGTTTGTATAATCTGCTCTTCATCTTCAGCAATAAGTATAAAGATGGTTTTATTAGGCGGTTCTTCAATCAGTTTCAGTAATTTATTGGCTGCTGCAGTATTCATACGATCGGCCATCCAGATAATCATTACTTTTAAGCCGCCTTCATAGGCTTTTAAGGATAAAGATTTTACGATATCCTGGGCTTCATCTACACCAATCTGGCCCTGTTTATTTTCAATCCCAATATGTTCATACCAATCGGTTAAACTGCCATAAGGTTGATGTTGAATAAAACGACGCCAATCTTCCATAAAATTTGCTGATACCGGATGACTTTTTATCGTTTGATTGGTTGCTACCGGAAAAGCGAAATGAAGATCAGGATGCGAGAGATTGGTAAATTTTAAATTACAGGAGGGATTTCCATGCTGGTTCTCGCCATCCTGGTTTTTACATAGTAAATATTGCGCATAAGCAATTGCCATGGGCAAGGTACCACTACCGCTATTCCCAATAAATAATTGGGCATGCGCTATACGGCTGTTATCGGCCGTAGTGGTAAGATGATTTTTAATATGTGGTAGTCCTACAATTTCTGAAAAAAGCATGAGCAAATATAAAAGTTATATGCGGTTTTATATCTTCGGAAAAAATTATATTTGTAATAAACCGAAATTATGAAAACAGTAGACGATTTTAATTTTAAAGATAAGCAGGCTTTAATTCGAGTAGATTTTAATGTACCCCTTAATGATGATCTTAAGGTAACTGATGCTAACCGTATTGAAGCTGCTAAACCAACTATAGTAAAGATTTTAGAAGACGGTGGTAGCGTAGTTTTAATGTCTCACCTTGGAAGGCCAAAAGGAAAAGAAGCGAAATTCTCTTTAAAAAATATCGTAAGTAAAGTATCTGAAGTTATTGGTGTAGAACCAAAATTTGTAGAAGATTGCGTTGGTGCAGAAGTAAAAAAAGCGGCTGATTCTTTACAATCTGGAGAAATTCTTTTACTTGAAAATTTACGTTTTCATGACGAAGAAACTGCAGGAGACGAGGATTTTGCAAAACAACTTTCAGAATTAGGTGATATTTATGTGAACGATGCCTTTGGTACTGCTCATAGAGCACATGCATCGACCACTGTTGTGGCTCAATTTTTTGAAGATAAATGTTTTGGATATCTATTAGCGAAAGAAATTGAGAGCTTAGATAAGGTTTTAAACAGTAAAGAAAAACCAGTAACTGCTGTTTTAGGAGGAGCCAAAGTTTCTTCAAAAATTACGGTTATTGAAAATATTCTGGATGCTATTGATCATTTGATCATAGGTGGAGGTATGACGTATACTTTTATTAAAGCGCAGGGAGGAAAAATAGGGAATTCCCTTGTAGAAGATGATAAGCAGGAGTTAGCTTTAGAGATTCTTAAGAAAGCAAAAGAAAAAGGGGTACAGGTACATCTTCCCGTTGATTCTGTGATCGCAGATAGTTTTTCTGAGCAGGCAAGCACACAGGTAGAAGCCGTTGATAATATTCCTGATGGTTGGATGGGATTAGATGTAGGTCCTGAAACTTTAAAACATTTTTCTAATGTTATTGCAGAATCTAAAATAATCCTTTGGAATGGTCCGTTAGGAGTATTCGAAATGGAAACTTTTGCCAAAGGAACGATCGAGCTAGGAAAAGCAATTGCTGAAGCAACCAAGAACGGAGCATTCTCTCTTGTAGGAGGTGGGGACTCGGTAGCTGCCGTAAAACAATTTGGTTTTGACGATAAAGTTAGTTATGTTTCAACCGGTGGTGGAGCAATGCTAGAAATGCTGGAAGGGAAGTCCTTACCAGGTATCGCTGCCATTGGCAAGTAAATCTTTTTTCGAATGATTCATTTTCGATAAAATAAGGTATACTTTTTGATCAAATTTTAACTAAATTTAAGAACCTCGAAATGAACTTTCGAGGTTCTTAGTTAGCGATCAAAATTAAAAGATTAAAAGCAAAATTTAATTCCTAAATTAACAGGTAAAAACGTTCTAAACTAGATATGAAGAAGCAGGTATGTTTATTACTGGGTTTGTTTTCAGTGTTTGCTGTGAGTGCCCAGGAGAAAGAAAAATCTAAAAAGCAGGTCGAAAAAGCTAATTTTAGAGTTCAGATTTTTCAAAAGGTGGATAGTACAGAAATCATACTTGCCGATCCAGATCCAGAGTTTCAGGAAAAGCTACCAATTTCTGCCTTTATTAGAGACTCTTCTAAAGTATCACTGGCTGATATGCCGCAAGCGGCTAAAATCGATTCGGTTTGGCGGGCAGAACTTACCAATTCAGACCTCTATGAAACCATACAAAAATCTATAGCCGAACAGGATTATGATGAAGTTGTTTATGACGAATTACCTACTGATACTTTAAAAGCACGTTTGGCAAGATTAAACGCCAGAACGCCATTTAATATAGAATATAATCCAAGTTTAGAGAGCGTTATAAAAATGTATTTAAAACGCAATAAACAGGCAATGGAACGCTTAATGGCCTTAAGCGATTATTATTTTCCGATGTTTGAGCAGGAACTCGATAAATACGATATTCCCTTAGAGATTAAATATCTGGCGATTGTAGAGTCTGCTTTAAATCCAAGAGCAAAGTCCAGGGTAGGGGCTACCGGTTTATGGCAATTTATGTTTACTACAGGAAAAATGCATGATCTTAATGTGAGCAGTTACGTAGATGAGCGTATGGATCCTGTAAAAGCAACAGAAGCTGCTGCGAAATATCTTTCAACTCTATATAAAGTTTTTGGAGATTGGGATTTGGTGTTAGCCTCCTATAATTCGGGTCCTGGAAATGTTTCCAAAGCTATTAGGCGAAGTGGTGGTTCTACAGACTACTGGTCGATGAGACGTTATTTACCTAGAGAGACAGCAGGATACGTACCGGCTTTTTTAGCCACATTGTATATTTTTGAATATGCCGATGAGCATAATTTTCAGCCTAAACGGCCGGAGATTCCTTATTTCCAGACCGATACTATTCAGGTAAAGGAGTTATTAACTTTCGATCATATTGCTAAAGTAACTGGGGTAAATAAAGAATTACTTCAATTTTTAAATCCAAGTTATAAGCTGGATATCATCCCGTTTGTAGAAGATAAAAATTATGTAGTTAGGTTACCAAGAACAAAAACAGGAGCTTTTGTAAATAATGAAGCTGCCATTTACCAATATGCCGAACAGGAAATTGCAAATAGGGAAAAACCTTTACCAAAGTACATAGAAACTGAAGATCGAATAAGATATCGGGTAAGAAGTGGTGATTTTTTAGGAAGGATTGCAGAAAAATATGGTGTAGGTGTAAGCAGTATTAAACGTTGGAACAATCTAAGAGGAAACAATATACGGGTAGGGCAATATTTAACAATATATCCGCGAAAACCCGTGTCTGCCAGTCAAAGTGCCACAGCTTCCAGCAGTGCTAAAACAAACAAAAAAGGAGACACAAAACTTTATACGGTACAGCAGGGAGATTCATTATGGAGTATTTCTAAGAAGTTTCCTGGCGTTACGGTACAGAATTTGAGGACATGGAATGATATGAGCAGTACACGCCTTAAACCGGGTATGAGGATTAAGGTGTCTAAAGGCTAGAAACCAAACTTAAATTCAAAACTAATAACATGAAAAAATTAGTATTTCTTGCGCTTTCCTTTCTGATTGTCGTTTCCTGCAAAAAAAAATCTGAAGAGCCGGAATCACGGATCTTAGCAGATTCTTCAGGAAATATCAATCAGCTTTCCGTCATTGTAGATAATAGCCTTTGGGAAGGGCAGGTAGGCGACGCTCTAAGAGATAATCTGGCGGCACCGGTAGAAGGTTTGCCCCAGGAGGAACCTTTATTCAGTTTAAGTCAAATTCCGCCAGAGACTTTCACCGGGTTTGTACGTAGAAGTCGGATTTTTATAAAAATCGAAAAGGGTAAGGATAGTCTGGCAATTATCAAGGATGAATATGCGACCCCCCAAACAGGCATTATAATTAGCGGGGAAAATCAACAGCAAATAATAGATAGGATTAATGCATCTTCAGACAGTATTATAGATGTATTAAAAGCCACTGAAATTAAAGAAAAACAGCGAAGGATTGGGAAATCACCAGAGTCTGATGAAGAATTGGAAAAAGCATTTGGGGTTTCTATGAAGTTTCCAACAGCGTATCGTTATGCTGCGCAGGAAGATAATTTTATCTGGATTAGAAAGGAAATACCGAAAGGATTAATGGAAATTTTGGTGTATCAGGTGCCATTAAATACCATTGATAAGGACTCTAGCGTGATTGGCAATATTGTAAAGATGCGAGATAGTATAGGCGAAAAGTACATTCCAGGGCCCGTAGAAGGAAGCTATATGATTACAGAAGAGGCTTATGCTCCTTATTTATTCGAAACCAAAATCGATGGGCATTTTGCTTATGAAACCAGAGGTACCTGGGAAGTAAATAATGCGTATATGGCCGGTCCTTTTGTAAATTATGCTATTCGTGATGAAAAGAATAATCGATATATTATTGCTGAAGGATTTATCTTTAGGCCAGCCACCAGTAAAAGAGATCATGTATTTGAGTTGGATGCTATTCTAAAATCCTTAAAATTTGATTCCAATTAAATCGAATTTTAATACTGAAACAAATAAAAAAGCCCATTTACTGAAAAAATGGGCTTTTTTATTAATTTTTTAGGAACTAAACTACTTAGGATCTTCAACTTTTTTAGCATCAGAGGCAGAACTGGTAGTGGTATCGTCATCATCTTTAGATGCATCTTTAAACTCCTTAATCCCACTTCCTAATCCTCTCATCAATTCCGGAATTTTTCGACCTCCAAATATTAGTAAAACCACAATTACGATAAGTACGATTTGTGGTGCTCCTATAGCTAACGGTAACATAAATGCATTCATAACTCGATATTTATATTTACAAACTTAACAAGAATAAACCAATATATAAGTTAATATAGACAAAATATATGCAATTTGTTAATTATAATGCTTATAGCTGCGTTGATTAGAACAATTGTTTTGCATTATTTTTAGAAAGCTATATTTCTTTTAAATTTTAAAAAAGCTAGGATTTATGCATAAATATCTTCTAAAAGAAGCCGATTTCAATTCTCAGGTAAAACTGTCATTATGCATAAATTTTCCAGTATCTTTGTTTCAGGTTTTTATGTATGTCGAAAAAGAAAAAAAATAAGAAAAAATTTACCAGAAAACTTCTTCATAAATACCGAATGGTAATTTTAAATGAAGATACTTTTGAAGAAAGATATTCATTAAAATTAACCCGTTTAAACGTATTTGTTCTGGTAACTACAAGTGCTATTTTATTAATAGCAGCAACTACTTTTATCATTGCTTTCACTCCATTAAGAGAATATATTCCTGGATATTCTTCGCCAAAATTAAAAGAACAGGCAGCGCAATTGGCCTATAAAACAGATTCCTTACAAAATGTTTTAAAACTCAATAATCAATTTTTGGGATCAATAAAGGGAGTGCTGTCCGGAGATTTGCAAACCTCAGATCTTAACAGGGACTCTATTGCCAAATTTTCGCAGGAAAACATGGAGGTTGAAGTTATTCCACCTTCTAAAGCAGATAGCTTATTAAGAGAAGAGGTCGCTATGGAAGATAAATATAATATTTTGCCTGGTGCGACAGATGATATTGATTTCTCCCTTTTCCCGCCGGTAAAAGGAACGATCTCTGAAGGCTATGATGCTGAAGAAAAACATTATGCCGTAGATGTGGTAGTGCCTAAGAATTCACCGGTAAAATCTGTTGCCGATGGGCGGGTTATTTTTGCGGAATGGACCACCGAAACCGGTTATGTAATTATTGTAAAGCATGATTATGGTCTAATTTCAGTGTATAAACATAATGCCTCTTTAACCAAAGAACAGGGTGATTTTGTAAAAGCCGGAGAGGTAGTCGCAACTGCCGGTTCTACCGGAGAATATACCACCGGCCCGCATTTGCATTTTGAATTATGGAATGAAGGAAATCCTGTAAACCCAACCGATTATATTGATTTTGAATAGTCTATGTCTTTAAAATCCTTTGCAGCTAAAATATTCGCTAAAACCGTAAGAAAGAAAATCCAGGCCTGGTCCTCGAAGCCTGTTGAAGTTCAGGAGAAAATTTTTAATGAATTAATTTCTAAAGCGAAAGACACCAGTTTTGGTAAAGATCATCATTTTGATCATATAAAAACCCATGCCGATTTTGTAGAGAAGGTACCCATAAGGGACTATGAAGATTTACGAGCCTATGTAGATAAAATGGTGGCCGGTGAGGAGGATATTTTGTGGCCTGGCAAACCGCTATATTATGCTAAAACTTCTGGTACTACCAGTGGCGCAAAGTACATCCCGATTACCAAAGAAAGTATGCCAACACATATTGAAGCGGCAAGAAATGCTATTCTTTGTTATATCGCTGAAACCGGAAAAGCGAAGTTTGTAGATGGCAAAATGATCTTTTTACAGGGAAGTCCAGAACTTACTGAGAAGAACGGAGTAAAACTAGGCAGATTGTCTGGAATTGTGGCGCATTATGTGCCAGGATATCTGCAGAAAAACAGGATGCCGAGTTGGGAAACCAATTGTATCGATGACTGGGAAACTAAAGTTGATGCCATCGTTGAGGAAACTCGAGACCTGAATATGACCGTGATAAGCGGAATCCCTAGCTGGGTGCAAATGTATTTCGAAAAATTAGAGCATAAAACCGGTAAAAAAATAGGGGATATTTTTAAGAATTTTGAGTTGTTTATTTATGGTGGCGTAAATTATGAGCCTTATCGCTCAAAATTTGAAAATCTTATAGGCCGAAAAGTAGATAGCATCGAATTATATCCTGCATCTGAAGGCTTTTTTGCTTTCCAGGATAGCCAAAGGAAAAAAGGAATGCTACTTCAGCTTAATAGCGGTATTTTTTACGAGTTTATTAAAGCGGAATCATTTTTTGATGAAAACCCTAAGAGGCTTACCATTGCGGAGGTAGAGCTTGGGGTAAACTATGTAATGATCATTAGCACCACCGCCGGTCTTTGGGCTTATAATGTAGGTGATACCATACAATTTACGAGCTTAAAACCATATCGAGTGATGGTTTCGGGTAGGATTAAGCATTATATTTCGGCTTTTGGAGAACATGTAATTGCAAAAGAGGTAGAAGAGGCGATGCAAGTAGCATCAGAAAAAACAGGCGCCAGAATTAATGAATTTACGGTAGCCCCACAGGTAAACCCTGTAGCAGGAGAATTGCCGTACCACGAGTGGTTTATAGAGTTTGAAAAAGCGCCTGAAAATTTAACGAATTTCAGGAATATCCTGGATCAGTCTCTTCAGCAGCAAAATTCGTATTATTTCGATTTAATAGAAGGGAATATTCTACAACAGGTAAAAATCACTAAAGTCCCTAAAGAAGGATTTCAGGCCTATATGAAGTCCATAGGAAAATTAGGCGGTCAAAATAAGTTGCCAAGATTATCAAACGATCGTAAAATAGCAGATGCTTTAGAAGCAATAATAAAAAAATAAAAATTTTGAAGTTGAAAACAGACGGAAGAACAAGAGCGCAGGAAAGTACCAACGCGATAGAACGTATGTATATTACCATGAGACACCTTTTTAATAGAGGGTTTTATAAACCTATGGGTGTTTCTGGAGAAACTTTAAGAGAAGGCTTATTGGCCTTACGACCTGAAATATATGGCTCTGTAGCAGAAGATAAGGCTGAGCTTAATGGATTGTTATACGTTTTAGAACGTCTTCCTATAGGGATCGAGCAGTGTCGCTATATCAATCTTACCAGTGATGAGGGATACGGAAATTCTCATTTTCAGCCTATTGTGCCGCCAAAACGTCGAAGAAATTGCTATCGTATAGATGAAGAGCAAATGAATATCGAGATCACCAGAGGCCGATCTGAAATCTATGATATTCTTACACATCTAACCTTCTTATTTATCGAATCGCATAAAATTATGAGACGTGTGGTTATCGATGAAGATGGTAGTGTAACCCGAGACTGGAAAAAACTTGAAGCGATCGTGCTTTCTAAAGAAGACATCGATAAGGCCGAGCGTGAAGTAGCTTTAACCCACGCTGCTAATATTTTAGGACGTACTTTTTATGAGGTTTCTAAGATCTATCCCAAGTTTTCTACACCAAATAATCCAGAGCAGTTTTTGCATATTATTTACTGGATGGGAAAACTGGCGATTGAAGAAACCGTAAATAATGATAAAAGAATCATCACTTTTAGTCCTATTCTTAGAGAACGTTTAGGACACCATATTCACGGGGAGGTATGGGCAGATAAAATCAAGAAATATCTGGTAGAAGAGCAATTATTACAGCGGCCTATTCATATTATCAGCGCCAATATGCATAGTGTAATGAATACGCTTTATGCGCCATTAGCACTAAAAGCTGAGATTAAAAAGAAAAATATTCTTCAGATTTATGAAACGCTGAGTGATTCATCGAACGGGCAGGTTCGTCAAAAAGTTTCGAAATCTGCTCTTTCTGGTGGGATGAAGTTTATAGAGGATACCAGTGGTACCAATATCGATGTTCAGGTTTTTGATACCGCAAAACTGGAAGAAGGTTTTAGAAATAAAGGTTTTAAATCCCTAAAAGAAGAAGAAAAGCCGGTAATAATCGTGATGGACTACGCCTTTGGAGAACAGGCTTATGAAACCATGGATGAACTTCTTAAACCTTATATTCTGGATGGTGAAGAGATAAAAATGAATGTAAAATCAGTTTCCATTATGGGAAAAGCTGGTATTTTAGAAGGTGGCAAAGGTGATATAATGATTCCTTCAGCCCATATTTTTGAGGGTACGGCCGATAATTATCCTTTTAAAAACGAATTGAAAAAAGATGACCTTGAAGGTCATGGAATAAAAGTAGTAGATGGTAGTATGATTACCGTTTTGGGAACATCCTTACAAAACCGTGATATTCTTAAGTTTTTTCACGATTCTACATGGAATGTGAGTGGTCTTGAAATGGAAGGAGCGCATTATCAAAAAGCCATACAGGCAGCCAGTAAATTAAGAAAAAGTATTGCTGAAGATGTGAAGGTAAGATACGCGTATTACGCATCTGATAATCCATTAGAAACCGGAAGCACTTTAGCCTCTGGCGGGTTAGGAACAACAGGTGTTAAACCAACATATTTAATAACCGAAAAGATACTGGAGCAAATCTTTAACTCTTAGGCTTGTGTCGTAAATTGAAACTGAAATGTTTTCTGAGTGATTTTTAAATCGATTAATAAAAAGTAAATGGGCAAAACTGTATTAATTACAGGAGCAGCAGGTTTTTTAGGTTCACATTTGTGTGATAAATTTATTAGTGAAGGTTTCCGTGTTATAGGAATGGATAACCTTATAACGGGTGATATTCGTAATATAGAGCATCTATTTAAAAACAAGGATTTTGAATTCTATAACCATGATGTAACCAAATTTATCCATGTTCCCGGAAAATTAGATTACATTCTTCATTTTGCGTCGCCCGCAAGCCCTATTGATTATCTAAAGATTCCTATTCAAACTTTAAAGGTAGGCTCTTTGGGAACACATAACTGTTTAGGGCTGGCAAAAGAAAAAGGAGCCAGAATACTTATCGCTTCAACTTCTGAAATTTACGGAGATCCACTGGTGCATCCACAATCTGAGGATTACTACGGAAATGTAAGTACCATCGGGCCACGTGGGGTCTATGATGAAGCCAAACGATTCCAGGAATCTTTAACAATGGCTTATCATCGGTTTCATGGCTTAGAAACCCGCATCGTAAGAATATTTAATACGTATGGGCCAAGAATGAGGTTAAATGACGGCCGGGTAATTCCTGCATTTATTGGTCAGGCACTAAGAGGAGAGCACTTAAGCGTTTTTGGAGATGGATTGCAAACCCGCTCTTTTTGTTACGTAGACGATCAGGTTGAAGGGATTTACAGATTACTCTTTAGTGAGTATGTCGAGCCGGTAAATATTGGTAATCCAGACGAGTTAACCATAAAAGATTTTGCGGAAGAGATTATTAAGTTAACCGGCACCAATCAAAAAATCGTATATAGAGAATTACCAAAAGACGATCCGTTACAACGCCAGCCTGATATAACAAGGGCTAAAGAGATTCTTGGTTGGGAACCTAAAGTTTCCCGGGAAGAAGGGATGAAAATCACTTATAATTACTTCAAAAATCTATCGAAAGAAGATTTACTGAAGAAAGAGCATAAAGATTTTAGTAAGCATAATAGAAAATAAATAATGCAAAACCCTTTGGTTTCTGTGATCATGCCCGCCTATAATTCCAATGAATTTATTGCGTTGGCTATCGAATCGGTTATTGCTCAGGAGTATAAAAACTGGGAGCTTATTATTGTAGATGATGCTTCAAAAGATGCTACCGTTAATACGATTCGGAATTATATAAAGAAAGAGCCTCGTATCAAAATTTTTAGAAATCAAACCAACCATGGTGCAGGGTATTCAAGAAATAAAGCGATTAAGGAGGCTTCAGGAGAGTTTATAGCTTTTTTAGATGCTGATGATCTTTGGAAACCAGAAAAGTTATCTCTGCAGCTTAAATTTTGCGAAGAAAACAATGCAAAAATTGTATTTAGCAGTTACGGCCGCATTAAAGAAAATGGCGAAAATTTAAATGAAATAATCGAAGCTTTACCTTTTGTTAATTACCCTAAATTGATTAGGAGTAATTATATAGGCAATTTAACGGGAATGTATAATGCTGGTAAAATTGGTAAAGTGTATCATCCCGACATACGAAAAAGGCAGGATTGGGCTATGTGGCTTGAAGTAATTAGAAAAGGAGGAACGGCCCATGGGATGGAAGAATCGCTGGCTTTATACCGAATAAGAAAAGGATCTGTTTCAGAAAACAAATTTGAAATGCTTTCCTATAATTTCAAAATTTATAATAAAGTTTTGGGCTATGGAAAGCTAAAAAGTATGTATTGGGTTCTTATCTTTTTAGGAGAACATTTTTTTGTAAAATCCAGGCAACTAAAATCAATTGATTAAAGAAGTAAACTGTTTGAGCTTCCCGCTTTTGCTTCGGGTTAAGCTCTGTTTTCTTCTAAAATTAACGTTCAAATTTTTCCCTACATACTTTTCTACCGCTTCAGCGATTTTGGTCGTTTCTTCAGCGTCAAAATCAGTATCGCGTACATATTCAATATCAAAAGAATCTATTTTAGTTTGGGTCACTATAAATTCTTTGGTGCTCCCGGTATCGTCGATAATCGTTTTAGTTACGTAATAAAATGTAAGTCCGGGAACTACTTTTCCATCTGCAAGTTTTGCCACATCACTGGTTCTTCCTATCAAAGAGGCTAATATTGGCTTTTTGGGAGTACTTTTTTTAGACATTATACCAATGTCTCCAATAGCATACCTAATGATGGGATGGGCTTTATTATACAAGGAGGTTATTATTATTCTTCCTTCTTTACCATGTGGTAAAGTTCTATTGTCTTCATCCACGATTTCTATAAAAAGATCGCTGCGATTAAGACACCATTCTCCGTTAGGGTTTTCGAAAGCGATAAGGCCTACTTCGCTGGCGCCATATTCGTTTACTACGGGTATGCCTATAGCTTCTTCAATAACTTTTTTATCCTTTTCAAATAATCGCTCTGAAGTTACAATGCAAAGTTTTAAACTAGGACAAATCTCTTTAAGTACAATCTTTTCTTTTTTTAAAAACTTAGAAAAAAGCAGGATAGCGCTGGTGTAACCGTTTAAATAATCAAATTTACTTTTCCTAAAACGATCAAGAAAGCCTTGTAATTTGGTCTCGCTAAGATCAAAAATACTAAAACGCCTTCTTAGGCTTATCTGGTCTTTAATTCGTTCTTGAAGATGACCGTAAAAATCTAACGGAATTCCATAAAATCTTGCCTGTAGTGATTTGTTGAGATCTATACCGTGCCAGTTATAATGATTGTTAAAACCTTCCCAGGTCATGGCATGGCAAAGTTTGTCTTTGGCAAAAGTAAAAGGGTGGCCGCTACTTCCAGAGGTCTTACCCACATAGCTATTCTTTAAATTAAAACTTTGGCTTAGGCGGTTCTCTAAGGGTTGCTGTAGATCGGTTTTGGTCATAATAGGAATATCCTCCCAATTTGGGATCGCCTTACTTCCTATAAAGCTCTTATAGAAATTATTGTTATTTAAATGATAATCAACAATTTCTTTTTTTTTAGTTTCAATATATTGTTGGTACTGGTTTGCGGGAATATTGTCTATTTCATCCAACATTTTTCGGGCCCGATTTACAGGAAATTTATTGAGCTGAAGCGAAAGTTTAAACCAATCCAAAACTTAACAATGCTTTTTTATTCGATTTTATTGGTGCTTCAATTTACAAACAATTATTTTTGAAGTCCAAAATAAATATTTCTAAAAAATGAAAATCTTAATACTAGGTTCTGGCGGTAGAGAGCATACTTTTGCTTACAAAATTGCACAAAGTCCAAAATGTGAAAAACTTTATATAGCTCCCGGTAATGCCGGAACTTTGAATGTAGGGGAAAATGTGAGCCTAAATGTAGGAGATTTTTCCGGTATTAAAGATTTTATTATTGAAAAAAATGTAGACATGTTGGTCGTGGGGCCAGAAGATCCTCTTGTCAAGGGAATTACAGACTTTTGTAAGGGAGAGCCAGACTTAAAAGATCTTTTGATTGTGGGGCCTTCAAAGCGCGGTGCACTACTGGAAGGAAGTAAAGAGCGTGCTAAAGAATTTATGGCAATGCATCAAATCCCAACAGCGGCGTACGAAAGTTTTACTATAGAGAGTTTAGAAGCCGGTAAAACGTTTTTGGAAACTTTAAGTGCTCCTTATGTGCTTAAAGCCGATGGTCTTGCTGCAGGAAAAGGCGTTTTAATTTTAAACGATCTTGCTGAAGCGAAAACCGAATTAGAAAATATGCTGAAAAATCAAAAATTTGGAGAAGCTAGTGCCAAAGTGGTGATCGAAGAATTTTTGGACGGAATAGAACTTAGTGTTTTTGTCTTAACCGATGGTAAAAATTATAAAATCCTGCCAACAGCTAAAGATTATAAGCGAATAGGAGAAGGCGATACAGGCTTAAACACGGGTGGAATGGGAGCAATATCTCCGGTACCTTTCGCTGATGCCGAATTGATGCAGAAAATCGAAGAGCGTATTGTAAAGCCTACGGTAAATGGTCTTACTGAAGAAAATATAGACTATAAAGGATTTATTTTTATCGGTTTGATAAAAGTAGGAAACGAGCCTTATGTGATCGAATATAATGTACGAATGGGAGATCCTGAAACCGAAGTAGTCTTACCAAGGGTAAAATCAGACCTGGTTGAGGTACTTGCAAAAACCGCAGAGGGGAAACTTAATGAGGTCGATCTAGAGATTGACGAGAGAGCTGCGACAACCGTAATGATGGTTTCTGGCGGATATCCAGAAGCTTATGAAAAAGCTAAAGAAATAACCGGTATCGAAAATGTAAACGTTGAAGATGCGCTCGTATTTCACGCAGGAACTACGTTAAAAGATGGTAAAGTAGTGACCAATGGCGGGAGGGTAATTGCCGTAACCGCGTTTGGAGAAGATTATAAACAGGCACTAAAAAAATCTTATCAAAATGTAGAGAAACTACAATTTGATAAGATGTATTTTAGAAAAGATCTAGGCTTTGACCTTGCTTAGGATTATCCTAAGTAAGGCTTAGACCTTGTGTTTTCGTCATCGGCGTCTTGGAAAATCTTTAATTGTTTGCACCAGTATGCAAAAGCGATCATTCCAATGATAATAAATACAAAGTTGATGGCGTTAGCACCCCACCAGGAGTCTAGTTCTAGAGAACGTAGCCAATCAAGAGGAACAAGAAGTACATTTTCAAAAAGCCACGAGATTCCTTCAAAAAATTCAGTCATCGTTTAACATTGTTAGTTTAACACTACAAAAATAGAAAAAAGAGCAATGCTAACAAGCTTTTTTGCCAAATCAAAGCCAATTAATATTACGCTTGTCCTCGTATTGCTATCTGGGTTTTTTATAACAGCTAACTTTCATACCTGGTTTTTAGCTTTCGAAATCTTTAAATTCTTTAAAATTTTAGGCGTTTTTTTAGCGCTGATGTTGTCCTTATTTTTGCTGAATTTTATAGCTAAAAAGAACGACCTTACTCAGCGGAGTGCATATAAAGTCCTTTTATTTTCGGTGTTTTGCGCTTCTTTTTTTTCCTTGCTTAAGGATTATAACGTGATTGTTGCCGCAACGCTCATTTTATTGGCACTACGCCGAATTATAAGCTTAAAATCACAAATAAGCGTACAAAAGAAAATATTTGATGCTGCTTTTTGGATTTGCATTGCTTCCTTATTTTATTTCTGGTCCATTTTATTTTTATTTATTGTACTAGGCGGAATTATAATTTATTCGCCCAGACCCAAAAACTGGTTAATTCCTATAACTTCAGCAGTTTGTGTATACATGATTTACTGCTCCATCCATTTGTTGGTCTACGATCAGTTTTATTTAATGGCAGATTGGTACCAGCCCTATAATTTTGATTTTTCTAACTATCAGTCTTTTAAATTCTTAACACCAATAAGTATCATTTTAGCTCTTACGCTATGGTCTCTTGTATATTACTTTTCAATTATTCAAAAAGCAGGTGTTAGTTTACGACCCTCCTTAAACCTTATTTTGTTTACGCTTATTATCGGTATTTCTGTAGGCATACTGGCGCCGAGTAAAAATGGAAGTGAGCTTATTTTTTTCTTCATTCCACTTAGTATTATTGTTTCCAATTATTTTGATACCGGCCGGGATAAAATCTTTAGGGAAATACTATTATTAATATTGATTTTGATGCCCTTTGGAGTGCTATTTATTCAGAGTTAAAATTGCTTCAGGAATATATTTGTGGTATTTGAATTTTTGGTCATTTAAAAGGAATGTTTAGCAATTATAGATTTTGTAATACCTTTGTATTTCAATTTAAAATAGTCATTAAAATCGCCAAATCCTGAAATTTTCAAATTTTAGAGGCGTTTAAACTATTCAGTTTTAAAAAATCAACATAATGTTTACAGATAAAGCCAATAAGATCTTTCAGGAAGTGATCAAAAAATATCATGAAATTGATACTGTAGATCAGCCTTTTACAAACCCTTATGATAGCGATTCCCAACTTATAGAGCATCTTCTTTATAGAAAATGCTGGATAGATACCGTACAGTGGCATTACGAGGATATTGTAAGAGATCCTAATATCGATCCTATAGCCGGTTTAAAATTGAAACGCCTTATTGATGCTTCTAACCAGGATCGTACCGATACGGTAGAATATATTGATAGTTATTTCCTCGAAAAATATAAGGCGGTTGCGCCAAAAGAAAACGCGACTATTAATACAGAAAGCCCGGCTTGGGGAGTAGACAGATTATCGATCTTAGCACTTAAAATTTATCACATGCACGAAGAAGCTACTCGTGAAGATGCTTCAGCAGATCATAAAGAAAAATGCCAGGCAAAGCTTGATATTTTATTAGAGCAGCGGGTAGATCTTTCTTCAGCAATCGATCAGCTTTTAAAAGATATAGAAAACGGGGATAAATATATGAAAGTCTATAAGCAGATGAAAATGTATAATGATGACGAATTAAATCCTGTTTTACGAAATAAATAAAATTAGATGAGCACTGCACATCAACATATTCCCAATGAGAATAGAGAGAAAGGTGCTCATATTCTTGCTATCCGTTTATCGGCAATGGGAGATGTTGCCATGACGGTTCCGGTGATTAGAACCTTTATGGCGATGTATCCCAATTGTAGGATTACCTTTCTTACCCGGCCTTTTTTTGCGCCCATGTTTAAGGGCATTCCCAATATAGAAATTTATGAGGCCGATATTAATGGCGAACATAATGGCGTGATGGGGTTGGGAAGGTTGGCCCGGGAATTACGAAATCATGAGATCGAAATGGTAGCTGATCTTCACAATGTTCTTAGGAGTAACGTATTGAAATCGGTTTTTTATTTCTTTGGAATTCCAGTAAAACAAATCGATAAGGGTAGGGCTGATAAAAAGAAATTAACACGTGAAGATCATAAAGTTTTTAAAGAATTAAAAAGTACACATCAACGCTATGTAGATGTGTTTACGGCTTTAGGATTTCCTCTTGATTTTAATAAACATATTTTTCCGGAAAAGCAGCAAATTCCCTCCAAAATACATGAAATTGTAGCTCATTCTTCTAAAAAATGGTTAGGAATAGCGCCTTTTGCACAACATAGTTCCAAAGCTTATCCAGCAGATTTAATGGAAGAAGTTTTAAAAAAACTGAATAAACAAGACCATATTCAGGTGTTTCTTTTTGGCGGTGGTAATGCAGAAATCAAAAAACTACGATCCTGGGAGCAGCAGTTTGAGAATAGTATAAACGTCGCCGGGCTTTTATCTTTTGAAGAAGAACTGGCTTTAATATCTAATCTTGATGCCATGTTATCTATGGATAGCGGCAATGGACATATGGCAGCGATGTACGGGGTTCCGGTAATTACCATTTGGGGAGTCACACATCCCTTTGCCGGTTTTAAGCCTTTTCAGCAACCTTTCGAAAATTCAATAATTCCAGATTTAGAAAAGTTTCCCAAAATACCCACCTCGGTATATGGTAATAAATATCCTGAAGGTTACGAACTTGCTATCAGGACTATAAGTCCGGTTAGAGTGGTAAAAAAGATAAATTCAGTATTAAATTAAAAAAGAAAAAGGCTTTCATTAATACTGAAAGCCTTTTTTATATAAAAAATAGAAGATGATTTAAACATCGTCATAATCTACTTTAATGGTAGGAGTGAGTGGATGTGCCTGGCAGGTTAAAATCAATCCTTCTTCGATCTCATCATCGGTAAGAATCTGATTTTTACGCATTTCAGCTTTTCCTTCTACAATTCTTGCGATACAGCTACTGCAAATACCGCCCTGGCAGGAATAAGGAACATCAAGGTCGTTTTCCAGCGCAGCATCCAAAATTACATCAGTTTGATTCATCACAAAGCTTGTTTCCTCATCGTCAACCATCACTGTAATTTGAGTTTGGCCTTCAAGATTGGCTTCAACTTCGCCGCTATCATTACTGGTAAATAATTCGTAATAAATATTATCTTCAGCAATTCCGTTATTGGTAAGGACTTCACTTACATGATTAATCATTTCTTCAGGCCCACAAAGATAAACAGCATCAAAAGGATGATCTTTAAATTTGTTTTTCATTACGAAATTAACCGTACTGGTTTCTATCCGCCCAAAATGTGCATTGTCTTCTCTTGCTCTACTAAATACAAATTCAACAAAAAGACGATCTGGATAAGCGGCCTGAAGCTCTAAAAGCTCTTTAAAGAAGATGGTGTCTTCTGGAGATTTATTGCCGTAGGTAAGAATAAATCTACTTTTCGACTCTTCAGATAGGACTGTTTTAATAATCGATAAAACCGGTGTAATACCACTACCTGCTGCAAATGCAGCATAGGTTTTGGCACTTGTAGAAGGTTCTAAAACAAATTTACCCTCAGGAGGATGAACTTCTAAAATATCGCCCGCTTGCAGACTATTGTTGGCAAGAACGGAAAATTTACCACCTTCAACTTCCTTAACCGTTACTTTAAATTCTTCTGAATTTGGAGCTGAACAAAGGGAATAAGCTCTACGCAGTTCTTTGCCATCAACATCTGCTTTTATGGTAATATACTGCCCGGCTTTAAATTTGTATTCCTGCTGAAGCTCTGAAGGAATATCAAACGAAATACTCACAGCCTGAGGTGTTTCTCTAATGATTTCCTTTATTTTCAGTTTATGAAATGTACTCATCAAAAAATAATTTGTGGGCAAAAATACAAAGTAAGCGGCGTTTTGAAAGATTTAAAATTTAAAATTACATACCTAAGAATATTATGCATAATAAATTTATGTATATTTATCATCAAGAAATCTTTTTTCAATGTCGAATTCAAAATTATATAAGGGTAGTTTATCTACGATTATTTTAAAGCTTTTAGCTGAGAAAGATAAAATGTATGGTTACGAAATTACTCAGAAGGTAAAAGAAATTACCAATGGCGAATTGAAAATCACTGAAGGAGCGCTATATCCCGCATTACATAAGCTTGAAGCCGACGGCTTTTTACAGGTTGAAGTGAAAAAAGTGGATAATCGTCTTCGTAAATACTATAAACTTACCGAAGCCGGTATTAAAGAGAAGGTTCATAAAATCAATGAATTAGAGCAATTTATTGAGAACATTCAGGGAATCATTAATCCTAAATTCAGCATTTAAGATGAAAAAGTTGAACCCGGTACAGCTAGAAGAAATTCGAAGTATCCTACGACACAAAGGAATTATTTTCTTTGATATTCAGGAAGAACTTCTAGATCATATTGCCAGTGAAATAGAAGAGAAAATGGCTATGGAAAGTTTAAGTTTTGAAGCCTCTTCGAAAGCTGTTTTAGGCTTATGGGAAAATTCCTTTAGATTAAAACAAAATAGATTATTACTCGGTAAGGACTTGTATCCTAAAATTATTTACGAGGAACTTAAGCGTAACTCGGTAAAAATGCTTTGGCCATTAATACTGTTATCTTTGGTTTTGACAAGTCTTTTGGTCATTCTTAATTATGAAACCAATGAGTTATTTAAGGATTTTGCATACCTTATTGGTTTCTTTTCCCTAACTGCCGGAATCATTTCATTGTTCCTCTATCCTCAATTAAAAAATGGTAAGCAAACGATTTATAGCCATCTGCTTTTAAAAGATTTTAAAATATTTATTCTGATGGCGACTACATTAATTTTACAGGTTTACGAACAAAAGGTGGAGAACGCCTCTATGTATCAAAGTATCCTTTTTTCTTTTTTTATGGCTATGATGCTTTGCTTTTTAATCTATTTAGTCATGTTGTATTTAAAGCATTTAGATCTTCACAGAAAGTATGCTTTATCCTAGGGATCATGAAAAACCATTTTGAAACGCTCGTGTGATGCAAAAAGTGAATTCAAATCAAATAGATAGACTTTATCGTTTTACTCGTGAGCATTTTGTAGAATATTATGATGTACAAACTGAGTTGGTAGATCATTTAGCCTCTGCTATAGAAAAGCAGTGGGGAGAAGATCCGGCTATAGGCTTTGAAAATGCTTTACAGGAAGAATTTAAAAAGTTTGGGGTATTTGGTTTTTTGGAAGTTGTTGAAGAACGACAGAAAGCAATGACGAAAACTTATTGGAATCTGGTTTTAAAAGAAAGTCTGGAATTTTTAAGGCTACCAAAAGTAATTCTTATGATAAGTATTGTTTCTTTTATTTTTTGGAGCTTAAGTGAGTTTGAGTACGGAAAAATAATGATAGGTTCGATTGTTTTAATTGAGATGATCTTTCTTTTTTATCACCTTATTAAACTTAACCGTGAAAAGAAAAAGCGGGTAAAAAGAAAAGGTAGAATATATCTTTTAGAAGATATGATTTTAAACGTTGGTCAAATTGGAGCGACATCTTTTTATCCAGGTTATTCGCTTTTGCATTTTGATAAAATAATTCCAAACGAAATCGCGTCTATTGTCATAGCAATATTGATAGCATTCGCATTTGTAATACATTATGTAGCAGTTATTGTCCTTCCTGAAAAAACGAAAGATATTTTATTAAGAATATATCCAGAGCTATCGTTAAATTATTAAATCACGTGTAACAAAAGTCAAAATCTAGACACAAGTAAGTAAAGCATTTTTTTATGGTAGGTAAATTACTCAGTTTAGAATGGAAGTCATTTACGCGTAGCGCAAGTTTTGGCAAAAGTCTCGGACTTAAAATCTTTATGATCTTTATCGCGGTATATTTTGCTGTTATGTTTCTTTTTATGGGAATAGGACTTTATCCTATACTAGAAAAAATGTATCCTGCTGAAGATCCGCTTTTTAAATTAAACGAATATATTTTAGCCTGGCTGGCATTTGAACTTATATTTCGGTTTTTTATGCAAAGTCTTCCGGTGGTACAAATAAAACCTTTATTACTTCAGAATATTAAAAAGCATAAGGTTATAAATTTTGTGCTTTTAAAGTCGTTATTCTCATTCTATAATATTTTACCAGTTTTAATTTATGTGCCTTTTGCTGTCGTGGTAGCCGTAAAATCTAATCATAGCGTAATTTCCATGATTGCCTGGGCGTGTAGTGTATTGTTCTTTAGTTTTTCAGTCAATTATTTTAATTTCCTAATCAAAAAGAAGTTTGCAGAAGATCTAAAATCATTCTTACCAGCGATAATTTTTATTTTGGCTTTAGCAGGCTTAGAATATTTTAATGTTTTTCCGGTAAGTGAAAAATTTGGTATCTTCTTAAATTATGTGTTGGAAATGCCGTATTTGGCTGTTTTGCCACTAATTCTTGTAGTAATGTTTTTTGTTTGGGTACGAAATACTTTAAAAAAGAAATTTTATTTAGATACGGGATTAAAAACAAAACAAAGAGAGGTTAAATCCCAGGATTTTGAGTGGTTAAAAAGATTTGGTGATGTAGCGACTTTTCTACAGTTGGATATGAAGCTTATCTGGCGTAATAAACGACCCAAAACAACGGTGTATCTTTCATTTTTCTTTTTACTGTATGGCTTATTGTTTTTTACCAATTCAGTTTACGAAGGAATGCCTGTAATGTTTGTTTTTGCAGGTATTTTTATCACGGGAATATTTATGATCAATTTTGGCCAATTTGTACCCAGTTGGGATGCTTCTTATTATCAAATGATAATGTCGCAAAATATCCCAATGCGTAAATATCTGGCTTCTAAAGCTGCGTTGATAAGTTTTAGTATTATAATATTAAGTATTTTAAGTACACCTTATGTTTATTTTGGCTGGAATATCTTACTCATCATTTTTGTTTGCGCATTGTATAATCTTGGTGTAAATGTACCTTTATTAATGTTTACAGGTTCATTTAATAAAAAACGTATTGATTTAGAAAAAAGTCCGTTTATGAATTACCAGGGAACAGGCGCAGCACAATGGTTGGTGGCCATACCTTTATTGGCAGTTCCGCTGGGTATTTTCTACTTATTTTATAAAGTATTCAGTTTTAATATAGGTCTTTTAGCGATAGGAGTGTTAGGTATTATAGGTATCGTTCTTAGAAATTACCTAATGGACAGAATAACCATACAATATAAAAAGAATAAATATGCCATGATTCATGGTTATAAACAAACCGGGGATTAATCTCTAAGGGCCTGCCCAGATGTGCTTGATTCTATCCAGTAACCAAAAAAGACTAAAGCTTAAAATTCAATTCTAATTATTAAAATCTCGAATACCCCAATAAATAGCATATTATGATCACAGCAACCAATCTATCTAAAGTATATAATGGTACGAAGGTTTTAGATATCGACCATTTAGAAATTCCTCAGGGTCAAAATTTCGGACTCGTGGGAAATAACGGTGCCGGAAAAACAACCTTTTTCAGTTTATTATTAGATTTGATAAGACCTACCACAGGCAATATATTTAATCAGGATATCACCGTAAACGAGAGTGAAGACTGGAAAACATTTACCGCGTCGTTTATCGACGAGAGCTTTTTGATTGGATATCTTACGGCCGAAGAATATTTTTATTTTGTAGGCGAACTGCGTAATCAAAACCGTGCCGATATTGACAGTTTTTTGAAGCAATTTGAAGAATTTTTTAATGGCGAAATTATTGGACGGAAAAAATACCTTCGAGATTTATCGAAAGGTAATCAGAAAAAAGTGGGTATTGTTGCTGCGTTAATAGGCGAGCCCAAAGTGGTAATTTTAGATGAGCCATTTGCTAATCTGGATCCTACAACACAAATTAGGCTAAAGAAAATTATCAAAGATCTTTCTGAAATTTCGGGAACTACTGTTTTGGTTTCCAGTCATGATCTTATTCATGTTACTGAAGTTTGTGAGCGCATCGTAGTGTTGGATAAGGGGAATATTGTACGGGATATAAAAACTTCTGAAGCCACTTTAAAAGAACTGGAAACCTATTTTTCTGGAGAGCAAATTCCTGAAGAAATCAAATTATCTACGGAAGAAGAAACAGGAGAAGCTAGAACTAATAATCCTGACTAATCACCATCTGATTTTTCTTATTTAAAGCGCAAACCTTTGTATTTGTAAAAAGAAACTTATTTTTACATACTAAATCCTGCGTAACTGAGTTATGATGGTAATAAGAAAGGGTTGATTTTGAGGAGATTTACACAAGCTTTTTTCATTTTCATCCTTCTGGGGGCAATAATTTCATGCTCCAGAAAGAAGGATACTTTTATTAGTCGAAGCTGGCATTCGGTTACTGCTGAATATAACACGCTTTATAACGGAAATCTTGCCCTGGAAACTGGACGTGAAGAACTAAACCAAAATTATCGGGATAATTATTGGGATGTATTGCCTATAGAGCGTATGCAAATCGATGAAGAAATTTTACTTCCCGATAGCATACGCAATCAAAATTTTGGTGTAGCCGAACAAAAAGCGGTAAAAGCAATACAACGACATTCGATGTTAATTGCCGGGGAAGAAGAAAATCCGCAAATCGATGAAGCTTATATGCTTTTAGGAAAAGCAAGATATTTTGATCAGCGTTTTATCCCGGCTTTAGAGGCTTTCAATTATATTTTACAAAGATATCCCGCCAGCAATAGTATTCGAAATGCGCAGATTTGGCGAGAGAAAACCAATATCAGGTTAGAGAATAACAGGGTTGC
Source organism: Zunongwangia sp. L-65 (assembly GCF_056859415.1). Taxonomy (NCBI): domain Bacteria; kingdom Pseudomonadati; phylum Bacteroidota; class Flavobacteriia; order Flavobacteriales; family Flavobacteriaceae; genus Zunongwangia; species Zunongwangia sp. L-65. The sequence goes on from NZ_JBSXOK010000068.1 coordinate 33,736, forward strand.
GATTAAAAATCTAAAAAGGATTATCGAAAATTCGCAATTCGAAGATCAGGAATATGCCGATGCAAAAGCAGCCATAGCACAAGCATATATTAATTTAAAGTATCCCGATAGTGCACTGGCACCCTTAACCACAGCGGCTAACTTCACTAAGAAAAACGAGGAGAAAGGACGTTACTTTTTTATTTTAGGCCAGTTGTATAACCAACTTAATCAACCTAAAAATGCCAATTTAGCTTTTGATGAGGTGATTGATTTAAACCGAAAATCACCGCGCATTTATATGATTAATGCTTATATCCAAAAGGCTAGAAATTTTAATGCCGAAGAAAACGACGATCAGCAATTAAAACAAATGCTTACTGATCTTGAAGAGGATCGTGAAAACCGCCCGTTCTTAGATAAAATTTATTTTCAAATAGGTGAATATTATTATCAGCGTGATTCTATAGATACCGCTATTGTTTATTATAATAAATCGCTTAGGAGCAGAGCTAATAGTGATCCTTATCTGCGATCTATAAATTACGAGATCCTGGCAAATATTAATTTTGACCAATCAGAATATCAAACTGCCGCAAAATATTTTGATAGTACGCTTTTTGAAATGCCCTCGAATTTAAGGGAATATCGTACTATAGAAAAGAAGCGTAAAAATTTAGATGATGTGATTTTCTATCAGGCTATCGCCGATAAAAACGATAGTATCTTAGATTTAGTAAAATTACCACGTGAAGAACAAATCGCTTTTTACACTGCTTATACCGATAAATTAAAAGAAGGCTACCAGAAGGAAATTGAAGCGGGGGAAGCCCAGGCAGCTTTAGCTTTAAACACAGCAGGTCCCGGCGTTCCCAATATAGGAGTACCAGTAGAAGAAAATGCAAGTAAGTTTTATTTTTATAGTGAAAACCGCATCAATAGGGGAGAACGCGAATTTTTAAGGATTTGGGGAAATCGGGAACTCGCGGATAATTGGCGATGGATGGCTACCGGAAATACCGGCATCAACACACAAGATGAAGATAGTATAGCCGAATTTGATTTTTCCAGCGATCCAAGGTTTGATCCTTTAACCTATGTAGAAAAGCTCCCTACAGATAATAAAGTTATCGATAGTTTGTATGCGGATCGTAACTATGCGTATTATCAATTAGGTTTAATCTACAATGAGAAATTTGGTGAATACCAGTTAGCTGTAGATCGTTTAGAACAAGTGCTGGCCAGTAATCCTGAAGACCGATTAATTCTACCTTCAAAATATAATCTTTATAAAGCCTACGGAAGGTTAAACATGCTGAATCAACAGGACCGGATGAAAAACGATATTATTTCTAATTATCCCAATTCTCAGTATGCGGTTTTTATTCAGAATCCACAAAGCTTAGCGGATGGGGAAAGTCTGCCTAAAATGAGTTACGAAAAGACTTTCGAACTTTACGAAAATCAGCAATTTGTAGAGGTGATTTCTGAAAGCGATAAGTTTATAACCCGGTATACTGGAGAAGAAATCGTCCCGAAGTTTGAATTATTAAAAGCTATGGCTATAGGGCGTTTAAGAGGTTTGGCGGAATATCGAAAAGCCCTTGGGTATGTTTCTTTAACCTATCCACAATCCCAAGAAGGACAAAAGGCCAAGGAAATGATTAGCCGTACGCTGCCCAGATTAAGCAGGCTCCAACTGAAGGAAGATAGTCTGGCAACTAATTATAAACTCATCTACGAATTTGAAGCTTCTAAAACAGAAGAAGCCCTGGAACTTCAGCAAAAAATAGATTCGGCTTTAGTAACATTGGATTATTCGGGCCTTTCAACCTCTATAGATCCCTATACAGATGATCGCATCTTTGTAGTTGTACATGGTTTAGAAGATCGTCCCAGAGCTTTAGGCTTTGGTGAATTATTGCGTGAAAATGATGATTATAATGTTAAAAATGATTTTCTTGCAATCTCAACAGACAATTATCGGGTAATTCTTTTAAAAAAGAACCTAGATATTTATAAAACAGATTATTAACACTCACTCTTAATACGATGTTTTCAGAAAAAAAGAAAGGAATGTCCGGCAAAGAAATGTTTAACGAACAAAATAAAATTGCTGCAGGAACACAGATTACCGGAGATATAACAGCAAAAGGTGCTTTTAGAATTGAAGGTTTTTTAAAAGGATCTTTAATGACCACTGGGAAAGTGGTCATTAGCAAAAACGGGAACATAGAAGGGACATTAGAATGTGAAAATGCCGATATTGAAGGTAATTTTAATGGGAAACTAACAGTAAGTGGGGTATTGAGTTTAAAATCATCTGCAATTGTAGATGGAGAAGTGGTTGCTGGTAAACTCGCTGTTGAACCTGGTGCAAATTTTAATGCTACTTGCCAAATGCGCGGCACAATGAAGTCGGTTAAGAATGAAAAACAATCAGCGTAATAAATATCTTGTATTTGTAAATGTAGGTTTCCAGATGGCAATTATCATTGCCGGTGCAGTCTTTTTGGGGATTTGGTTAGACAAAAAATTTCCTAATAAATTTTCTGCATACACAATTTCAGTATCACTATTAGGTGTTTTTATTGCTTTATTTCAGGTGATAAGAAGTGTTAAAAATATAAGTAAAGACGACGAATAGATGGGAAAACCATTATTAAATTTCCTTAAGGTATTCTTACCTTTTTCTTTAATATTATTTATAATTCAATTTCTGGTTATTTCAAATTTCATAGAAGCAAGTCTATATTACGGTACGCTTGCTAATTATGCCTTTCATATTTTCGCCACATTGCTTATTTATACCCTCTTGCTATATATAAACCTTAATTTTTCAGATAAAACGGGTTTTGCTTTTATGGGGTTGGGTTTGTTAAAAATGGTTTCGGCGGTTTTGTTTTTGTTGCCGGCATTGCTTGATGATGAGGTTTCAGTTTTTGCTCAGGTTATCGCTTTTTTTGTGCCTTATTTTATTTTTTTGATTTTCGAAACCACTTTTGCCGTAAAATTGATTAATCATAATAAATGATTGAATATCAATAATTTTTAAGATTAATTGAAATCTAAATAAAAAATTAAAATGTGGACTTTCACATAAAAAATAAAAGTATACCTTTGCACCGAAATTTAGAGCCCATAATTTTATAAGTAGACCAGGTATTATGATAGCACAGAAATCGTTAAAGATTATAGTGACATTTGCACTAGCCTTACTTCCGGTTTTTTCTTTTGCATCAAAAGAGGACTCTTTAGTAGAAGCTGAAAAAGAATTTAATGCTACAGATATGATTCTTCACCATATTGGTGATGCACATGGCTGGCATTTTTATGGAGAAGGAGAGAATTCTTTCACACTACCACTTCCGGTAATTTTATATACCGATAATGGTCTTGTAACTTTTATGTCTAGTGAATTTCACCATGATACCGAAGGGCATCATGTAGTCGAAAAAAACGGAATGAGTTTCGTTAATCTTCACGAAAAGATTTATCAATTAGAAGAAGGTGCTCATGAGGTTGAGTTTGATAAGGAACACCATCCTTTAAATGCAGAGCGTCCTATCGATTTATCGATCACTAAAAACGTAGCGGCTATGTTTATCACCGTTATCATTATGTTGATCATTTTTAGTCGTTTAGCCTCCTTCCATAAAAAGAATAAACACGCTCCAAAGGGCTTTAACAACTTACTGGAGACTTTTGTTTTATTTGTAAGAGACGAAATTGCAAAGCCGCAAATAGGAGAGAAAAAATACATGAAGTTTATGCCATTTTTATTAACGGTATTTTTCTTCATATGGATTACAAACTTGATTGGCTTATTGCCAGGTGCAGCCAATGTTACCGGTAATATTGCTGTAACAGTATCCCTTGGGTTATTCACGTTGGTATTAATTGTAATTAACGGGAACAAAGATTTTTGGAAGCATACCTTATGGATGCCGGGAATCCCAACTTTTGTAAAACCTATTTTAACGATAGTAGAAGTTGTTGGATTGATTGTAAAACCTGTGGCCCTGATGATTCGTTTATTTGCAAATATCACGGCAGGGCATATTATCATATTGAGTTTAATCGGACTGATCTTTATATTGGAAAGTGCTGGCGTAGCTGGGATTTCAGTGCCTTTTGCATTGTTTATTTCAGTTCTGGAATTGCTTGTAGCATTTTTGCAGGCATTTATTTTTACTATGCTGTCGGCCTTATTTATAGGGATGGCAGTACAAGAACATGAGCATCATTAATTTTAATTTTAATTTTTTACTATGGAGTATTTACACATTGGACTTGCAGCTTTAGGTGCTGGTCTTGCAGTTATTGGAGCAGCGATTGGTGTTGGTAAAATCGGTGGTTCTGCTATGGACGCTATTGCCCGTCAGCCAGAAGCTTCCGGAAAAATCCAAACAGCTATGATTATTGCTGCCGCTCTTGTTGAAGGTGTTGCCCTTTTTGGAGTTGTTGCTGCATTACTAGGGGTACTTACCGTACCAGCATAGTCTAGGAAAATTAGAAATCGGTTTGTAACGGTTGGTTACAAACCGATTTTAAACCCATTAAAAATTGAAAGTTTTAATTTAAAAATATTATGGATTTAATCACTCCTGAAATTGGTTTACTTTTTTGGCAGACAATAGTTTTTCTTGTACTTATTTTAATTTTAGCAAAATTTGCATGGAGACCTATTCTTGGAGCTGTTAAAGAACGAGAAGACTCGATTAATAATGCGTTATCTTCAGCTGAAGAAGCTAGAAAAGAAATGCAAAATCTTAAGGCGGATAACGAACAGTTAAGAAAAGAAGCCCGTGCTGAAAGAGATGCTATTCTTAAAGAAGCTCGTGAGTTAAAAGAAAAGGTATTGGCTAGTGCTACAGAAGAGGCACAAACCAAAGCAGATATGATTGTAGCACAGGCTAAGGAAAGTATAGAGATGGAGAAAAAGGCAGCTATGGCAGAAATCAAATCTCAGGTTGCTAATTTATCTATAGAAATTGCAGAAAAAGTAATTCGTAAGGAATTATCAAGTAAAGAAAAGCAACACCAGATGATCAACGAGATGCTAGGTGATGTTACTTTAAATTAATACTTTGTGATGAAGGGAACCAGAGCAGCACAGCGTTACGCAAAAGCCATTCTTGACTTAGCAAACGATAAGAAAGTAGCTAAAGATGTTAAGGAAGATATGCTTAGTATTTCTAAAACAATCGAGAATAGTGAAGATTTAAGGAGTACTTTAGCAAGTCCTGTAATAAAGCCCAGTCTTAAGAATCAAATTTTAAAAGCGATCTTTAAAGATGTAAATGGGTTAACTACAGGAGTTTTTAATTTGCTGGTAGAGAATAATCGTATCAATATCTTAGATGTTGTTGCCAAACAATATTTATCCTTATTTGATACTTCTATTTTGGTACAAAATGCTGTGGTAACTACTGTAGTTCCTTTAACAAAAGAGCTTGAGGTTAAAATTCAGGCCAAAATAAAAGAGCTTACCGGTAAGGAAGCAACGATCGAGAATAAGATTGATGAAAGTATTCTTGGTGGTTTTGTATTAAGAGTTGGCGACCTTCAATATGATGCTAGTGTGGCTAACAACTTAAACAACTTAAAGACAGAATTTAAAACAGGCAACAACGCATACGTTTCTAAAATTTAATAAAAACCGCCCGTATTTAACGAGGCATTTTATCTTAAATAATTATGGCAGAAGTAAATCCTGCTGAAGTATCAGCAATATTAAAGCAACAACTTTCCGGATTCGAGGCAAAGGCTTCTTTAGACGAGGTTGGTACCGTACTTACAGTTGGTGACGGTATTGCAAACGTTTATGGGCTTTCTAATGCGCAGTACGGAGAATTAGTTCAATTTGACAGTGGTCTGGAAGGAATGGTACTTAACCTTGAAGAAGATAATGTTGGGGTAGTACTTTTGGGACCTTCAAAAGAAGTTAAAGAAGGTTCTACCGTAAAAAGAACACAACGAATTGCTTCGATCAATGTTGGTGAAGGTATTGTTGGAAGAGTAGTAAATACTTTAGGAGAACCAATCGATGGTAAGGGTACTATTGAAGGTGAAACTTTTGAAATGCCTTTAGAGCGTAAGGCGCCTGGTGTGGTTTTTCGTGAGCCAGTAACAGAGCCTATGCAAACTGGTATTAAGTCTATTGATGCCATGGTGCCGGTAGGAAGAGGCCAGCGTGAGCTGGTAATTGGTGACCGTCAAACAGGAAAAACAACTGTTTGTATCGATACCATTCTTAACCAGAAAGAATTTTATGATGCCGGTAAACCGGTATACTGTATATATGTAGCTGTAGGACAAAAAGCATCTACAGTTGCTGGAATTGCTAAAGTTTTAGAAGACAAAGGAGCCTTAGCCTATACCACTATTGTTGCTGCAAATGCATCAGACCCTGCGCCTATGCAGGTTTATGCTCCGTTTGCCGGTGCTGCAATTGGCGAGTATTTTAGAGATACAGGACGTCCTGCATTAATAGTGTATGATGACCTTTCTAAGCAGGCAGTAGCCTATCGTGAGGTTTCTCTTTTATTACGTCGTCCACCAGGACGTGAAGCTTATCCAGGGGATGTTTTCTTCCTTCACTCAAGATTATTAGAGCGTGCTGCAAAAGTGATCAATGATGATGATATTGCAAAGACCATGAATGATCTTCCTGATTCGCTTAAAGACAAAGTAAAAGGAGGAGGATCTTTAACAGCACTTCCAATTATCGAAACGCAGGCCGGTGACGTATCAGCATACATCCCAACTAACGTAATTTCGATTACTGATGGTCAGATTTTCTTAACATCAGATTTATTTAACTCGGGTGTTCGTCCTGCAATTAACGTTGGTATTTCGGTATCTCGTGTAGGTGGTTCTGCGCAGATTAAATCGATGAAAAAAGTAGCGGGTACGCTTAAATTAGACCAGGCACAGTTCCGTGAACTTGAAGCTTTTGCTAAGTTTGGTTCAGACCTTGATGCAGCTACTATGAGTGTGATCGAAAAAGGTAAGCGTAACGTAGAGATTCTTAAGCAGGGACAAAATGATCCTTATCCGGTAGAAGATCAAATCGCGATTATCTTTGCAGGTTCTAAAAACTTACTTAGAGAAGTTCCTGTAGAAAAAGTAAGAGAATTTGAAAGAGATTATATCGAATTCTTAAATGCTAAGCATAGAGATGTTATGGATACGCTTAAAGCCGGTAAACTTACCGATGAAGTTACAGATACATTAGCTTCTGTAGCAAAAGAGCTATCTGAAAAATATAAAGGATAAAAGTTTATAAGCGAAGAGTGCGAAATAGCATTGCACTCTTTGTTCTATTTAGTATTTAGGCTAGTCCAATTTTAAAAATATGGCAAACTTAAAAGAATTACGTAGCAGAATTACCTCGGTTTCTTCAACCATGCAGATCACCAGTGCCATGAAAATGGTATCTGCGGCAAAGTTGAGTAAAGCGCAGGATGCTATCGAGTCTATGCGCCCTTATTCACAAAAGCTATCCCAGCTTTTACAGGATCTTAGCGCTACCTTAGATGATGATACTAGCAGTAAATATGCAGAGCAGCGTGAGGTTCAAAAAGTACTGGTAGTTGCGATTTCTTCTAATAGAGGTTTAGCAGGTGCTTTTAATGCCAATATCATTAAAGGCGTAAAAAATGCTGTGGCTAAAGAATATTCAAATAAGGATGTTCATTTATACAGTATTGGTAAAAAAGCCAACGATATATTAAAGCGAAGCTTTAAGGTATATAAAACAAATACCGAGATCTTTGAAGATCTAAGTTTTGAGAACGTATCTGTTATTGCTGAGGATTTAATGGAGCAGTTCTTAGAAGGAAATTACGATAAGATTGTATTGGTGTACAACCACTTTAAGAATGCTGCTACACAGGCTGTTTTAACTGAACAGTTTTTACCTATTCCTAAGTTCGAAACTGAAGAAGAAAAACAACTTGATTATATTTTTGAGCCTTCTAAACTCGAAATCGTAAAAGATTTGATCCCAAAGTCGCTTAAAATGCAGTTGTATAAGGCCGTAAGGGATTCGTTTGCATCAGAGCATGGTGCCCGTATGACAGCTATGCATAAGGCAACTGAGAATGCCACAGAACTTAGAGATTCACTTAAGTTATCTTATAATAAGGCTAGACAGGCTTCGATTACCAACGAAATTCTTGAGATTGTTGGTGGTGCGGAAGCGCTTAATAACTAATAAGTTTATTTTATATATTTAAAAGCCCGGTTTTTCCGGGCTTTTTTGTTGTAAAAATCTATGAGCCTTATTGGCTATTTTTTAAGCATATTCTTCTTTGGCACTCGTTTTGATTTTAGTAAGTAAACAATCAAACCATTACGATTATGAAACATACTTATGTTATGCTTAGCCTTTTTTTCTTTACGCTTTTTACGAATTGCGGAACAAACAAAAACCTGCAGGAAGAAGCACCTGCACAATTTCAGCAGGCATTCTATACCACAGTTGATGGGCAGATGACCTTTTATCTTCCGGTGACCGCGATCCAAAAAAATCGTATAGAATTAAAAAACATTTATTTTAAGGGATTAAAATCCCCAATTGTTTATAACGAAGATGGGCAAAATCGATACACTGCTAGCTTCGGTATTCGCCAGTCTGATTATGTAATGAGCTCAGATCCTCGTGAGGAGTACGGAAATAAAATGCCGCAAAAACCAGAAAAAAGTCCGGTTAGTATCGCAAAGGATCAGGCCTTATTAGAATTTCAGGAAAATGGTGAAACCAAATATTATGTAATTAGTGATATCGAGGAACGCAAATAGGTATTGTTCTCCTAATTATTAGGATATTTGCAGGAAACCCAGAGCCTGTTGAGTACTTTAAAACGATTTTTTCAGGATACAATTATTTACGGTATTGCTACTGTAGTACCACGGTTACTAAATTTTATTTTAGTGCCCTTACATACCGATGTACTGGATACTAAAGATTATTCTGTAAATACAACATTCTATATTTGGGCTGCTTTGTTCAATGTATTGCTCACTTACGGTATGGAGACTTCGTTTTTTCGTTTTTTTAGTAGGGCAGAGGATAAAAACAAAGTGTATTCAACATCTTTTATTGCCTTAACCATAACAACATTATTATTTTTTGGTTTAGGAATGCTCTTTCAGGATTCGTTTATAAGAGTAGTAGATTTAGATCCTTTCTTTTTTAATATCTTTTTTTCAGTCATAATTTTAGATACGCTGGTAGTCATTCCTTTTGCCTATCTACGAGCGACCAATAGGCCGGTTAGATTTGCCTTAGTTAAGCTGTTAAATGTATTTATCGTGTTTGCGATTAATATCTATTTTTTATGGCTCGTACCAAAGTTTCCGGCTTTTGCCCCTCAATATGTCTTAAATCATTTTACTCAAAAAGATATTTTAGGCTATATATTTATGGCTAATCTTGTCGCCAGTGGGATTACGTTTTTAATTTTGCTACCCTATTTCTTTAAGACAAAAATTCAGTTTAGTTTCTCACTTATAAAGCAAATGTGGAAGTACGGCTGGCCAATTATGCTAGCGGGAATATCATTTATCATTAACGAAAATCTTGATAAACTGCTGCTTAAAGATATTCTTTCCGAAGAAATTATGGGAGCTTATTCGGGGTGTTATAAACTGGCGGTTTTTATGATGATTTTTATCCAGGCCTTTAGAATGGGAGCCGAGCCTTTCTTTTTTAATCATGCTAAAGAGAAAAATGCGAAAATAACCTATGCCCGAATTTTAGAGTACTTTGTAATATGCGGGGGCATAATACTCTTAGTTTTGGTATGTTTTATAGATATTTTTAAACAGTTTATGATCCCTAACCAAGAATATTGGAAGGCGATGGCTATCGTACCCATTATCCTTTTGGCTAATTTATTTTTAGGAATTTATCATAATCTTTCTGTTTGGTATAAGCTTACCGATAAAACAAGAATGGGGATGTATATTTCTCTTTTTGGTGCTTTAGTCACCGTTATTTTAAATATTACCTTAATAGGCAAATTTGGATTTATGGTAGCTGCCTGGGCGACATTGGCCGCTTATGGGAGTATGATGTTGATTTCATATTTCTACGGAAGAAAATACTACCTGGTGCCTTATAACGTTAAGAAAATAGGATTGTATTTACTGCTTTCTGTGGGACTATCGGCCATTAGTTTTATATACTTTAGGCAAAATTATATAGTTGCAACCTTATTTGTTCTCATATTTGTGGGAATTACGTATTTTAAAGAACAAGAAGACATAAAGAAAATATTAAAGCGATCATGACGATTAAAATCATTAACAAAAGTTCACACGATTTACCAGGTTATGCTACAGAAGCTTCTGCAGGAATGGATCTAAGAGCCGAATTATCAGAGCCGGTTACTTTAAAACCATTAGAAAGAGCAATCGTAAAAACAGGCTTGTTTATAGAGCTACCAGTAGGGTACGAAGCACAGGTACGACCAAGAAGTGGTTTAGCCGCAAAAAAAGGAATTACCGTTTTAAATGCTCCCGGAACAATCGATGCTGATTATCGCGGCGAAATAGGGGTGATTTTGGTGAACTTATCGAATGACAACTTTATCATCGAAAATGGCGAGAGGATTGCGCAATTAGTAATCGCCAAACATGAACATATTAAATGGGAAGAAGTTGAAGTACTTACAGATAGCGTACGCGGAGCTGGCGGGTTTGGCAGTACGGGAACAAAGTAATTTCAATTTTTTCGAAAAACTATTCTAAAATCAAACAAACAAATGAAGATTATTGTACCCATGGCGGGAAGAGGTTCGCGCCTTAGGCCACATACACTTACCACTCCAAAACCATTAATTCCTATTGCCGGTAAACCTATTGTACACAGATTGGTACAGGATATAGCAAAAGTGTTGGACGAAGATATCGATGAAGTTGCTTTTGTAATAGGGGAAGATTTTGGAGAGAAAATAGAAAATGACCTTAAGGACATCGCTGAAAGTTTAGGAGCCAAAGCAAGCATTTATTATCAAGATAAACCATTGGGAACCGGCCACGCCATTATGTGCGCCAAAGAGTCTTTAGAGGGCCCTGCGGTAATTGCTTATGCCGATACCTTGTTTAAAGCCGATTTTACTTTAGATAAAGATGCCGATAGTGTTATTTGGGTAAAGCAGGTAGACAATCCTTCAGCTTATGGAGTAGTGAAACTTAACGATAGCAAACAAATAACCGAGCTTGTTGAAAAACCAGCTGAATTTGTTTCAGATCTGGCGGTGATCGGGATTTATTATTTTAAAGAGGTGGCTGTTTTAAAAGAAGAGCTTCAAAAGGTATTAGATAATAATATCGTTCATGGCGGCGAATATCAGATTAATGATGGGATTAAAGCCATGCAGGCCAATGGGCTAAAATTCGTTCCGGGTAAAGTAGAGGAGTGGATGGACTGCGGAAACAAAAATGTAACCGTAGAAACCAATGGGCGTATGCTTAAATTTTTACACCAGGATGGTGAGAAACTCATCGCCGATAGTGTGAAAATAAAAGATGCTGAAATTACCGAACCTTGTTTTATCGGTGAAAATGTAGAACTGATCAATGCGAAGATCGGGCCAAATGTTTCTATTGGCAACGGAACAAAAATCGAGAATACCACTATAAAAAACAGTCTTATTCAATCTTTTGCTGAAGTGAAAAATGCAAACTTGAATAACGCTATGATTGGTAATTTTGCTAAATTCAATGGAGAGTTTACCGAAATCAGTATTGGTGATTATTCTGTGTTGGAATAGTTATTGAACCCCAAATCTCAAAAACTTTGCTGAAACAGATCTTAATATTGGCCTTTTTTGGACACCTATATTTGGTGCCGGGAAAGGCCTTTGCTATAATTCAGCAACCCGAAGATAAAAATAGTGCCTCTGTAAATAGTGCTCTTGGAGAAGTAAACGATGATTTTCAAGAGTATTTTTTTGAAGCTTTAAAGCAACGCGGTATTGAAAATTACGAAAAAGCAAACGAAGCTTTGCAAAAATGCCTTGCTATAAACGAGCAGAGCCCGGTGATACATTACGAAATCGCCAAAAATCATTATTCCTTAGAGGAATTTGAGCAGGCAAAAGCCTATTTTCAAAAAGCACTAGATTTAAAACCGAACGATGAAAACATTCTTAGGGAGTATTATGAGAACGAAATTGCTTCGGTAGATTATGAAAGTGCTATACAAATACTTCAGAAATTAATTAAAATCGATACTAAATACCGCGAAGACCTTGCTGATTTATATATCCTAAGTGATCGCTATGACAATGCTTTATCCCTTATTGATAGTTTAGATATACAATATGGCGAAAATGAGTATCGCACCCATTTACGTCGCCAAATTTATGCCCGTACCAATAATACAGATGCCCAGATAGCCAATTTAGAGAAAGCCATTAAAGATGATCCTAAAGAAGAGGAAAACTATCTTAACCTTATTTATGTGCTTAGTGATGAGGGTATGGAAGAGGAAGCTTTTAAAACGGCTCAACAGCTCTTAAAAGTTAGTCCCGGTTCGAGTCTGGCCCATTTGGCGCTGTATAAGTTTTATCTTAACAAAGATCAGCCAGAAGAGGCCATGCAGTCGATGCAGATGGTTTTTAAAAGCGAAGAGATCGATGCGGCTTCAAAATATAAGGTTTTAAATGATTTTTTATTATTTGTAAACCAAAATCCTCAATGGGAAAATGAGCTTATGGAAGTAAGTCAAATGCTTTCTAAGCAGGAAAACGAGCCCTCATTATATCGAAAATTGGGCGAATATTATCTTAAATCAAATAATAAAGCAGATGCCCTTCGTTATTTTGAAATGGGATTAAAAGAAGATCCGGCAAACTTCGAAATGATTAAAAACACGCTGATCCTCAGGATCGATTTAGAGCATTTTGAGAATGCGGAAAAATTAGCTTCAGAAGCTCGTGATATTTTCCCGGCACAGCCTATTTTTTATCTTTTAAATGGGGTTGCCTTAAATAAACTTAAAAATTATTCTGAAGCAGTCGAAATTCTTACTTTTGGATTGGATTTTTTAATTGAAAACCCACGGATGGAAGCCGATTTTTATCAGCAGATTTCGGTGTCTTACGCCGGGCTGGAAGATAAAGAGCGAGCGAATGAGTATAAAGCGAAAGCTATTAAAACCTTAAAAGAAGCAACTAAATGATCAAAAGAATAATATTTGCCCTTCTGTTAACGCTTAGTATTGCGGCCTGCGGAACCAAAAAAGCAGTATCTGGTTTCGAAAGAAGCAATGCAAAAGCAGCAGGTGTTATAAAGAATCATTACGATAAAGCCATACAGTTTAATACTTTGTCTGGAAAATTAAGAGCCACCTATCAGGATGCTGATAGGACCCAATCGGTAAATCTTAGTTTTAGAATGGAAAAAGACAAGGCCATTTGGATGAGTGCCAGCATTTTGGGATTCCCCATGGCCAAAGCCTATATCACTCCGCAAAAAGTGAGCTATTATGAAAAGGTAGGAAAAACCTATTTTGATGGCGATTTTAGTTTAGTAAGTCAGTGGTTAGGAACTCCTTTGGATTTTGAAAAACTTCAGAATTTGTTATTGGGTCAGGCCATTTATGATCTGCGAGAAGATGTGTATACTTTAAGTGAATCTCCAAGAGGTTTTCAATTACTTCCTAAGAAATCATCTGATGTAAAAAAGATGTTTATGTTAGATTCTGAAACCTTTAAAGCCAAGGCACAACAGTTAGCTCAGGATTCAAAAAATAGAAGTGTTACGGTAACTTACGGCGATTATCAGCGCGTTGCGGGCAGGCTTTTTCCTGAAACGATTACCATCATTGCAAATGAAGGTGGGGAAAGTACCAATATTACCCTGCAGTATCGTTCAATAGAGTTTGATGGAGAGGTAAGTTTTCCATTTAGTATTCCCTCCGGTTACGATGAAATTTCGGTAGAATGAGATTAGGCTTTTTTAAATATATTTTTTGTTTCGCTACTTTTTTAGTGGTGACCAGTTCTTTTGCTCAAAACACCCGGGAAGCTTTAGAGAAAAAAAGAATTGAACTTCGTAATGAAATCCGTCGAATTTCAGAATTAAGAACGAGTAACAAAAAGAAGGAAAAGTCGATTTTAAACGAAGTTCAGGATTTAAATCAACAAATAAAAAGTACAGAGAATTTAATAAAAGTCACTAATCAGCAGGCAAATCTTCTCACAAAGGAGATGAATGAAAATGAAGCTAAAATTGCCAAATTCAGAAAAGAGCTGGAAGAATTAAAAGCCGATTATGCCGAGATGATCAAAAAATCGTATCGTAGCAAATCGCAGCAAAGCCGAATAATGTTCTTACTTTCCTCTGAAAGCTTTTTACAGGCTTATAAACGGCTTCAATATTTAAAACAATACGCAGACTACCGTAAAAAGCAAGGTGAGCAAATAAAGACCCGTACGATGGATTTACAGCGTTTAAATAAGCGGCTTGCTTATCAAAAAGAAGAAAAGAATAAATTAATTGCCGAAAACAGGGCGACCAGGGCGCGACTGGAAGAAAATAAAAAGTCGCAACAGGAATTAATGAAAACCATTACGGCAAAAGAAAGCCAGTTCGCATCACAAATTAGAAAGACGCAACAAGAAATTGATGAAATAGAGCGTAAAATCGATGCCATGATTAAAGCTTCGATTGCAGAAACCAATAAAAAATCGGGTTCTTCCAAACGTGATGTATTCGAACTTACTCCTGAAGCAAAAGCCTTGGCGAAAGACTTTGCCAGTAATAAAGGGAAACTCCCCTGGCCAGTAGCGACGGGTACAGTAAGTATGAAGTTTGGTAAACAGCCCCATCCGGTAGTAAGTAATATTACTATAAACAATAGTGGAGTAAATATCGATACCGATAAAGGCGGAAAAGCCAGAGCCGTTTTTGAGGGCACCGTTAGTGAGGTACAGATTTTAAAAGGAGCTAACAAAGCCGTTATGCTTAGGCATGGTGATTATATCACCATTTACGATAATCTTGAAGAAGTTTATGTGCGTAAAGGTGATTATGTGAGTACAGGCCAGGATTTGGGAGTGGTGGCTACCAGTAAAAGTTCCGGAAAAACAACGCTTCATTTTTTAATCTTCCAAAATACCAAAAAGTATAATCCAGAAAGTTGGATTTTAAAACGCTAGTTTTTAGTTGTTAACGCAACCTTTTTAGTAAATTGCATCTTACTGTTGTAATTTATAGTTATGAAAAATAAATACTCGGTAGTCGCGATTAAATGCGCCGAGGCTTGCCTTAAGGTCGTTTATTTTTTTGCGACGATTGCTTTTATTCATCTTTTTGGTTCGTGCAATAGCGACGATGTATTGGTTACCGAAAATAAACGAATGGCTGTTTTTGCCACTGTTTTAGATTCTAAGAATGTAGCTTTACCAGATATTCCAGTAAATGTTACGACCAATGCTTTTGAAGATTATAATATACTGGGAGCATCCCGCAGTAAAGCAGGCGGTAGCGTAGATTTTGTTTCTTTGGTTTCTTATAACCGGGGTGTAGCTATTAATTTTAATCCGGTTTCTTCAGCAGTTTATAATCCTAATTTTATCACCGTGAGTTATATCGATCCCAGGGAAATTGTGGATAGGGAACAACGTATTGATCTGGATGTGGTAAAGCTAAGTAGGGTACAGGATGTAAATGTTTCTATCAGCCTTTTATCACAGACCAGTAATCTAGTTGTAAAAATTCAATATTATAAAAGTACACAGTCTTTTGCCTTAAATCAAAACATCGATCCTTTACTAATTCCTGAAAATATCACTAGTAATTACCTAAAATTGGATGAAGAAAACCCAACTTTTGAAAATTCATGGAAATTGCCGGTTGGTTCGCCCATCAAATTTTTTTATAAGATAGAAGATGAGATTCAAAAAGATACTACAATAACAGTAAATGCCACAACCAATAGTATTGACTTAGAATTTTAAATCGAAGAGCTTATTTTTTATTGATTTCCATCATAAATTTTTCAGATGAAAAACATATTGCTTTTAGCCATAATATTAAGTTTCTCTTTAGCAAACGCACAGCAGGATCTGTATTTACCAAACCCGCATCGAAACTGGTACGAGCCTGAAGATCCCGAAACCGTATTTTTTGGATTATCAACTTATTTTCCTATTGGCTTAAGCCATTCTAGTTTAGGTAATGATTATGAATTAAATGCCGGGATTCAACTTGAAGTTAATGTTTTTATCACCCCTCAATTTGTAGCCGGAGTGTATGGAAAATGGCATGAAGGAGAAGTAAGTAATATTGAAAAAATTGGAAATATAAGTGAAACCAATTTTAGTGAATATGGGGTAAGCCTGGGATATTATCAGGCCATAAATCGAGAATTTAACTATCTTATTACAGCAAATATTGGAGGTTTATCCCTAAGGAATAGTGTTCCCTTTTCTCCCGGTTCCTTTCGTGAAAACGGAACCAGTTATAAATTAGGAGGAGAATTAGGGTATAGGTTTAATCAAACTATAGCAGTTTTTGCTAGAGTTTCCCCATATTATTTAAATCTTGATATTAATAATGCAGCTTATATGGATTATTTAAATAAGCATTTTTTAGTAGATGTTGGTTTTGGCTTACGGGTTCACTTACATAATCCAAACGGATAATTTTAAATAGCGAAGCCTTACTTGGTAAATAAAGCTTTAAGCTCGGTAGCATCATTGGGTTGCATTTTACCGGCAAGAACAAGGCTAAGTTGTTTTCTTCTTAAGGCAGCTGCGTACCGTTCTTTTTCCAGGTCGGTTTCCGGTTCTAATGGAGGGACGGGAACCGGAGCTCCGGTTTCGTCTACCGCAACAAACGTGTATATTGCTTCATTTGCTTTACTTCTAAGCCCGCTTTCTCGATCTTCTACCCATACATCTATAAAAATTTCCATAGACGATTTAAATGCCCTTGAAACGACTGCTTCAACTGTCACTACACTTCCTAAAGGGATCGCTTTATTAAAAGCTACATGATTAACAGAAGCGGTCACTACAATACGTCTACTATGTCTTCTGGCGGCGATACTGGCAGCACGATCCATACGAGCTAACAATTCCCCTCCAAATAAATTGTTTAAGGGATTAGTCTCGCTTGGTAAAACAAGATCGGTTAATGTAGTTCTAGAATCTTTTGGGTATTTAGAATTCATATTTGCCAATTTTTGGCAATAATAGTGAGCTTTTAGATAAATATCACTAAAAAAAGATTAAAGTTCCTCTACCAGTAACCAGGCGGCCTGGTTTTCTCGTTTTAATTTATTTAATGCGTTTACCGCATCGCGCCTTGTTTGATGACTGGAAAAAACCACTTGATGAAGTCCGTATTTATTGGCGCCTATAAGTCGGGCCTTATAACCTTCTTCTTTAAGCTCTTCTACTTTTTTCTCTGCATTCTCTTCCACTCTAAAGGCTCCCGCAACCAGGTGAAAATTACCAGGTTGTTTTTCAACCTTAAATGTGATAGCGGGTAACGGATTATCGATTACAAAAGTAGCTTCGTGAATTTGTTGCTGTAACTTGTCTTCAGCTTCCTGTTGTTCAGCAATATTATGCTCGGCAACCTGATTGCTGTAGATATTTAAACCTGCAATACCCGATAAACCTAAAGCAAGAATTCCTACCGCAGCATATTTAAGAAATGCAGCTTTACGGTTTCTTCGTTCAGGAGTAAAGTGAATTGGTGCTTTCTCTTCGATTTTCTGAACCTGAGATTTGTAGACTTCACGCTGAATTTTTGTGGAATGAACCACATCCAGGCCAAAAGAATCGGCCAGGTAATTTACTTTGTTAAAAGGTTCAAACTGAAGGGTATAATCTTCAGAAACAGTAAAAGCACCAATATTGGCAATCTCGGCTATTTGCTGCTCTTTCAAAGCATTCTCCAACTGATGTACAAAATCTGCAATTTTATTGAGCGCTGTAGTGTAGTTAATACTTTCAGCATCTGCGATATAATTAGCTAACAATCCGTCGTTTTTTACTAATTGACGGTTAAAGGATACAGTCTTCTTTGGCGGATAAAGACTATTAGTTGCTGTATCGATAAAAGCAGACTCTCTTTGAGATAGAAATGCACCAAATCCCGGTACGATAACACACTCGTAGCGGTAAAGTAAATCCTGTATGTAGTTAGCTATTTTCATAATTGCAAAAATAATACGAATGTGAAGTATATAAAAATAGCCAAACAATTTTTATTAACAAATCTTTTTTTGCGTAATTTTAGTTGAAAGTTTTGGCATGGATATTAACGATTTAAGATATGTGCTGGCATTGCAAAGAGCACCAAATCTGGGAGATAGGAGTGCAAAAAAACTTATTGCGAGACTGGGCAGTGCAGAGGCAATTTTTAAAGAAAAGAGACAAAGTTTATTGAAAATTGAAGGGATAGGCGAGCTTAAACTCCAGGCGTTGTTTGATCCGGCAAACTTTGAAGCGGCAGAGAAGGAAATTGAATTTATCAAAAATGAGCATTTAGAAACCCATTATTTCTTAGATGAGAACTATCCTGAAAAATTAAAACATTGCCATGATTCTCCTATTATATTGTTCTCCCGAGGAAATATTCAGCTTAATAATCGCCGAATTGTAAGTGTTGTTGGAACGCGAAAGATCACAAGTGCCGGAAAAACATTTGTGACACAATTTATTGAGGAATTGAGTCCGCTTAATCCTATAATTGTTTCGGGGTTTGCTTATGGAGTGGATATTGCTGCGCATCGGGCAGCCATCGATTGTAACTTGCAAACCATAGGTTGTTTAGCACATGGTTTAGACCAGATTTATCCCAAACTACATGCTAAGTATGTAGATGATGTTTTAAAAAACGGTGGCTTTTTTAGTGATTTTTGGAGTAGTGATAAATTTGATCGGAATAACTTTTTAAAACGAAACCGAATTATCGCAGGTTTAAGTGAGGCTACCGTAGTTATTGAAAGTGCTGAAAAAGGCGGTAGTCTGGTCACTGCGGATATTGCAAATTCATATAACAGGGAAGTTTTTGCTGTGCCGGGTAGACCAGGTGATAAATATAGCAAAGGCTGTAATGAACTTATTAAATTGAATAAAGCTCATTTACTGGGTAGTGCAGCCGATTTGGTATATATGCTAGATTGGAAATTACATGAAGATGTTAAACCGGTACAGCAGCAATTATTTGTAGAATTGGATGAAGAAGAGCAGCAAATATATGACCTGCTAAAAGAAAAAGGAAAATCACAGTTAGACGCGATAGCACTTTATTGTGATTTTCCAACTTTTAAAACTGCCTCAATTTTATTAAATATGGAACTTAAAGGGGCGATTAGGCCTTTACCAGGTAAATTATTTGAAGCCATTTAGAATGTTTTCCCGATAATCGAGATGAAATTTTCCGATCCCATCGCGATGGGATCGGAAAATAATATTCTAAAAAGTACCTCATGAGCTTGCCCAGAGGTGTTTACTAATATCCTAATTTTTCGCGAACACGTTTTAAAACATCTTTAGCCACAGTTGTTGCTTTTTCTTTACCAATAGCTAAGGCTTTATCTACCTCTTCAAGATTATTGATATAGTATTCGTATTTTTCCCGTGGCTCAGCAAAAGTTTCTTTTACCAGCTCAAATAAGGCCTGCTTCGCGTGTCCGTAGCCAAAACCACCGGCTTCATATTTTTGGCGTAGTTCTGCTGTTTGCGCTTCAGATCCTAATAATTTATAAATGTTGAATACATTACAGGTATCCGGGTTTTTTGGTTCTTCAAGCGGCGTACTATCGGTTTGGATACCCATAATTTGCTTTCTGAGTTTTTTATCGGTCTGAAAGATATTAACGGTATTATCTTTCGATTTACTCATTTTAGAACCATCAGTACCAGGAACATACAAAATATTCTCTTCTACTTTAGCTTCGGGTATTACAAAGGTTTCTCCCATTTTAGCGTGAAAACGAGAGGCTACATCTCTGGTAATTTCTAAGTGTTGTAACTGGTCTTTTCCCACCGGCACAATTTCAGCATCATATAAAAGAATATCAGCTGCCATAAGCATAGGATACGTGAAAAGCCCAGCATTAACGTCCTCTAAACGATCGGCCTTATCTTTAAATGAATGGGCTAACGTAAGGCGTTGATAAGGAAAAAAACAGCTTAAATACCAGGAAAGTTCACTGGCTTGCGGGATATCACTTTGTCTGTAGAAAACGGTTTTTTCGATATCAATACCGCAGGCAAGCCATGTTGCAGCCACAGAGTAGGTGTTGTTCCTTAACGTCTCAGCATCTTTAATTTGTGTTAGAGAATGCATATCCGCAATGAAAATGAATGAATCATTCTCTGGGCTGTTCGCCATTTTGATAGCAGGCATAATTGCCCCCAGTAAATTTCCTAAATGAGGAGTTCCTGTACTTTGTACTCCCGTTAGTATTCTAGACATGTACTTATTAAATTTTTATACAAAGGTACTTTTTTTGTGGAATTCACTTGATTGTATTTACTACTTTTGAAACCTATGCGATTTTTTAAAAATATTGCTATTGCGTTATGGAGAATATGGTTCTATGTATTACTCGTGGTACCTATTATCCTTATGCTTCCTATTCTAATTGTTTTTACCTCCTCAGAGCGATTTTATCCTCAGTTTTTCTTTTGTGCTAGGATGTGGGCAAAATTCATCATTTTTGGGATGGGTTTTTACCGGCGTACTCAGGGTAGCCACAAATTGGATAAAAATGGAAGTTATATGTTCGTAGCCAATCATTATTCGATGTTGGATATCATGTTGATGTTGGCCACCGTTAACCATCCTTTTGTATTCGTAGGTAAGAAAGAGCTGGCGAAAATTCCTATTTTCGGATTTTTCTACCGTAAAACCTGCATTTTGGTAGATCGTAAAAGTCAGCAAAGCCGCCAGGCGGTTTTTAACGAGGCCCAACGACGCTTAAAACAGGGGAATAGCATTTGTATTTTTCCTGAAGGTGGTGTACCCGACGATGAAAATATCATTTTAGATGAATTTAAAGAAGGGGCTTTTAAATTGGCGATCGATCATCAAATTCCTGTCGCGCCGTTAACGTTTCATGATACCAAGAAGCGCTTTTCGTATACTTTCTTATCGGGTAGTCCCGGTAAATTACGTGTTACTATCCATGATTTTATTCCTACAAAAGGAAAAACTCAGCAGGATCGAAAAGAACTTAAAGATAAAACCCATGAGATTATTTATGAAGAGCTAAAAAGTCCTAGTCTATAATACCTAGTTTAAGTATTTAGTTGGCTTGAATTTTTCTCATTCAAATTCATTTCATAAAAGAGATTTTAAATCTGGATTATCGAGTTAAAATTCAAAACTAAAACCGGTATAAACTCCAAAGAAATAGGGATTAACTCCATTTGTATTGCTAAAACTGTTTAACTGGTATTTAAAAGTAGGTTCTAAATTCAGTCTAAATTTATCATTTAGCTGATAATCTATACCCATCCCGATATTAGTGGTGAAACTAAGGCTTTCCAAATTGTTGGATTCTCCAAGTTCTATAGTCCCGTTTTGGCCGTTAACGCTAACCGAGTTTTCATCTAAAAACAAGCTACTGGCACCCCCGATTAATTTTAAGCCAATTTTTTTATCGATTAGATTGTATTCTATTTCTACCGGAACTTCAATATACCCAAAATTCTGGCTCAAAGAACCGTTTTCTCTAGGCATATTTAAGCTGGGAACAAATCCATTTTCTTGACCGTCAAAAACTGGACTTGCAGGGGAGTTTTTAGAATTACTTGCAATTCTTATGTTCTCGCTTCCGGTATCGTAGTTAATGCTCGCCAGACTGCTGGAAGCTATAGCGTAATTATAAGCGATATCACGGGTTTGATAATTCATGCTTACCTTATTGATCCCAGATCGAATTTTTACTTTTTCTGACACTGCATAGGCCACCTTAACACCGTATGCCATGGTTACTTCGCTACTGGTCTGATTAGATGCAAAAGAAGGATCTATAGGGTTTCCACTTCCTAAATTATCGTAATAAACCGGCGCTGCAAATGGAGAAATACTTACTTTACCCTTTTTAGAAGGTGTTTTTACTTCTTCTGAAGTTGCTTCCTGGTTTTTCTCTTTTTCGAAAAGCGCCACGGCATTTTCATAGTCCTCATCGGCTATTGTTTTGACAGAATCAATAGCGGTAATCTGATCTTCCCCGGTTTTATTTACCAAGGAGATAACGTCAGTTGATTTACTTTGATTTTCGGTAGCTTTATCTTCATTTTTATGATCAAGATGAGCTAAATCCTGTTCGTTTTTTGACTGATGAGAAGTGATATTCGATGACTTTATGTTTGTTTTTTCTGAAGCTGAATTATTAGAGGGTGTATCGCTACCAGAAATAGTTGTTGATGTCTGGTTGGCCACAGCACCTGAAGGTATTAAGGCATCATGCCTCTGTTCAGCTTTTTTAGTTGTTTTACTAGAATTTTTAGACGTTTCAGTGATTTTTTCTAATGTTTTATTAGCTGTATTTAAAATAGAATCCGAAGGTGTTTTAATACTGGGGAGTTGGGATTCTTCGATATCAAATGTGATTTGGGGTTCAGTAAAATTTGCGGGACTGTTTTGTAAAAAATATACACCGGCCAGAATAATGGCCAAAACAGCTGCAACACCACCCAGTTTGTACCAGAGTGGTAGGATTACAGGTTTTTTCTCTTGTTTTTCCTGTAATTTTTCTGCGATATTTTTCCAGACGTCCTCTTTGGGAGTGTGTTCAAAATCTTTGAACTTCTCCTGAAAAAGTCGGTCTATATTCTTTTTCTCTTTCATAGGGTTTTTGCAGAAGAATTATGTTGATTACTTTCTATGCTTTCTTTTAATAAACTACGCGCTCTCGATAAATTTGATTTAGAAGTTCCTTCAGATATTTGTAGTATTCCGGCAATTTCTTTGTGGGAATAACCGTCTAAAACATACATATTAAAAACTTCGCGATAACGCTGTGGTAACTGTTGTACTATGCTAAGCAGAAAATCCAGCGGTAGTGAAGATTCTTCGTACTCTACCGTTGTTTCTTCTATTTGATCTTCGTTTGATATGCTATATAATTTTTCTTTTCTGTATTTCTGTAAAGTAGTATTTATCATTATGCGTTTCATCCAACCTTCAAAAGAACCCTGATGTTTGTATTGACCAATTTTATCAAAAATGGTCAAAAAGCCATCCTGCAGGTTATCTTCGGCCTGTGCATAGCTATCAGAATACTTTAGGCACAGGCCAAACATTTTACCGGCATATAAGCGGTACAGTTCTTCCTGTGCCTTAATATCATTTTGCTTACATCTTTTTATGAGCTTTTCTAGCGACAAAAAGTTATGTTTGGTTTAGTTGGTTTTACTCGATAATCGAGGTTAAGTGCTTCGATGCTTCAAAATTAAAAGCAATTTTTTAACGCAAGCCTTATGGTAATCTCTTATTAGACTCTATTCCTGTGTTGGTTCTTCGTTTTCTTCAGGTTTTCCAACAGGAACGGTGATATCCAGATACTTTGCTTCTTCGTTTTCTTCTCCGATCCAAAAATGAAAAATATATTCGGTATTCTCATTTCCGGTAATCACAATATCTTTTAATGTTCTTTCCTGCTCGGTGGCCTCATCACAATCTGTCCTGTCCAGGTATCTTGCGGTAACCGCAAAAACATAAATATCCCGTACATTACCATTAATCTCTCTGTTTATGTCAAAGCCATAAAATTGCTCACATCCGTTTGCCGGCATGTAATTAATGGGAAAATTATAAATTTCACCGGTCTCAAAATAATCCGGCAATTGGGCATCTGTAATTTCAGCTAAGCTAAGTGATAGGGATGAACCATCATCATCTATCGAGCATCCGCTTAGGGTACAGATACATGCTAAAATTAATACTATTCTTTTCATTAAGCTAAACAATTATTTTTTAGTGTTTTGTATTATCTAGATACATTAGGATTTAAAAGGTTGCGTACCCTAAATAAAAAAAAGCTGAAATTTTAAAACTTCAGCTTTTAATATAAAAACTACTATTGTATTTCCATTAGCTTACTCTGTAGTTTCTTCGGGGGTGTCCTCTGGTTCCCCAACTAATATATCTCTTGTTAAATATTTAGCAGTATTATCTGTATTTGTTCCACTCAAAAAGTTAAACCGAATCACCTCGTATTGATCAGAATTTAATTTAAAATTTTCTGTCCAATTGGTAGTTTTGATAAGTCCGGTGTCTGTACAATTTGCCACATTATTAGGATCGTAGGAAACGATGGCGTTTACATAAAATTCGAATATAGAATCGTGCTCCTGGTATGGTCTTCCATTATATTCAAAGCTGCTAAAAGTATTGCAATCGCTACCGATATCGTAAGTGATATCAATTTCGTATTCTTCATCAACGATAAAATATGCCGGTAATGTCGCATCCAGGATTTCAACATAGGTGTACGAAATACCTGGGCCATCATCATCGATATTACAGGCAGCAAAGCTAAAAGCTATGCTTAGGACTAGTATAATTTTCTTCATTTTAATTAAGGCTTTTATTATAGATGGTTATTTTTAAAAAGGTTGCGTGTTTAAAACAAAAAAGCTGAAATTTTTTAAAATTCCAGCTTTTTATAACTATTATTGGTTCTATTAATTTACTCTGCAGGTTCTTCAGGTGTTGCTTCTGGTTCTCCTACGGGTACATCTACCGTTAAAAATTCATATTTATTAGTTGCAGAATTAATTCCGTTTACAAAGCGAAATCTAACGCTCTTATAGCGATCCTCATTTGACGTAACTTTACTTAAGTTAAAATCATTCTGAAGAATGGATTTTGTTTGTGTTAAACTTCCTTCTTCGTTACATTCTGTAACATTAGGATCGTATGAAGTTAAGGCGACTATATCAACAACTAATGTGTCTTCAGCATCTTCCATTTCGTAAAATTGCCCATTAAAATCTACAAATTTATGACAGGCATCAGGTAATTCAAAAGTAGCTTTTAAGTCGTAAGTTTCAGAATATTCAATAAAAGCCGGCAAATTATGTCCTGTGATTTTAGCATATTGATAAGCTATGCTTGGCCCATCATCATCATTACAACTAATTAAACTTACTGCAAGAGCCAGAAATAAAATTAAACTGGTTTTTTTCATTTTGTTTTTGGGTTTTGTTTTTTTGTAGATGAATCATTCTGTTAAAGGTTGCGTAGAAAATGCATAAAAAAATCCCCTACCTGGGGATTTTTTATAACAAAATGGTTTATAATAACTTAAGATTCTTCCTTGGCCACTTTAATGGCGTCTTTTATTTTAACTTCTAACTCATCCATTAAATCTGGATTGTCTTTTAAAATAGTTTTTACCGCATCACGACCCTGACCAAGTTTAGTGTCTTCGTAGCTAAACCAAGATCCACTTTTCTTAATGATTTCGTAGTCTACGCCTATATCGATAATTTCACCAATTTTAGAAACTCCTTCCCCATACATAATATCGAACTCAGCGGTCTTAAACGGTGGAGCTACTTTATTCTTAACCACTTTAACTCTGGTTTTATTACCCATTACTTCACTACTGCTATTTTTAATTTGCGTAGAACGTCTAATATCTAAACGTACAGAAGCATAGAATTTTAGCGCATTACCACCTGTAGTCGTTTCTGGGTTTCCAAACATTACCCCAATTTTCTCACGAAGCTGGTTAATGAAGATAACGGTACAGTTGGTTTTACTGATCGTTGAGGTTAATTTTCTAAGTGCCTGAGACATTAAACGGGCATGAAGCCCCATTTTTGAATCGCCCATTTCTCCTTCGATCTCACTTTTTGGTGTTAATGCCGCGACCGAGTCGATTACAATAATATCAATAGCTCCAGATCTAATCAAATTATCTGTAATTTCTAAAGCCTGTTCTCCATTATCTGGCTGAGAAATAATTAAGTTTTCAATATCAATACCTAGTTTTTCAGCATAAAAACGATCAAAAGCATGTTCGGCATCAATAAAAGCGGCGATCCCGCCACTCTTTTGTGCTTCAGCAATAGCATGTAACGTAAGTGTAGTCTTACCAGAAGATTCTGGTCCGTAAATTTCAATAATTCGCCCTCTTGGATAACCACCTACGCCTAAAGCAAGGTCCAAACCTAAAGAACCGGTAGAAATCGAAGGGATATTTTCAATTGCCTGATCTCCCATTTTCATTACCGTTCCTTTCCCATAGGTTTTATCCATTTTATCAAGGGTAAGTTTCAGTGCTTTTAGTTTTGCGTCTTTTTCTTTATCGTTACTCATTTTTATTCTCCTTTTTTTGCAAGTTGCTAAATTACTATAAGTTTTACTAGGTCACAATTTTAAATGCTCAGGATTATCCACTCTGCG
This sequence comes from Zunongwangia sp. L-65, assembly GCF_056859415.1. Classification (NCBI taxonomy): domain Bacteria; kingdom Pseudomonadati; phylum Bacteroidota; class Flavobacteriia; order Flavobacteriales; family Flavobacteriaceae; genus Zunongwangia; species Zunongwangia sp. L-65. Next base: position 60,124 of record NZ_JBSXOK010000068.1, read on the forward strand.
ATTTTTCTTCAAAAAGACTTAAATAATTTATCGATTTTGAAGGCTAAACTTCGAAAGTTTGGAGGTGTTTAAATGTAACCAATAATTGAAAGATATGTATCTTTGCACCCCATAATTTTATTAAAAATGACGAGTACAGGAAAGATAGAACTTATGGCGCCGGCCGGGAATTTTGAGTCTTTGCAGGCGGCATTGGATAATGGCGCTGATTCCATTTATTTTGGAGTAGAACAGCTGAATATGCGAGCCAGGGCAAGTATAAATTTTACACTAAATGATTTGCCAGAGATCGCTAAGCGTTGTGAAGCTAAGCGAGTACGTACTTATCTAACACTAAACACAATTATTTATGATCACGATCTTTCGATTGTAAAAACCTTACTCGATAAAGCAAAAGCTGCAAACTTAACTGCAGTTATTGCTATGGACCAGGCGGTTATTGCTTATGCCAGACAGATAGGTATGGAGGTTCATATTTCTACCCAAATTAATATTACCAATATCGAAACGGTTAAATTTTATGCCCTTTTTGCCGATACGATGGTGTTAAGTAGGGAATTGAGCTTACGGCAGGTAAAGAAAATTTGTGATCAGATAGAAAAAGAACAAATAAAAGGGCCTTCTGGAAACTTAGTTGAAATCGAAATTTTTGGTCACGGAGCTTTATGTATGGCGGTTTCAGGAAAATGCTATTTAAGTTTGCACTCTCATAATTCTTCTGCTAATCGTGGTGCATGTAAGCAAAATTGCCGAAAAAAATATACGGTGATCGATCAGGAAAGTGGTTTTGAAGTAGAATTGGATAATGAGTATATGATGTCTCCAAAAGATCTTTGCACCTTAGATTTCTTGGATCAGGTAATAGATGCAGGAACAAAGGTTTTGAAAATTGAAGGTCGTGGACGAGCACCAGAATATGTTGCCAAAGTAATCAAAACTTATCGTGAAGCTATTGATGCCTATTATGAGGAAACCTACTCCAAAGAAAAAGTTGGCATCTGGATGGAAGAGCTAAAGAAAGTATATAATCGTGGATTTTGGAGTGGCTACTATTTAGGTCAAAAACTGGGGGAATGGAGTGATGGCTCAGGATCGCACGCCACTCAAAAGAAAGTATATGTAGGTAAAGGAATGCACTATTTTCCTAAAGCTAATATAGGTGAGTTTAAGATCGAAGCCTACGATATCAAATTGGGCGATACACTTTTAATCACCGGGCCAACCACCGGTGCGCAGGAAGTAGAACTTTCTGAAATGCTGGTTAACGAAGAGCAATTGGAGACAGCATCAAAAGGGGATTCCTGTACTATAAAATTACCTTTTAGAATAAGAAACTCAGACAAACTATATAAAATAGTTAAGGCCTAATGGTAGTAGTAACTTTACAGCGGGATAAATGTATAGGTTGTAATTATTGTGTAGAGATGGCACCTTCAGAATTTCAGATGTCTAAGAAAGATGGGAAGAGTGTTTTATTACATTCTAAAGAAAAAAAGGGCTTTTATACCCTTAAATCCCACGATGATAGTATCTTTGCCGAATGTTTGCAGGCTCAAAATGCCTGTCCGGTAAAAATAATTACCGCTAAAAAACTATAATATTTCTTTAATTCTTAAAATTAGTATAGCATGCAACTGTACAATAAACTAAGCGCTAAAGAAAGAGAAGCATTGATCGAGGAAGCCGGTGAAGACAGGCTTACGCTCTCTTTTTATGCCTACGCAAAAATAGGCAACCCTAAACTTTTTAGAGATCATCTTTTTGTTGCCTGGAATTCGATGGATGTGCTGGGAAGAATCTATGTAGCCCACGAGGGGATAAATGCCCAGCTTTCTGTTCCTGCTAAAAGATTCAATGAATTCAAAGAATTTATAGATAACATTTACTTTTTAGAAGGATGCCGACTTAACATTGCGATCGAGCAGGATTCAAAATCTTTCCTGAAATTAAAAGTGAAAGTTCGGGATAAAATTGTGGCCGATGGCTTAAATGATGCAAGTTTCGATGTCACCAATAAAGGTATTCACGTAGATGCCGCCACTTTTAACCAATTATTAGATGATCCCAATACGGTTTGTGTGGATATGAGAAACCACTATGAAAGTGAAATTGGTCATTTTCAGGGGGCGGTTACTCCAGATGTGGATACCTTTAGGGATTCTTTGCCAATTATAGAGAAAGATCTTGAACAACACAAAGAAGATAAAAACCTGTTGATGTACTGTACCGGTGGAATTCGTTGTGAAAAAGCGAGTGCATATTATAAGCATCGCGGTTTTCAAAACGTTTATCAATTAGAAGGCGGAATCATAGAATATGCCCGACAGGTGAAAAACCAACAGTTAGAGAACAAATTTATTGGTAAAAACTTTGTGTTTGATCATCGTCGATCAGAGCGAATTAGCGACGATGTGATCGCCCATTGCCACCAATGCGGAAAAGCCTGTGATACCCACGTAAATTGTGCAAATGAAGCATGTCACTTACTTTTTATCCAATGTGAAGAATGTGCCATGGAAATGAATAATTGTTGTAGCGAAGATTGTATGAAGGTAAACGCCCTTCCCTATGAAGAGCAAAAAGAGCTTAGAAAGGGAAAGCGAAATAGTAATAAAATTTTTAAAAAAGGCCGCTCTGAAGTTTTAAAATATAAGAGTTAAGCCTGAGTTCTATCTGGTGATGCCAATTAATATTGGTATCTTTACTGTTTAAGAACTTATTTATGAACCTAAAGGAGCGTAATTATAAAGCCGAATTTTTGAAATAGACCTTTGAGGTGCCGGGATTTAGAAGTGAGATGATGGTCGGTATATCGGGTGATTTTTAAAAATGAGATTCGGTTTTTTAGTACTCCTTATCAAGATATAAAACATTTATGGCGTGTAGCAGTTGCTCTACCGATAAAGACGGTAAGCCTAAAGGATGTAAAAGTAATGGAACCTGCGGAACAGATAGTTGTAATAAACTTACGGTTTTTGACTGGCTCTCTAATATGTCCCTTCCAAACGGAGTAGAACCTTTTGACTGTGTTGAAGTACGTTTTAAAAACGGCAGAAAACATTTCTTTAAAAATACTGAGAATCTTAGCCTAAGTATGGGCGATGTGGTAGCTACCGAAGCTTCACCAGGCCACGATGTAGGTATGGTGAGTCTTACCGGGGAACTGGTAAGAATCCAGATGAAAAAGAAAAAAGTCACTCCAGATAGTGAGGAAGTTTTAAAAATTTATCGCAAGGCCACCCAGAAGGATATTGAAGTTTGGGAAGAAGCCCGTGCTCGAGAAGAAAAGATTAAGACCCGTGCCAGGGAAATCGCTATTCGATTAAACCTTAGCATGAAGATTAGCGATATCGAATTTCAGGGTGATGCTTCAAAAGCAACCTTTTATTATACTGCAGATGATCGTGTAGATTTTAGGCAGCTGATCAAAGAATTTGCCCGAGAGTTTAATACCCGTATAGAAATGCGCCAGATAGGCCTTCGCCAGGAAGCAGCAAGACTTGGAGGTATAGGTTCTTGTGGGCGAGAATTATGTTGTTCTACCTGGTTAACAGATTTTAGATCTGTAAGTACCAGTGCGGCAAGATATCAGCAATTGTCTTTAAACCCGCAAAAACTTGCTGGCCAGTGTGGGAAGCTAAAATGTTGTCTTAATTACGAATTAGATACCTATCTGGAATCCCTTAAAACTTTTCCCAAGTCAGATATCAAACTTCATACAAAAAAAGGTACCGCGGTATGTCAGAAAATCGATATTTTTAAAGGCTTTTTATGGTATGCTTATGAAGGTGAATGGATGACGTGGCATAAACTCACCGTAGATCAGGCAAATCAAATTATTGAAGCGAATAAAAAAAGGGAAAGTATCGGCAGCCTGGAAGAGTTTGAAGTGATGCTTCAAATGGAGGAAGAACAACCCGATTTTAACAATGTTGTTGGTCAGGATAGTCTAACAAGGTTCGATAATCCACATCCTAAAAAGAAACGTAGAAATAAAAAAAGAAGAAAGAAAAATAAACCATCTTCCTCGAGAAATGAGAAGTAATTTTATTTTGATTTTAGCTATTTCAAGCCTGTGTTTTTGGAGTTGTGATTCCAAAATGGTTTATGATGAATATAAATCTGTAAATCAATGGAATAAAGATTCGATTGTTTCGTTTGATATAGGAGAATTAGATTCTTTAAAAGCATACAATTTATTTATAAATATTAGGAATAACAGCGAGTTTAAGTACAGCAACCTGTATTTGATTACTGAAATTCAGTTCCCAAAGGGAAAAGTAATTAGTGATACCTTAGAATACGAAATGGCTAGACCAGATGGAGAATGGCTTGGTACGGGATTTGGTGATGTAAAGGAAAATAAACTTTGGTATAAAGAACATGTCAGGTTTACAGAATCCGGGGAATATCGGGTAAATATTAGGCACGCCATGAGAAAAAATGGTGAGGTAAATGGAATACAAAATTTAGACGGCATCACAGATGTTGGTTTCAGAATAGAAAAAACGACACAGAATAATTAGAGCAAATGGCTGAATCTCGTAAAAAGCAAACTAAACCTAAGCAAAGTAATCGTAAGTATATCATTGGTTTCTGGACCCTTTTTGGTGTTGGGTTTCTGGCGGTTATCTTCTTCTTTTTATTAGCAGGATGGGGTGTTTTTGGTAAAATGCCCACTTTTGAAGAATTAGAAAACCCGGAAACCAACCTTGCAACCGAGCTAATTTCTTCAGATGGGGAAACTTTAGGTAAATATTACAGGGAAAATCGTACACCAATAAAATATGACGACCTTCCTCAGCATCTAGTGCAGGCGCTGGTAGCTACAGAAGATGAACGTTTTTATAAACACGCCGGTATCGATGCACGTGGTACGGTACGTGCAGCAGTTTATCTTGGAGCCAAAGGTGGAGCAAGTACTATTACTCAGCAGTTATCAAAGCAGTTATTTACAGAGGACTTTTCTACCGATAATACTTTTGAGCGCGTACTTCAGAAAATGAAAGAATGGGTAATTGCTACTCGTTTAGAAAGACAATACACCAAGGAAGAGATTATTACCATGTATTTGAACAAATACGACTTCCTTTATCAGGCGGTGGGCGTTCGTTCAGCTTCCCGAATTTATTTCGATAAAGAACCCAAAGATCTGAAACCTGAAGAGTCTGCCGTGTTAGTAGCAATGCTTAAAAATTCGGCATTATATAATCCGGTACGTCGCCCCGATTTAGTAGAGAATCGAAGAAATCAGGTTTTTGTACAGATGTATAAAAATGGTTTTTTAACCGAGCAACAAAAGGATTCTTTGCAACAAACAGAGATGAAAATAACTTTTTCTCCTGAAGGTCACGACGATGGAATTGCTACTTATTTTAGAGAATATACGCGACAATTTTTAACAGACTGGATTGAAGAAAATCCCAAGCCAGATGGTGAAAAATATAACCTGTATCGCGATGGTTTAAAAGTATACACCAGTATCGACTCTAAAATGCAGGAATATGCCGAAGATGCGGTAACAAAGCATTTAGCTCATATTCAGCAGGAATTCGACCGTCAGAATAAAAATAATAGAACATCTCCTTTTAGGGATATCGATCAAAGTATGATCGATAATATCATTAACGGATCTATAAAAAGATCGGCCAGGTATAGCAAAATGAAAAGGGAAGGGAAGTCTGAAGAAGAAATTTTAGCTTCTTTTGATGAGCCTCGTGAAATGCGTATTTTTTCCTGGAAAGGTGATATTGATACTACAATGACACCAAGAGATTCTATTAGATATTATAAGTCCTTTCTACAGGCGGGCTTAATGTCTATGGATCCTACAACCGGTGAAGTAAAAGCATGGGTAGGGGGTACAAACTTTAAACACTTTAAGTACGATCACGTAAAGCAGGGGAAACGTCAGGTAGGTTCAACCTTTAAACCTTTTGTATATGCGACCGCAATCGATCAGCTTAAAATGTCGCCTTGTGATACACTGCCACTAAACAGGTTTACCATTCCGGCGGGTAAATACGGTAATATTAAAGACTGGTCTCCAAGAAATTCAGGAAGTGGTGACGATGTATATTCCGGCATGATGAGCTTAAAAGAAGCTTTGGCAAATTCAGTCAATACCGTTACCGCAAGGATAATCGATAAAACAACTCCGGGTAACGTAATAAGTCTAATTTCAAAATTAGGAATAGATACTGAAGGTTTCCCAACCGGGCCTGCTATTGCTCTTGGAACCGCAGATATTAGCCTATATGAAATGGTATCGGCTTACAGCACTTTTGCAAATAAAGGTGTTCGTGTAAAGCCAGTGCTTATTACTCGTATCGAAGATAAAAACGGAACTGTTTTATTCCAAAATGTACCAGAGACTTACGATGTAATGAGTGAAGAAGCGGCTTATGTTACTGTAAACCTAATGGAAGGAGTAACACGCTATGGTTCGGGAGCAAGGTTAAGAGGAACTGGAAGGGAAGTCCGTTTAGATTACCAAAGAGCAGTTACAGGATATCCTTATGATTTTAAAAATCCAATTGCAGGAAAAACGGGAACAACACAAAACCAAAGTGATGGTTGGTTTATGGGTATGGTACCTAATCTGGTAACCGGAGTTTGGGTTGGTGCCGAAGATCGTGCCGTGCATTTCCCGGGAATTACTTATGGACAGGGAGCAACAATGGCCTTACCTGTTTGGGGAATGTATATGAAAAGTGTCTATGCAAACGAGGATTTAAATATCTCTCAGGATGACTTTGAAAGACCAGAGAATTTATCGATCTCGGTAGATTGTGCTACTTACGGAAAATCTAATAATCCAGATAGTGGAGCAGTAGAAGAACTGGATTTCTAAAAATATCTACAGCGATTTTTACCCTAGATTATTCACGACAACTAAAAGCTCAGATGGTGTATTCGATCTGGGCTTTTTTATGCTTTCTTCGGAAGAGAAAAATAGTTGTTTCCAATTTTAAATGTGTGGAATGAATCATAATAAGTTATATCTCCCCTTAACTTGATTAAAGGTCTTATCTCCAAGATTTTCTTTCTCAATAGAATATGAGATTCCGGATCAAGTCTGGAATGACAAAAATATCAAGGTATTACAAATTACAGATTAAAGATATTCAATTATGAATATCACATAATTTATTAAGGACTTTTTAAAATATTGTAATTATCTTGAAATTTCTCTATTTTTAAAGGAAAATAGCAATTAATGATTAGTAAAACAGTAAATAACGTTGCAGAAGCTTTAGAAGGGGTTCATGATGGGATGACGTTTATGCTTGGTGGTTTTGGGTTAAGCGGAATTCCGGAGAATGCCATTTCAGAATTAGTGCGGTTAAACATTAAGAATTTAACCTGTATTTCCAATAATGCCGGTGTTGATGATTTTGGATTGGGGCTTTTACTTCAGAAGAAACAAATTGATAAAATGGTGTCTTCTTATGTAGGCGAAAATGCTGAATTTGAACGACAAATGTTAAGCGAAGAGCTGGAAGTCGAGTTAATTCCGCAGGGAACATTAGCAGCGCGATGCCAGGCAGCACAACAGGGATTCCCGGCAATTTATACGCCTGCCGGTTATGGAACCGAGGTTGCCCTTGGAAAGGAAACCAGAGAGTTTGATGGTAAAATGTATGTTTTGGAGGAAGCCTTTAAGGCCGATTTTGCCTTTATCAAAGCATGGAAAGGCGATAAGGTGGGGAATCTGATTTTTAAGGGAACTGCCAGAAATTTTAATCCGGTGATGTGCGGTGCTGCAAAAGTTACAGTTGTTGAGGTAGAAGAACTGGTAGAGCCAGGCGAACTGGATCCTAATTTTATCCATATTCCCGGAATATTTGTACAACGTATTTTTGAAGGTAAAAATTACGAAAAGCGAATCGAGAAAAGAACGGTAAGAGAAAGATAATATGATGATAAGATAATGCGAAAATGTGCTAATACGTTGATGAAATTGGAGTACAGAAAAGAAAATATTATTTTAAAAATATCCGTCGAGTTCGCTCTAGGGATAATCGATTCTGAACAACTAAAAGTGCATAAGCATTATGAGATTGCTTCTCAACTTATAAGAAGTGGTACTTCGATTGGAGCAAATATTTGGGAAGCACAATCTTCAGAAAGCCGAAAAGATTTTGGGCATAAGCTAAAAATAGCTGACAAGGAAGCAAAGGAAGTTGAATACTGGCTTTTACTTTGTAAGTCTTCAGAACATATTAAAAATTATGATGAAGAATTGGACGGAAGATTACTTTCAATTCAAAAACTTCTTAGTCGAATAATTTCAACAAATAAAAGCAGAGGATAATTTAATTGTCAAATTATCACATCATCAAATCAACACATTAACACATTAAACAATGTTAGACAAAAACGGAATAGCACAACGTATCGCAAAAGAGGTAAAGGACGGGTTTTATGTAAACCTGGGGATTGGAATCCCAACTTTGGTAGCCAATTTTGTGCGTGATGATATACAGGTAGAATTTCAGAGTGAAAATGGGATTTTGGGGATGGGCCCTTTTCCATTAGAAGGAGAAGAAGATGCCGATTTAATTAATGCAGGTAAACAAACCATTACCGCGCTACCGGGAGCAAGTTTCTTCGATTCAGCTTTAAGCTTTGGGATGATTCGGGGAAAGCATGTAGATCTTACAATTTTGGGTGCTATGGAAGTTGCTGAAAATGGAGATATTGCGAACTGGAAAATTCCCGGAAAAATGGTAAAAGGTATGGGAGGCGCGATGGATTTAGTAGCTTCTGCAGAGAATATCATTGTCGCTATGATGCATACGAATAGAGCCGGAGCATCGAAATTGCTTAAAAAATGTACACTTCCTTTAACCGGAGTAGGCTGTGTTACTAAAATTGTGACCAATCTGGCCGTGATTGAAGTAACCGAAGACGGCTTTAAACTTTTAGAAAGAGCTCCGGGAGTAAGTGTAGACGAAATTAGAGCCGCAACGGAAGGTGAACTTGTTGTTGATGGAGAAATCCCTGAGATGAAATTATAAGGGAACAGTACTGATTTCTGAATCTTTTAGAAGAGCTTCCTGTTTTAAACGCAAAAGGATTTGTGCGATTGCGACCACATCGCGTTCACAATACTTAATAATGCGATGGACATCATTTTCATTATAAAAAACCTCATAAACCTGTGAACCTTCAATATCGTTTTTAGGGGAAGGAATGCCAAGCACGTTGGTAAGTAATTTTAGTGAAGTGAAATGTTTATAATCCCCAAAACGCCAAAGTTCCATAGTGTCCAGATGCGGAATTTCCCAGGGTTTTCTACCTATACTGTTTAATTTTTCAGGAAGCACGATATTATGGATAATCATTCGTCGGGCAATAAACGGGAAATCAAATTCTTTTCCGTTATGAGCGCAAAGCAAATGATAAGGCTTACTAAAATGTTCATTTAAAAGACTGCTGAAATCGATTAAAATCGACTTTTCTTCGCCCCAAAAAGTTTTAAGTCGGAAATTCCGTATCCCATCTTTGAGACTTAAAAATCCAACTGAAATACATACAATTTTACCAAACTCCGCCCAAATTCCAGCTCGAGGATAAAAATCAGCCGGAGAATGCTCATCTTTCCTAATATATTTTGTTTTTTCCGTCCATAGTTGCTGTTTAGTTTCATCCAAATCCTCAAAAGAAGCATATTCAGGGACGGTTTCAATATCCAGAAACAAAACATGTTCTATATTAAGTTTTTGAAGTTCCATGTGTTCTGATTTTCAGAATTTTAAGTTATACTTTTGTTTTCTAAAATCAAAATCTACTTTTTTAATTACTAATTGGTATTAATTATCTTTTTGCTAGCTAAGCCCTTATTTAAATCTTGATTATCCGATAAAATTAGGGATCTAAGGCTTAAATTTGTGGACAAATCATCTTTGTAAAAGAAAATAATGTATAAACCTATGAAGAAATTAATGCTGGTTATGAGCTTAGTGTTTAGTGGTACTTTTGTATTTGGGCAAAAAACAATGACACCCGAAAAATTATGGCAGGTAGAACGAATTAGTGTTTTAGGACTAGATAAAAATGGGGAACAGTTATTCTATAAAGTTTCGATCCCTAATATCGAAGAGAATGATTATACGTCTAAATATTATCAGATTCCTGCAGAGGGTGGTACCGCAAAAGAAATTAGCAAAGAAGAAGTTGCGGTGGCTCATGATAGAAATATTTCTCCCAATGACGAGTACAAACTTTTTAATAAAGAAGTTCATATCGAAGATGTACAATCCAAAGATATTTATAAGAATTTAGACAAGTCTGATGCGTATGTATATTCAGATTTAGATATTCGTCACTGGGACACCTGGCAAAACGGAAATTACTCGCATGTATTCTATAAAAAAGTTGGGGAAGAAGACAGTGAAGGAATAGATATTATGCCTGATGAGCCCTATTACACCCCACAGAAACCTTTTGGGGGTGAAGAGGATTATTGTTGGTCTCCAGACGGTAAAAGTATTTATTACGTATCTAAAAAGCTAAAAGGTAAAGATTACGCGATAAGCACAAATACCGATATTTATAAGTACAACCTGGAAACAAAAGAAACCGAAAATATCACTGAAGAGAATAAAGGGTATGATACCAATCCTGCTTTTTCTTCTGAAGGTGCTTTAGCCTGGTTGCAAATGAAAACAGATGGATATGAAGCTGATAAAAATGATATTGTTGTTTTAGAAAATGGCGTAAAACAAAACCTTACGGCCAATTGGGACGGGACGGTAAATAGCTTTTTATGGGCTAAAAACGGAGAGGAGATTTATTTCACTGCCCCGGTAGATGGAACTATTCAGTTATTCAAAGTGAATTATCCTGGTAAAAAGCGCATTGCAGCTGTAGTAGAACAGCTTTCTGAAGGGCAATTTGATGTCACCGGTATTATTGCTGAAAAGAAAAAAGAGCTTTTGGTTACCCGTACGGATATGAATCATGCAGCAGAAGTGTTTCGCTTCAACTTAAAGAAGAAAACTTTTGAGCAGGTAACTAATGTAAATACCGAATTGTATGCTGCCTTAGATCTGCCGAAAGTAGAAAAACGTTACGTAAGTACTACCGATGGTAAGAAGATGCTGGTTTGGGTAATTTTACCTCCTGATTTTGATGCTTCCAAAAAATATCCAACATTATTATATGCACAGGGCGGTCCACAATCAGCTTTATCACAGTTTTATTCTTTTCGCTGGAATTTTCAGCTAATGGCATCACAGGGTTATATTGTAGTGGCACCCAATCGTCGCGGTATGCCGGGCCATGGTGTAGCATGGAATGAAGATATTAGCAAAGACTGGGGTGGCCAGGTGATGGACGATTATTTATCGGCTATCGATGAAATCGCTAAAGAACCCTATGTAGATAACGACCGTTTAGGAGCAGTTGGTGCTAGTTACGGTGGTTATTCGGTGTTTTATTTAGCCGGAATTCATAATAACCGATTTAAAACATTTATAGCCCATGATGGTGTTTTTGATACACGAAGCATGTACGGAACTACCGAAGAATTATTTTTTGTAAACCATGACTTTGGTGGACCGTATTGGGAAAAAGAGAATGCCGATGCACAAAAGGCCTATAACGAGTTTAACCCGATTACGAAAGTAGCCAATTGGGATACGCCAATTTTAATCTATCAGGGCGGCAAAGATTATCGTGTACCGATAGAGCAAGGTTTAGGTGCTTATCAAGCCGCACAATTGCTTGGTTTAAAAAGTAGATTAGTGTATTTTCCAGATGAAAACCACTGGGTATTGCAACCACAAAACGCTTTAGTTTGGCAAAACGAGTTTTTTAAATGGTTAAAAGAAACCCTTTAAAATTAAATAAAATCGATCTGAAAAAGCTTTGCAATTTTTATTGCAAGGCTTTTTTGCTTTGAATAGTGGTTCTAATCTGAATTAGAAATTTCAATGCAATTTTATGAGTATATAACCGTCAATGGTGTTAAACGTAAACTCGTTATTTTTTATATTTCCGTTTATAGTATTAATGATCAGTTTAAAGTCCCCAAATTCGTTGATTATAGTATACTCAAAGCTTTCTGCAGGAGCTTCGTTTAATTGTTGATAAAGCTTAATTTTTCTTTTTAAATCTTGGGTGAGATTGTATTTAAATAGTTGTTTATCAGAATTTTTCAGTATTATATATTCGTTTTCTACTTCCAATGAATAGTTTGAGTTTGGATAATCAACTAAAGAAATATCTATAAATTTTTCATAACCATTGATATCAATAACCCTTGTTTTTCTAAAGTTTTGAAAGTAAAAATAGTTACTGTTTGCGTTTATAGATTTACTATAATTATTTTCTCCGTAAATAGAGTCTAATATCAAGCTGCCAGAATTGTAAGAAGAAGTAATATAATCGGTGCTAAACCCTAATTCCTCATCGATGAGGTATAGTTTATTTCTATCTTTCAAATATCTTGAAATGTTTAAAAATCGATCGATTTCTTCCTTGGATAAATCCGTTTTTTTAGTTCTTTCAATTAAACTTGAAAGTTCTTTTCCCTGAGCATTTATGGAGACTTTGAAAGCATTCCATGGCCCGGAAATACTTAATAAACAAAGTGCGAAGAAACTAATAGCTATACTTGATAATCGTTTTTTCTTACTTGTTAAAACATAAACACTTATTCCTAAAATCCAAAGTGCAATAACCAGTAAAAAGTATCTCTTTTCTGTAAAATTATACTCCGATAACCTGGTGAAAATAGCTACAAATAATAAAATAAATAATGGAAATAAGGAGAGGTAGAAGAACGGATAAAACTTATTTACTATGAGATCTTGATGCTTCCCCCTAACAGGTTCGATAATTATATGAATAATAAAACCGGTGATTGAAAGTATCGTTATTAAATAAGAAACCCAACCTTCTGGAAGTTCCCAGGTAATTAAAATTTTTAAGGAATAAGCGTAAACAATTAGCAGATACAATAGAACAATAGGAATAAGAATGTATTTTATTAATACATCTAATGCTTTAGAGTAATTGAGTTGTTGTGTTTGATGTATAGTAGTAGGGAAATCGGATAAATAGATGAAGGTATTTATTATGCCAAGGCAAATCACAAGCAAATCTGCATAAATTTCATCTCTAATATTTATTGAAAATAAATTTTCAATAGCTAATAATGCAAGTGACAATCCAAGATAAATGATTCCTGAAAATAAAGCACTTCTAGAAATGGCAATTATTATTCTATGTAAATAATTCCAGTAATCTAATGTACTCCACTGTCTGGTAAAAGGAGCAAAAAAGATTAAAACATGGCCGGAAATGAATAAAATAAACCATCTGGTAAAAGTTATACTTGTCGAGTTTTCATAATCTGGGAAGCTAAGATAATAGAGTATTAATCCGGTTAGTGTCAATAACCTTATTACCCAAACGGTTAAGTTATTTGAAAAACCTTCATTAAAAAATTGAACTCCAATAAGCCAACTAACGCCTAAAATCAAAACTAAAGTTTCAGCATAAAAACCTCTAAATAGATTGGCATCAGTTTCGATTAAACCAATCATATAGATACTTCCAAAAAGTACCCAAACTAAGGTTAAAGGAAATCGCCTAAAGGCGATGGCCATTTTAGAAGGGAGTTCTTTTAAATAGTTCATTTTTGGATGTTTAACATCTTATAAGCCTCATCGATATATCGATAAAAATCGGGACTATGCTTGTCCTCTCCGTTGCGTTTTAAAAGCCCCTGGCCCAAGCGAACGATAATGACATCATCTTCAGGAATTACGATAACGTACTGCCCTAAAATTCCGCGCATATAGAAGATTTCTTTGTCTTTATAATCACTAAGCCAAAGTCCGTATCCGTAATACGGAGTATCCTCGAATCTTGGATTTTTCATGGTTCGAACAAAAGAAGGGTTTATAAGTCGCTGCCCGTTCCATTGTCCATTTTGTTTAAAAAGCTTCCCAAATTTTGCAAAATCCCTGGCATTACTGGCGATACAGCAATAGGCTTTTTCCATACCGCTTTCTTCGCTATCTAATTGCCAAAGCGCATCGCTTTGCATTCCCAGCGGCTGCCAGAAACTTTCACTTAAATAGTCAGATAAGGTTTTATTGGTCGCTTCTTCTAAAACCATCGCTAAAAGCTCGGTACTTCCGCTTAGATACTTAAAGTTTTTGCCGGGGGTATCCACCACTTTAAGATCTAAAATTACTTTACGAATATTATCGTCGAAATAGGCTTTTGCCGTTTGTCCAAAGGGATTATAATAGCTTTCGTTCCAGTTGAGCCCTGAAGACATCGACGCTAAATCGCCCACGGTTAATCGAATATCATACTGCGGATAAAAATGACTCACCGGTTCATCAATACTGGTGATATAGCCATCTCGAATAGCTTTTCCTAAAAGCGCAACCACTACACTTTTGGCCATCGAAAAGGAATTGGTTTTACTTTTTGCTGAATATTGATCGTAATAGTCCTCAAACCAGATGCTATCATTTTTAATGATCAAAAATGCAGCAGTATTAAGCTTTTTATTGAGGTTTTTTAAAGAGTCGGTTGCTTTAACCGAGTTATAATTTTTGCTTTCTGGCCATGGTTGTGGGTTTAAGCTGTCTGCTTTAACTACGCGATTATCAAATTCAGGATAATCATCGATATATGCGGTTTTATGACCTTTAAGATAGGTGACTTTTATTCCTTTTAAGATATAATCGTAATCGAAAATATAAAGCAATGCGATAAGCAGGATCAGAATACCGAGAAAGTACTGTAGAAAGCGTAAAAAATTTTTCATGCCTAAAATTAAGTATTCTGAAGAAATAAAACCTTTCCTAAACTTTAAATACTATTGAAAAATTGACTCGATAATCTGAGATTATACATTTCAATTCCGTCCCAGTAGTTATCGGTATGCTTAGAATTAAAAAGTATTCCTCTGCCCTGGGGTAATTGGGATTTATTAAAATAAACTTTGCTGTGCTGCGGGGCTTTCTAATGCTAACAGCCATTTTTTACGATAAAGTCCGCCGGCATAACCGGTAAGCGAACCATCACTACCAATTACACGGTGACAGGGCACCACAATCCAAAGCGGATTTTTACCATTGGCAGAAGCTACGGCCCTAATAGCTTTAGGGTCGCCTAGTTTTTTAGAAAGCTCCATATAAGAACAGGTTTTTCCAAAAGGGATTTCCAGTAAAGCCATCCATACTTTTTGCTGAAATGGGGTGCCTTTTGGGTTTAGTTTAAAATCGAAGCTTTTTCGTTTTTGTAGAAAATAGTCCTGCAGTTGATTCTTCGCCTGAAATACGCAATCCGGCAGCTCTTTGCTTTCCTCAAAATCTATATTTTTTTCCTGAATTTTTATTTCAGAAACTCCGTCGTTGTCACCCTTTATTCTGGCGATCCCCAGAGGAGTCTTCAGATACGTTGTCATCATTTTGTAATTCTTCAGGTTGTGCTTCTTCACGACGTTGGATCAATCCAAGTCGTTTTGCCCTGCGTTCCCAACTTTTACGGGCAAGCTTTTGCATATCTTCTATACTGTCGCTCTCGTCCATAATTTCAAGGCCTAAAAGGGTTTCAATAATATCTTCCATAGTGACCAAACCAACAACATTTCCAAATTCGTCGGTTACGATAGAGATATGGGTTCGTTTTCGAATAAAGATATCAAAAAGGTCTGGGATAGGAACCTCAGAGGTGGTTACAAAAATCTCACGTTTTAAAGTTTCCAGCTTTGACTGTCCGTTTTGCTTAATCATCTCTTCCAGTACATCATCCTTTAAAATAAATCCTGAAATATTATTGGATTTGTCTTTGTAAACCGGAATTCTGGAAAATTTCAAATTTTTATGGGAATGGTGAAAGTCTGCAATACTCATGGATTCATCCTCGGTAATCGCTACAGAAAATGGGGTCATGATGTCTTTTGCTACAACCGATTTAAAGACCAACATATTCTTAATAACCGTACTTTCATTTTCTTCAAAAACACCTTCTTCTTCAGCAGCTTCAGTAATTGCGGCAAACTCTTCCCGGCTCATAGTATTTACCTTGGCAGATTTGCCAATAAGTCGAGTAGTTAACATTAGTAGCCATAATAGGCCGGTGTATTTTAGCGGGGCAATCATTAACCGTAGGGTGTTCGCAGTAAATGCACCCATTTTATCCCAGTATGTTGCTCCCAGTGTTTTTGGGATAATTTCAGAAAGTATTAAGATACCTAATGTCAATATTCCAGAAACTATACCTACAGCGTTGCTACCGTCACCATAAGTTTTTTCGGCCTGTACACCTACCAATATCGAACCTACCGTGTGGGCTACGGTATTGATGGTTAGGATGGCAATTAAAGGCTTGTCGATATCTTTTTTGAAATTCGCTAAAACCTCGGCATAATGCTTACCCTCTTGTTTCTTTATCTTTATGTAAGATGGCGTAAAACTTAGAAGTGCAGCTTCTAAAATAGAGCACATAAAGGAAAAAAATATCGAACATGTGGCAAAAATCAGGAGTAAACCCATTAGCGTTCTTTGGTTTTTTAAGAAATCTAAATTAAGTATTAAATATCTAATTTATTTGAAAGAAATTATAAAATGAGAAAGCTGTTGTCTAAAATTTTAGACAACAGCTTTCTGTAAACAACTCAACCAATTAAAGAAATTTTACAGACTTGTCTGTATTAGGCTATTCCAGCGGGAAGCTGTAAATAATTGGGTTTCCATATCATTATTATCTGCACCATCCTCATCATAAAACAAAATTTCAGTAATACATTTATGATTAGATTTAGAGAGAAGTTCTATACTTACCTGTATTATTTTTGTTTTTCTTCTTTCTTTTTCGGTAAAAGTAACGCTGCGTTTTATCACACTGGTTTTATTAACCTCAGAGAGATCTATAATTTGATGTTGCATCGCATTTACCGGCTCCAGGATCAAAAGTTTATGTTGGGTTTTATCCAATCCTAAAACTAAAGAATTAGAAATTTCGGTATAATCCAGATTTATATTGTTTGTTTTTGCCAGGTTTTGAAGGGCTTTTTTATTTTTTCTTTCTTTTAAACCTTGTCTGTAAAGTGCATAAAATATGGGCCCCATAAATAAAACAAAAAGAGTAAGGCCTATTAGTGTTGAAGAAGTATCCATTTTAAAATTGATTTATAATTATAAATAGCGTGCTAATCCCAAATTGGGATTACGCGTTGATTTTTGCTGAAAATCAGCACCAAATAATTATAAAATCAATTAGGAGAAAAAGTGGAATGGAAATATTTGAGTCTCCAGTTTGCTTTTGTGATCCTGGATAAAATTCCAGGAAATTTGTAAAGTTTGCTGTGGAATCGTACGTACGTCCAGCTGTAAATAATTACTAAAGAATACGGGCGAAAATGCAGGATCTTCCTGATTAGTCTGAACGTCGTAACTCCCAGGTTCTTCGAACACAAATGCCTTGGTAATATCAGATTGCTTAAAACTAGAGGTGTTTTTTGCTGAATCCTGATATACGTAAGCTGAAGTTTGGGGTTGTGAAATTCCTATGGCGCTTAATAAAGCAGTAAGCACCAAACAAAATGAGATATGTAGTTTGTTGAATTTCACGCAATAAATTTAATAAAAAACCGAATGTGAATTATTAAAATATTGATAAATAATAATAGCTAAAAATCTCCAGCAATTAGCTTTTAGTATTTAAGGCTGTTTGTGAAATGATCGTTGTTGAATTATCATAAGAAGTAGATTTATCCTTTACCCGCCTGGTTGGCAGCCAAATGTTCAATGTTATGAGTGAATTCAAGATAATAAGAAAGCCTCACTGGTTTTTCAAACCAGTGAGGCTTAGTCTAGCTTCTAATATCTAAAAACGAAGCGATATAAATTCTACCGTTATCTCTGAAGCAGTTTTGCGGCATACTTTGCAAAATAAGTCGAGATAAAATCGGCACCCGCTCTTTTGATAGCGGTAAGCTGTTCCATCACTACCGCATCATGATCTAACCATCCTTTCTCAGCTGCAGCTTTAATCATAGAATATTCACCGCTTACCTGATAAACCGAAATAGGCACATTTACATTATTTTTTAAATCCCTAACAATATCCAGATAGCATAATCCTGGTTTTACCATGACGATATCGGCGCCTTCATCGATATCCATTAAGGTTTCCCGAATGGCTTCGTCCCGATTAGAAGGATCCATTTGGTAGGTTTTTTTATCTTTTGGGATATCCTGAGCGTCTACTGGAGCCGAATCTAACGCATCTCTAAAGGGGCCATAAAATGCCGAAGCATATTTAGCGCTATAGCTCATAATACCCGTGTTAAAAAAGCTATTTTGTTCCAGGATATTTCGCATCGCTAAAATGCGCCCATCCATCATGTCGCTTGGTGCTACGAAATCGGCTCCCGCTTCGGCATGAGATAAAGCCATTTTTGCTAAAACTTCAACAGAGGGATCATTTAAAACCTGTCCGTTTTCGATAATGCCATCGTGACCAAATTCGCTGTAAGGATCCAGGGCAACATCGGTCATTACGATCATCTCAGGAAGTGTTTCTTTTACAGCTTTAATGGCGCGTTGCATTAATCCGTTTGGATTTATAGCTTCAGTTCCCCGATTGTCTTTTAGTTTTGCTTCAACTTTTACGAAGAGTAAAACCGATTTAATCCCTAAACTCCATAATTCCTGTACTTCATTTTTTAATAGATCAAGGCTATACCGGTAATATCCCGGCATCGAGGCAATTTCCTGTTTAATTCCGCTGCCTTCCACCACAAATAACGGTGCCTGAAAATCATCAGGAGTTACCAGGCTTTCTCTCACTAAGCTACGTATAGCTTCATTTGTTCTTAATCTTCGGTTTCTTTTAAGCATAATTTTATAGTTAACGGTTTACAGTTAACTGCAAACTTTAATGTATAGTTGAATTTATTTTTCGGATAAGCGAAGCAAGCATTTTTTTTAAACTCGATGATCGTTGCTGTCGCAGTTTCATATTTTTTATATTCTAAGTCTTTGGAGTGAATACTTCTCAAGGACTAATTGATGAGACTTTTGCAAAACGGTATATTTCTTATAGTCTTTCATCTTTTAAGTTGATTGCTAACAGCTAGTTATGAACTACAAACTAACTAAACCCACTCCTTTGGTTTTTCCAGCACTTCCATAAGTTTTGCTTCTTCGCTACCGGATTGTGGGTGGTGATCGTAAACCCACTGTACATGTGGCGGTAAACTCATTAAAATACTTTCAATGCGGCCATTGGTTTTTAGTCCGAATAGCGTTCCTTTATCATGAACCAAATTAAATTCTACATATCGGCCTCGACGAACTTCCTGCCAGTCACGGTGATGTTGGTTGTATTCCAAATCTCTTCTCTTTTCAACAATAGGCACATAAGCTTCTAAAAAACTGTTTCCAACTTCAGTGACAAAGTTATACCAGTCGGTAATGCTATGGGATTCATTGTCTTTTAAGTAATCAAAGAATAATCCGCCGATTCCCCGTGCCTCATCCCGATGAGCATTCCAGAAATACTCGTCGCATTTTTTCTTGTATTCCGGGTAAAATTTAGGATCGTGTTTATCACAGGCATTTTTCGAAACTCGATGAAAATGAATAGCATCTTCTTCAAAAAGGTAATAAGGTGTAAGATCCTGTCCGCCACCAAACCACTGGTCTAGCGTATTCCCTTCTTTGTCATACATCTCGAAATATCGCCAGTTGGCATGAACGGTAGGAACCATAGGACTTTTAGGATGAATCACTAAACTTAAACCACAGGCAAAAAAGTTTACATCACCCACCTTAAAGTATTGTTGCATGGCTGGATTTAAGGGGCCGTGTACCGCCGAAATATTTACGCCCCCTTTTTCAAAAACATTACCGTTTTCGATCACCCGGGTGCGGCCACCGCCACCTTCTTTGCGTTTCCAGAGATCTTCTTTAAATGTTGCTTTTCCGTCGATTTCCTCCAGTTTAGACGTGATGGTATCCTGAAGGTTTTGTATATATTGATAAAATTGGTCTTTCATATTAATCATCTATCCAACTTCTAGCTTCATTAATTTTTTGGGTGAGACTAAATGAGAACGTACGACTTACCTCTTGTGCCGCTTTATAAATCAAAAGCGTTTTTTGCGCAAGATCGTTTTGTTTTTCTTCAGCTTCCAGTTCAATACTGTTTAGTAGAATATCGCCCAGTGCTTCGTAATGCGAAAACTCTAAGTCAAGATTCGCTAAGATCTCCATCAATTTTTCTTCAGGAAGATTTTCCATTTCGTCTAAGCCTATACCTACAGCTTCTTTTAGCTTTCGGTCTAGATCGAGCCGAATTTCTTCCCATTCGTCCGGAACATGGCCCATTTCCATGATGGATCGCAGCTGTGCATCTATGCGTTCTTTTTCTTCGTCTCGGTAATTTTTGTTCAGCATAATCTAGCTATTTGTATGATCTGCTATTGGTATTATTTCGATTTGCTTTTTGCCACTTTTATCGATAGATTAACAATACTTAATCCTTTATAAAAACGAGTTGATTTTTATCTAATATCGATAGATTTGAAGCATTAATCTTTACTGCGGATTTCATCATATCTTGAAGGTGTTCAACGGCATTTTCTTTAGGATTATTGTTAAAGAGATTTCGTCCCACTTCGTTGTTATGTAAATCCATTGCCCGTACCAGTGCTTTATTGGGAGCGAGCCGCTCGTGTAAATCGGTTATTTTCTTTGCCCAGATTAGTGAGGCTTCGACCGAGTTATTCTTGTGAAAAATTTTTTCTGCAATCAAAAAATTCCAGTACGCATGTCTAAAAGCATTTTCCCGATTATCCTGATAGTGTTTTCTTCCATACAGCCGGTCGCAAAGCTTCATTGTTTCTCTAGTGGCGTGATATGTTGGGAAAATATAAAATGGATTGGGCAGGAATAATTGCAGCAGAATAAAAATCTCTTTAAAATTAAGCCGTTGTATTCTTGCCCCAATAGCCATTATCTGGGTTTGTATTCTTTAACCGCGTCTACAAATGCCTGGGCATTTCTCACCGGAATATCCGGTAATATCCCATGTCCCAAATTGGCGATATAGCGATCTTTGCCAAATTCGTCGATCATTTGGGTCGTCATTTTCTTAATTTCCTGCGGACTAGAATACAGTCTTGAAGGATCAAAATTTCCCTGTAGCGTAATCTGCCCACCACTTAAATATCTGGCATTCATTGCAGAGCATGTCCAATCTACACCCAAAGCAGCTGCGCCAGATTGTGACATTTCTTTAAGCGCAAACCAACAACCTTTACCGTAAGCAATCACCGGAATTTCGTCTTTTAAAGCATCGATAATCTGCTGAATATATTTCCAGGAATAAGTTTGATAATCTGTTGGTGACAATAAGCCCCCCCAGGAATCAAAAATCTGAATTGCATCTACCCCGGCTTTTACTTTTCCTTTTAGATAAGCAATCGTAGTATCTGTAATCTTTTGAAGTAAAACCTGTGCAGCGTCCGGCCGTTTAAAACAAAATTCTTTGGCTTTATCGAAGTTTTTAGAACCCTGCCCCTGTACCAAATAACATAAAATCGTCCAGGGAGAACCGGCAAAACCAATTAAAGGAACTTCGTCAATAAGACGCTCTTTAGTTAATTTTATGGCATCGTAAACGTAACCTAATTCCTCGTAGACATCTGGAACGATAATATCATTAACATCAAGAGGGCTACGAACCGGATTTGGTAAAAATGGACCAACACCTGGTTTCATTTCGATTTCTACATTCATCGCCTGCGGTACCACCAAAATATCGCTAAACAAAATTGCAGCATCGGTACCTACCTGCTCGATAGGCATCGTGGTAATTTCTGCAGCCAATTCTGGTGTACGACAACGCGTAAAGAAATCGTATTTTTCCTTTAGCTTCATAAAATCGGGTAAATACCGTCCTGCCTGGCGCATCATCCAAACCGGAGGACGTTCTACCGTTTCTCCTTTTAAAGCTCTTAAGAAAAGATCGTTTTTAATCATGTTTTTATAATTTATCCTCTTAATTATCCCCTCTAAAAAGAGGAGAAGATTTTTCCCTCACCGAGGGATTTAAATTTAACCTTTATTCTTCAAATTATACTTGAAGCTAATTTTTATTATATTTTTTAACCACCTGCACAATTACATTTTCAATGCTTGGTTGGGTGGCGATTATACTCTTTTCTGTATATTTATGTACTGAATTTGCCGTTGTTGTCCCAATACAAAAAACAGTTTCGTTTGCAATTTGATTTTTCCTGAAATAACTCTCTACGCCGCTTGGGCTAAAAAATAAAATGCCGTCGAACTCCTGCTTAAATTTGGCAAAATTCAGACTAGTTGTATAGACCTGAATTTCTTCAAAAGATATCTTATGTTGTTGTAACTGAAGGGGTAGCTCTTCCCGGCGTTTATTTCCACAGAAAAAAATAAAATGCTTATCTCGATGATTTACGATAATTTTTTTAGCTAATGCCAAAGCATTGTCAGCAACTTCAGCAACCTCAATATCATTTTTTTGAAGTAATGCAGCGGTTTTAGAGCCTACTACAAATGCCTTTTTGATCCTTATTTTTTCCTGAATAGCTTTAAATGCATTCTTACTCGTAATAATTGCATTTTCTGCAAGGTCGATATTTGATGATATTGGGAGGAATTCTATATTTATAGCGTTGTATTCCACCAAACCAATCTTAGCCCCAAGCAGTAAGTGCTTTTGTGTTGCAGTAAGTTTTTTTGTAGAAAGTACAGTGGCCATAAGCCTTAGTTTAAAACAGCCTTGATTTGCTTCATCAGTTTGGCCCCGCCTTTGGCAAGAATTTCTTTAGCACAAAATTTACCAAATTCAGCAACATTATCAGCAGCGATTCTTTTTTCAACTTCTATTTTCTGCGAGCCGTCTAAACTAAAAAGGGCTCCCTTAAAATGTAGAATATTATCGTTGTCGATTTTAGCTAAAGCTCCAATCGGTGCGGTGCAACCTCCTTCCAATGTTCTTAAAAATTCACGTTCCACATGCACTTCAAGATCGGTTTGGTAATGATTTAAAGCACCAATTGCTGTTCTGGTAAATTCATCTTTTTCTAAGGCAACCACCAACATTGCTCCTTGTGCAGGTGCGGGAATCATCCAATCCAGATCGATAAAATTTTCAGGTTTTATTTCGATTCGTTCCAAACCGGCAGCGGCAAAAATAGCCCCATTCCAGTTACTGTCTTCCAACTTTTGCATGCGGGTATTTACATTGCCACGAAGATCTACCACTTCATGAGTTGGGTAGCGATGTAACCATTGCGATTTTCTTCGTAAGCTTCCGGTAGCAATTGTTCCTTCAGCATCTAAAAAATCTGTGCCTTTATGAATAAGGATATCTTTGGTATTGGCACGTTTTAAAACCGCAGCTTCTACAATGCCTTTGGGTAGTGCCGTAGGGACATCTTTCATAGAATGTACAGCGATATCTACTTTGCCGGTGAGCATGGCAATATCCAGGGTTTTGGTAAAAATTCCGGTAATTCCCATTTCGTAAAGCGGAACATCCAGATTGAGATCTCCGGTAGATTTTACGGGAACAAGTTCGGTTTGATGCCCTAGTTTTTCCAGTGCGGATTGTACGGTTTTTGCCTGCCACAAGGCCAGCTCGCTGTCTCGTGTTCCTATGCGTATCACTTTGTTCATCGTACTTGTTCTTCTAACTGAAAGACTTTTTGGATAAGCTCTAAGCTTTCGTCGGTAGTATTACTATCTTCTTTAAGATGATTGGCAAAGTGTTTCATGATCTTTTGAATAATCCTGTTGCTTACGATTTCTGCCTGCTCATCATTAAAGTCGGCTATTTTTTTACGCTGAAAATCAAGTTCAGCGTCTTTCATCATTCGTAGTTTTTTCTTCAGGGCTTTAATGGTTGGTGCAAATTTGCGGGTTTCAAGCCATTTGTTAAATTCACCTTCCACTTCAATAATAATCGCTTCAGCTTCGGGAATAAACTTTTTACGACGTTGAAGGGTACCATCGGTAATTTGAGAAAGATGATCTAAATGCACCAATCTTACATTATCCAGCTCTTCCACATCTTCAGCCACATTTTTTGGGATAGAAAGATCCAAGATCAACAAATCTTTCTTGCAGTATAAAAGTTCCTTACTAATTGTTGGATTTTGTGCGCCTGTGGCTACTATAAGCACATCGGTGTTTCTAATTTCTGCCTGTAAATCGGCATAATCTTTAACCGTTAAACTAAACTTTCCGGCAATTTTTTCAGCCTTATCTTTAGTTCGGTTAATTAAAGTGATGTGCTTATTTTGGGTGTGTTTTATTAGGTTTTCACAGGTATTTCGGCCAATTTTACCGGTTCCGAAGAGTAAAATATTTTTATTAGAAATATCCGCTACATTTTTTAATATATACTGAACGGAAGCAAAAGATACAGAGGTGGCTCCTGAAGAGATTTCGGTTTCGTTTTTAATGCGTTTACTTGCCTGTATAACCGCATTTACCAAACGCTCTGTAAAGGCATTGGATAGACCTATTTTTTTAGATTGTGCAAAAGCAATTCGAAGCTGACTAATAATCTCAAAATCACCAAGAATCTGGCTATCTAAACCGGTGCCCACTCTAAACATATGAGAGATAGCCTGCCTGTTCTTATAAACGTAGGCTACTTTCTCAAATTCTTCAACAGTACCGTGAGTGTGCTCACATAAGAGTTTAATAAGTTGAAAAGGATGTGCGGCAAAGCCATATACCTCTGTACGATTACAAGTTGAGGTGGCCAAAACTCCATCTATACCTTCATACTTCGCCTGCTCTAACAATTTGGTTTTAGCTTCTTCGGTAAGACTAAAATGTCCTCTAATTTCAGCATCTGCCTTCTTATAGCTTAAACCAATAATGTAAAAATGTCTTCCTTTCGAAATCGAACTTTCCATGAACTTTTAGGGATTGCGAGGCAAAATTAAATTATTGTTAACGTAAAAAATAACGCTGAAAGTACTATTTGTGTCGCTAACAGGGATTTTAGTATATTTATAGCTGTAAATGCTTGAAATAGCATAGTTTTGTAGTAATAACAAATGATTAGAATAGGTTAGTTTAGATTGTTTCTAAATAAATAACAGGGTTTTTAAAAGATGGAAGAGGTAAAAAATATCGCTGTAGGTATTACAGAAGAGACTAAAGTAGAAGACGGCTTTTATATTTTCAAATTTCAGAACGAAACATCTGATAAACAGATTGTTGAGCGGGAGGTGGATGTTAGTTTTATTCAGTTTCACTTTAATGTAAAAGGAGAAAGTAAATTCTTATTTAACAGTGGACGTTACGAACTGCCTTTAGCTGAAGAGAAATCACTTATTTTATATAATCCGCAGCTAAATTTGCCGCTAAACCTGGTTTTAGGACCAAAATCCTGGTTGATATCACTGGTGATTTCCATTAAAAAATTTCATGCCTTATTTTCTGAAGAGGCAAATTACATTTCCTTTTTAAGTACTGAGAATAAAGATAAAAAGTATTATAAGGATTCTCCAATTTCCCCTTCCATGGCCATTGCGTTGAATCAGGTGATGAATTTTAATCTTACCCCAACTATTAAAAACCTTTATTTTAAAGCCAAGGCCTACGAATTACTAAGCTTATATTTTAATAGAGCAGAAGATGCTAATATAGAGCAATGCCCATTTTTAAGTGATGAAGAAAATATCCTGAAAATTAGAAGAGCTAAAGATATTGTGATTGCAAGAATGGCTGAGCCGCCATCGCTGCAGGAGCTATCAGATGAAATTAATTTAAGTCTTAAAAAGTTAAAGGAAGGATTTAAGCAAATTTATGGAGATTCGGTTTATAGTTTTCTTTTTGATTATAAAATGGAATATGCCCGAAAATTACTGGATAGCGGCGAGTACAATGTTAATGAAGTTGGTTTAAAAGTTGGCTACAGCACAGCAAGTCATTTTATAGCGGCATTTAAAAAGAAATTTGGAACAACACCTAAAAAATATCTGATGTCTTTACCGGCAACGCATTAATTTTAAATGTTTCAAGAAAGTAGACTTTTTTAATTTGAAATGCGATGATGTGCAGATTTAAAGTCAAGATACAGAAAACAAGAATCAAGATAAAAATGTTGAATTCTGATTTTTTATTTAATTTTAGCTGAAAGCTAATTGCTAAAGGCTCTTTAAAAACCATCAACTATAAGTTTTTACTACCATATGAAACATCAAAAATTGTTACTTCTACTGCTGTTTATCTTTTGTTTTAGCATGGCCAATGCGCAGCAAAACATATCTATTTTCTATAAAACTGCGGGGTTTAAACATGAGTCAATTCCCACCGGTATTCAGGCTTTAAAAGAAATTGCAGCCGATAATGGCTGGAAGGTTACTGCTACTGATGATGCTGAAAAATTCGTTTCAGAATTATCAAATATCGATGCAGTGATTTTCTTAAGTACCACCGGTGATATTTTTACAGAGGATCAACAGGAAAAATTCACAAACTATATAGAAAATGGTGGAAATTTCTTCGGAATCCATGCTGCATCAGATACCGAATACGACTGGCCATGGTACGGAAAATTTATAGGTGCTTATTTTGAAAGTCATCCACGTACCCAGGAAGCTACCGTAATCGTAGAGAAACCTAAAAATCATATGGTCGCTCATCTTCCTAAAAGATGGACGCGTACTGATGAGTGGTATAATTTCAAAAATATAAACCCGAATATTCAGGTGTTGCTCACCCTCGACGAAACTTCATATGAAGGCGGTAAAAATGGCGATTTTCATCCACACGCCTGGTATCAGGAATTTGAGGGTGGCTCAAAAATGGTCTATACGGGAGGAGGACATACCAAAGAATCTTATGCAGAACCTCTCTTTAGGGAACACTTAAAACGTTGCATTCAGTTTTTACTAGATAAACGGGATTAAATACCCTGGTCCCTATAGCACCTCTCTTAAAATATCAAGTATCGTTTAAAGGGCAGCGAATGAGAAAGTGCGTTGAGAGTTCAACACTTTAGAACTGACTTTAGTAAGCAAAATTTTAGCTATTGTTTAATAAAAAAGTATAATACTAATTTATAGTTGAACAAATTTATAGGCTTAACTTTGTAGTTGTAAAAACAGAAAGACATGAGCAAAGGCGTACTTTTAGTAAATCTGGGATCTCCAGATAGTACAGATCCGAAAGACGTAAAAAAATATCTTGGTGAATTTTTAATGGACGGAAGGGTAATCGATTTACCGTATTTCTTCCGTGCGTTGTTGGTGAAGGGAATTATCCTAAATACCCGACCTAAAAAATCGGCCGAAGCTTATCAAAAAATTTGGTGGGAAGAAGGTTCACCATTAATTGTGCTTTCTGAACGCTTACAGGGAAAAGTAGACGAGATGACCTCGGTCCCTATTGCTCTGGCAATGCGTTACGGTACACCAAGTATCTATGATGGTTTAAAAGAACTTAAAGAACAGGGAGTTGATGAGGTGTTGCTTTTTCCATTGTATCCACAATTTGCAATGGCTACGACCGAGACCATTTTAGTATTAGCTGAAGAATTACGCCAAAAGCATTTTCCAGAGATTAAATTTACCTCGGTGCCCGCTTTTTATAATCACCCGGATTATATTCGTGTTTTAGGGAATAGTATTCAGGAGCGTTTGCAAAATTTAGATTTTGAGCATTTATTATTTTCGTATCACGGAGTGCCAGAGCGGCATATCAGGAAAAGCGATATTACGAATTCACATTGTAAAATAGACGGTAGTTGTTGCCAAACGGCCTCTTCTGCTCATCAATTTTGTTACCGTCATCAATGCTATGAAACAACCAGGCTGGTGGCTGAATATTTGAATTTAAAAGAAGGAACTTATAGCGTAAGTTTTCAGTCCAGATTAGGATTCGATCCATGGTTAAAACCATATACCGATAGAACGATAGAGCGTTTTGGAAAGCAAGGAATTAAAAAAATGGCTATTGTAACTCCTGCTTTTGTTTCCGATTGTTTAGAAACCCTGGAAGAAATTGCGATGGAAGGAGAAGAGATTTTTCATGAAGTTGGTGGTAAAGAATTTACTGTAGTTCCCTGCTTAAACGATCGTGAAGACTGGGTGAAAATGTTGTCTCGCTGGGTAGACGAGTGGGCGCATCAAAAACCTGTTGAAGCATAATGGCAAAAGTAAGCTCTGAAGCGCTTGGAAATGAATCGATAGGAAAACTTTTAATACGCCAGGCATTGCCAGCATCTGTAGGGATTCTGGTAATGTCGCTTAATATCCTTGTAGATACCATTTTTGTTGGAAACTGGATTGGTTCTACCGCAATAGCCGCAATTAATGTGGTGTTGCCTATTTCGTTTTTTATCGCCGCTTTAGGGATGAGCATCGGCATTGGGGGGTCTTCAATTATATCCCGTGCACTAGGTGCCGATAATCATAAAAAAGCACTTAAAACCTTCGGAAATCAAATCACCCTAACCCTGCTGCTATGCGTGACTTTGGTAATTTTAGGACTTGTTTTTATCAACGAGCTTATTCCGGCTTTTGGGGGAAAAGGAGATATTTTTGAGCCGGCCAAGATCTATTATCGTATTGTGTTGTACGGGGTGCCCATCCTCGCGCTTAATATGATGGGGAATAATGTGATAAGAGCTGAGGGCAAACCCACGTTTGCCATGGTCTCGATGATTATTCCCTCTGTAGGAAATATTATTGGTGATTACCTTTTTATTAATGTAATGGATCTTGGAATGAACGGGGCTGCATGGGCAACCACAGGATCATATATGCTTTGCTTCCTTTACATTTTTTGGTTTTTTGTGTTCTCGGGTCATTCAGAACTCAAAATCGATTTCAGTCATTTTCGACTGGACTTACCTATTCTCCAGGAGATAGGTTCCTTAGGATTCGTAACATTGGCGCGACAGGCAGTGGTAAGTGTGATTTATTTATTAATGAATAACATTCTTTTTGATCTTGCCGGTGAAGATGGTGTCGCCGTTTACGCGATTATCGGGCGAATGTTGATGTTTGCATTGTTCCCGGTTTTAGGAATCACACAGGGATTTTTGCCCATTGCCGGCTATAATTACGGAGCTGAAAAATATAAAAGAGTACAAAGCACTATCAATAAAGCTATTCTATATGCTTGTTTGATGGGCTGCGTTGTTTTTGGTTTGATTATGGGATTTTCTAAAGAAATTGCCATGGTTTTCACTAAAAATGAAGCGATCATTGAGCGTACACCTGGAGCCATGCGCTGGGTTTTTGCCGCAACACCAATAGTTGCTTTACAGCTTATTGGAGCTGCCTATTTTCAGGCGATAGGAAAAGCTGTTCCGGCTTTGTTATTAACACTCTCCAGACAGGGATTTTTCTTTATTCCGCTAATATTAATTTTACCAAATTATTACGGAGAGATGGGAGTTTGGATAAGTTTTCCAATTGCCGATGTGCTTTCAACAATGGTAACGGGATATTTCTTAAATCGCGAAATCAGGAAGAATTTGAAACAGGATTAAGAGAAATCCTTTTAATTTGCATTCTAAATAACACACTTTGGAATATTATAATTACATAAAATCCCTTCATCTTATTTTTGTGATCACCTGGTTTGCCGGGCTTTTTTATATTCCGCGTTTATTTGTGTATCAAATTGAGGCCTTCGATAAACCAGAACCAGATAAGTCGATTTTAGGTAATCAACTCAAACTTATGGCTAAGCGTCTATGGTTTATTATCACCTGGCCCTCTGGTATTTTAGCGACCTTATTCGCCATAATTTTATTGGTCATGCAGCCCGTTTGGTTACAACAGGGATGGATGCATGTAAAGTTAGGTTTTGTGATCCTTTTAATTGCCTATCATTTAAAAACACATCATATTTTTAAACAATTACAGGTAGATAAGGTAAAATATACTTCAGGTCAAATGCGTCTTTGGAATGAAGGCTCTACCGTGATCCTTTTTTCGGTTATATTCCTGGTTATTGTTAGAAATGCGCTGGATTGGATCTATGGAGTGATTGGGATTTTTGCCCTCGGTATTCTCCTAATGCTTGGGATCAAACTGTATAAAAAGATACGTGCTAGAAATCCCGATGCGTGATTGGTGTGATAATTGATTCTTTTCCGGAAAATGTCTGAGTCTAAAATCATCGACTATTTATCCCAATGATTTTGATTAATTTGCGGTAATTAGCAATTTATGAAGCTTTTAAAATTATCCTTAAGAACGCGTATTTTTATTTCCATGATCCTTTTGGTATTGGGAGCTTCTATCTTGATCGCAGGGGTTACCATCTATCAATATAAACAAGAAGCAGAAGCTTATCACCGTGAGCGCCTGGAGCGTAAAGAACAAGCTATTAGGGAAAATATAAACTTTGTACTTGCCAGTACGACCTATATGGTGAATACCGAGAATATACCTTCTATTTTTAAACAAAACCAGAAGATTTATGAAATGTCTCAGGTACACGAGATGCAAATCAATATCTATGATCTGGAAGGAAAATTATTAATAAGTTCTAAAGAGAATTTTTTTAAAGATACCACAGACTATCAAATCGATAAGTCCATTTTAGCCAAATTGGATGCCTCTTCTAACCGAAGATATTTAATGAAAGGCGAAACCAATGGCGAGAAATTTCAGTCATCATATACCTATATTACCGATCAGCGCTTCAAACCTTTGGCGATCTTATATTTACCCTATCTTCAGGATGATAGTGTACTAAACCGTGACCTTAATGACTTTTTGATGCGCCTGGGAGAAGTTTATCTTTTTATGCTGGCGCTGGCGATAATTTTATCTTATTTCCTTTCAAAATATATTACCAAGTCTCTTAAGATTATTTCAGAAAAAATTAATCAAACCCGGTTGGATAAACGAAACCAGAAGATTGAGCTTAGCAATGCTTCTGAAGAAATTTATGCACTTATTTCGGCTTATAATTCGATGATCGATGAGTTAGAAGAAAGCGCGGTAAAACTAGCGACCGGTGAGCGAGAACAAGCCTGGCGAGAAATGGCAAAACAGGTTGCGCACGAAATTAAAAATCCGCTTACGCCAATGCGTTTAAGTGTCCAAAGTTTTGAGCGCAGGTTTGATAGAAATGATCCGGAAATTGAGCATAAAGTCAACGAATTTTGTGATACTTTAATCAATCAGATCGATACGATGAGCTCGATTGCCTCGGCGTTTTCAAACTTTGCTAAAATGCCAGCCCAGCAAAATGAAACCTTAAATGTGCCTAAAATTACCAAATTGGCACTCGATATTTTCAACGAAAATTACATCATTTTCAATTCAGAAAAAGAGGAAATTTTAGCCAAGTTCGATCGTACACAGCTTATACGAGTAGTGACCAATCTGGTAAAAAATGCCATTCAGGCTATGGACAACACAAAAGATCCAAAAATTGTGGTGAGTATTGATGAAGAGCCTGATAATGTGTGTATTAGTATTTGTGATAACGGACATGGAATTTCAGCAGAAAACAGAGAAAAGATTTTTGAGCCTAAGTTTACTACAAAGAATAGCGGAATGGGATTGGGTCTTGCAATGGTTAAAAATATTGTAGAAACTTATAAAGGGAGTATAAATTTTACCTCAAAACCCGGCAAAGGCACTATCTTTAAAGTCCGTTTTCCTAAATAACGATCACCAGGTTTTTGGGAAGACTGCAGTAAATATGCTAACTTTAATAAAAAACCAACACGATGGGTTATCAAAATATTTTAGTTGAAGAAGAAAACGAAATTCTTTACATTACCATAGATCGTCCTTCTAAGCTTAATGCTTTAAATAGAGATACGATACAGGAGCTTCATGAAGCTTTTTCTGAAGCAAAAGATAATGATGAGGTAAAAGTTATTATCCTTACTGGAAGTGGAGAAAAGGCCTTTGTTGCCGGTGCAGATATTAGTGAGTTTGCTGATTTTTCTCCGGAAGAAGGAAAGCAACTGGCTGCTGAAGGACATGCCAAATTGTTTGATTTCGTGGCTAATTTCCCAAAACCGGTAATTGCCGCCGTAAATGGGTTTGCTTTAGGTGGCGGACTAGAACTGGCAATGGCGGCACATTTTAGAGTTGCTTCTGAAAATGCTAAAATGGGATTGCCAGAAGTTTCTTTAGGAGTGATTCCCGGTTATGGCGGCACACAACGTTTATCCCAAATTGTTGGAAAGGGTCGTGCTATGGAAATGATTATGACAGCCGGAATGATAGATGCCAATCAGGCTTTGCAATATAATTTAGTAAACCACGTAACTACTCAGGAAGAACTTTTAGAATTTACGGAAAAATTAGCCGGTAAGATTCTTAACAATTCACTAGTGGCTATTGAGGGGGCGATTAAAGCCATTAATGCCAGCTACGAAAAAGGAGTAAACGGATTTGAAGTTGAAATTAATGAATTTGGAAAAGCTTTTGGAACTGAAGATTTTAAAGAAGGAACTTCTGCTTTTTTAAATAAACGAAAAGCAGAATTTCCCGGGAAGTGATATTTAATCCCTGTAAAAATGCAGGGATTTTTTATCTAAAATAAAATGGAAAATTTCCTTATAATTGGATTAATTCCATAATTTTGTGAAATGTCCAAACCTCAAGATTATATAAAAGGTAGAGGAGCACAAAGCAATGTGCCTAATCGATTTGATGCAAATACTCACGAATTTCGAGATGATTTTTTGAATTATTGTGCCGCAGAAGGGGATGATGTTCAGGAGAGTAGGACAGTTACTATCGATACGTTTCCAAAAACGATTGTGAATAAAGTTGAAAGTCCGGATGTGGGTATGGCGTATTCTCTAAATCCATATCAGGGCTGCGAGCATGGATGTATTTATTGTTATGCACGGAATTCTCATGAATATTGGGGATTTAGCCCCGGACTTGATTTTGAACAGAAAATATTAGTAAAAAGAAATGCGGTAGAATTGCTCGAAAAGAAACTGCGTAGTAAAAACTGGCAGGCCGCTCCAATCGTTTTATCGGGAAATACCGATTGCTATCAACCGGTAGAAAAGCAATTGGAGATTACGCGAAAATTACTTCAAACCTTTTTAAAATATAGGCATCCGGTGGGAATCATCACTAAAAATGCGTTAGTACTTCGCGATTTAGATATTTTAGAAGAATTGAATAAGGATCATTTAATTCATGTAAATATTTCCATCACCAGCTTGCGGGAGGAAACGCGCCGAATTTTAGAACCGCGTACCGCGAGTATTAAAAAACGATTAGAAACTGTAGAAAAACTTTCAGCAAGAGGAATTCCTGTAAATGTGATGATGGCACCAATAATTCCTTCTGTAAACAGTCATGAAATTATGCCATTGGTTAAAGAAATAGCTGGTCGTGGTGCACTAAGTGTAGGATATACTATTGTAAGATTAAATGGTGCTATAGGAGGGATTTTTACCGATTGGATAAAGAAAACAATGCCGGATAGGGGAGATAAGGTACTGCATCAAATTGAAAATATTCACGGCGGAAGTTTAAATGACAGCCGGTTCGGAACACGAATGAAGGGTGAAGGTGAATTTGCCGATCAGGTAAAACAACAGTTTAAAATTGCCAGAAATTTATATTTAAAAGATCGCCAACGCAGGGTATTAAATTGCAATTTACATGAAGAATATAAAGATGGACAGATGAAACTATTTTGATAATAGCTTGAAAATAATTTAATTAGGGTTTCGTTCTGTAAATATTAGTTTTTTAAACAGGCATAATTCATCAATCAAAAATTATGAAACTCACGTCGATTAGCGAAGGATTACTTAGATACGTAATTCTTTTTTTCTTTATTTATTCGGTCATCTATATTTTCCCTTTTCCTCTAAATGGTTTCGTTCATATATATTTTTTCGAAGAATTTTTCAATCAAAATACATGGCATATTATAGTACCGTGGTTCTCAGATAATGTTTTGAATAATACAGATCCGGTTTATATACGACCTACCGGAAGCGGTGATACCTTATTCGATTTTGTTAGATGCTTACTGGTGGGGATCTTTAGTTTAGCACTTGCTACGCTTATTTTCCTTATTTTTCGTAGTAAATTAAATTATAGGAAACTCGTTTACATTGGCGGACAATACGTTCGATATTACCTGATTTTTGTGCTTCTTACTTATGGGATCATCAAGATTTTTAAACTACAGTTTGGAGAACCCTATTTAATAAGATTAGTAACACCTTTGGGAGAAATGTCGCCTATGGGGTTAGCCTGGAACTACATGGGATTTTCCAAAACTTACACGGTTTTTGCAGGATGGTCTGAGACTATTGCTGCTATTTTACTTATGTTTAAGCGAACCAGGACTCTTGGAGCTGTGGTAGGTTTTGGGGTAATGCTTAATGTTTTTATGATGAATATCTCTTATGATATTCCCGTAAAATTATTTTCCCTGCATTTGTGTGTTTTTTCAGCCTTTTTGATTTTGATAGACGGCAGGCGAATGCTTAATGTTTTTGTACTTAATCGTGATGTTTCTAAGTATAAATTTGTAAGCCCGTTTTCTAAAAAGTGGAAGAACTATACGCTTCAAATTGTGAAGTTCCTGGTATTAATTCTTATTGTTTATTTAAATCTTATTAATGCGATGAGGAGTCAATATCTATATGGAGATCTTGGCCCGAAGCATAAGTTATATGGAATTTATGAGTTGAACGAATTTGCGCTGAATCATACGAAAAGACCTGCTTTGTTAAACGATAGTGTTCGATTTCGACGCCTTATTTTTGATAGTCCAAATAGAGTGTATATTCAGAAAATGAATAATGAAGGGATTTATTATCAGACGGAAACCGATACGATAGCTCAAAAGATTTATTTAAAAGAACAGGACTCCACCAAAGTAGGGTTTCTACATTATAAAAATGAAGCTGAATCTGATGCTGATGTTTTTGAGTTTGAAGGTATTTTTAAAAATGATAGTGTTTATTTTAAAACTGAACGGAAAGGACGTGAAGATTTCTTACTGAACAATAGAGGATTTCATTGGATTTCAGAATATCCTTTTAATCGATAATGCCTTTAGCTTCAGAACGAAGAATTTAGATCAACTTTCGTAAGCCTAGACTTTTTTGTTTCTTTTACTGCGTCCGACGACCCAAGAAAAGATTAGAATCAATGAGCTAAAAAGCTAATAGCTAAAACTATCGACTAAAGACTATTGAATTCTAAAAAATGCGAGCTTAATCGGGGCTAAAAACCTTAAATCTTAAACCAAAGCACAATGCCAGAATTACCAGAAGTTGCTTACCAGAAAAAATACGCTGATGCTACCATTTTGCATAAAAAGATCGTTGAGATTGAAACCGGTGATAAAAAGATTTACCAGTCGGCTAAAGCCGATTTTGGAAAGATCCTCACAGACAATGCATTTGAATCCACGTCGCGAATAGGCAAATATTTATTTCTGAAATTAAAGAAAAACGGAGTGCTGGTAATGCATTTTGGAATGACGGGGAAACTTGATTATTATCAACACGATGATACTCCAAAATATACTCAATTAAAATTAATTTTTGAAGATCACTCCAAACTGGCCTTTACTTGTCCGCGTAAATTTGCTAAGCTCTATCTGGCAAAAAGCGTTGAAGAATTTCAACAATCTCACAATCTTGGAGCAGATGCCCTGGCTATAACCGAAAAGGAATTTCTAAAGATTTGTGATGGGAGAAGCGGAACGATAAAAGGCTTGTTGATGAATCAAAGTTTAATTGCCGGTATAGGGAATATGTATGCAGATGAGGTATTGTTCCAAACTAAAATTCATCCAAAAACAAAGGTAAATACCCTAAGCCAAAAACAGCTAAAATCAATTTTTGATAAAATTGAGGAGGTTTTAAAAGTAGTAAAAGAAGCCAGGATCGAAGGAAAGCGCGTGCCTGAATCTTATCTTACCCGTATACGAAAAGAAGGCGAAGGCGCAGATTGCCCCAGAAATAACGGAAAAATCGAACAAACTAAAGTCTCTGGGAGAACCACTTATTTTTGCCCTGTTTGCCAGAAGGAAAT
Organism: Zunongwangia sp. L-65; assembly: GCF_056859415.1. Lineage (NCBI taxonomy): Bacteria > Pseudomonadati > Bacteroidota > Flavobacteriia > Flavobacteriales > Flavobacteriaceae > Zunongwangia > Zunongwangia sp. L-65. The sequence continues at coordinate 96,185 of NZ_JBSXOK010000068.1, forward strand.
TCAATAAACTACCTGATAAATCTCAGATCATTTAATCTCGATTACCCAGTAAAAAAATGGTTTTATAAAAATAAGCTTTAGTTATCATTCAGGTTTAGGTTACCAATAGTTTGAACCCACTTTATCTAAATCAGGAATACGAAAGCATTAATTACAATCTTATTTTTATTCTTTGATATGCTTTCATACAAGCACAAAAACCAGATTTCTCTTTTAGCGTAGCACTCGAGGCACAGGGATAGAACTTGAACATATTTTTAATAGTACTCCAATTAAAGATGGCTATACTGCGACTTTAGATGTTCCTACCCAGAGCGCTTCGCGAATCCAATTAGATTCGGTAATTTTGCTGTATGATACGGCGACGATCAAGTCGGCCAAGAGCCAAATGACCAATACCGGTAGGATAACCAGTGATAGCGTCTAAGGAGTTTACGAACAAATGGGCAGGTGTACCCTCTAAAATTAAACAAAACTGTGAAGAAAAAACCAGGAAATACCTTATTGCCATCAAATGAAGAAGAATTTAAAAAGCTTGCAGCCAAGGAAACCGGAGGCTATAATTATTCCGTAGAAGACTACTTTAGAACTCCGCAAACTTTTGCTTTTAAGTTATCGCCAAATGGTGACCATATCGCATACATGAAACGTCGGGACTCTGGCGAGCGCGATTTGTATTTAATGGATACTAAAACCAAAAAAGAAAGCCTGTTGAAGAAACAGGAACAGGATTTAATCCGCGGATTTTCCTGGGCCAATGATGAGCGTATTTTATATCTTCAGGATAAAGGTGGAGATGAAAATTACCATGTTTACGGAGTAGATATTAATGGCGCAAATGATAAAGAGCTCACTCCTTTTGAAGGTGTGCGTGTGAATATTATAGAATCGCTAAAAGAAGATAAGGAACATATAATTATCCAAATGAATAAGGATAATCCACAGCAGGAAGAGCCTTATCGACTTAATATCAACTCAGGAGAGATTACAAAATTATATACAGTTAAAGAAGGCGAACCGCCGGTGGCGGGTTATGATTTTGATCGCGAAGGAAATTTAAGAGCGATAAGCAGAATTGTAGATGGTGTAAATACTGAACTGCTATATAAAATCGATGGAGAATTTAAATTGGTAAAGTTGACCGAATTTGGAGATGAATTTGGTATTTCTTCTTTCAATCCGGGAAGTGCTAACCCAGATGATGCCTATGTGATTTCTAATCTTGAAGGAGATAAGATAGAAATTCAGCTTTACGATTTAAAGAAAAATAAGAAGATAAACACAGTTTTTAGTAATGATACCTATGATGTATCGGGTATGGCGCTTTCTAAAAAGCGTAACTATGAGATCGATTATTTTTCTTATACCGGTGAGAAAACACAAATTATTCCTGTTAGCGATACTTATAAAAAAATCTATAATAGGTTAAAGCAGGAATTTGGAGATAAACAGTTTTTTACCGTAGGTAGAACAGATGACGAATCCAAATATATGGTTGCGGTAACCAGCGATAAAATTGTAGGAGAGTACTACCTATATGATGTAGAAGCTGATGAGATAAGTTTACTCTATAAATTATTACCGCATCTAAAAGAAGAAGATATGGCGAGTATGAAACCTATCACTTTTAAAAGTCGGGATGGATTAACGCTACACGGTTATATTACTTTGCCGCATAGCTATCAGGAAGGAATGCAAGTGCCATTAGTGGTAAATCCTCATGGCGGTCCACAGGGAATTCGTGATAGCTGGGGCTTTAATCCAGAAGCGCAATTATTCGCCAGCCGTGGTTATGCAACCTTACATGTAAACTTTAGAATTTCTGGAGGCTATGGAAAAGAATTTTTAAAAGCAGGCTTTGGAGAAATTGGTCGTAAAGCAATGGACGATGTGGAAGATGGCGTAGATTATGTAATCGAACAAGGTTGGGTAGATAAAGATCGCATAGCGATATATGGCGGCAGTCATGGTGGTTATGCCGTATTACGCGGAATGACAAAAACACCGGAGAAATATGCCTGCGGAGTAGATTATGTAGGTGTGAGTAACCTAAATACTTTTATGGAAACTATCCCGCCATACTGGGAAAAGTATCGGGAGTTATTATATAAGATATGGTATAATCCGGGCATTCCGGAAGAGAAAAAGATTATGGCCGAGATTTCGCCCGCCTTACATGTCGATGAAATCAAAAATCCGTTGTTTGTGGTTCAGGGGGCTAATGATCCTAGAGTGAATATTAACGAAGCCGATCAAATCGTAGAGACCCTTAGATCTAAAGGAGTAGAAGTGCCTTATATGGTGAAATATGATGAGGGTCACGGTTTTGCTAAAGAAGAAAATCGATTAGATCTTTATAAAGCGATGATGGGCTTTTTTGCGGAACACTTGAAGAATTAGAATTGATCAATTTGATAATTTGCTAATTGAAGATGTGGCGATGGGGATTAAGAATTTAGATTGCTGCGCTGCTAGAATATAGGTCAGAGAAAAGAGAGTTCGTAAATCAAGAGCCAGGAAGCTATTTTAAAAATTTTGAATTTTAAATGTTGAATTTTGAATTCTTTTTAAGCTGATTGTTTAGAGTTTTGTAAGGGTTATTGTTAATGGTTACTGTAGATTGATTGCTATCATCCTGGGCACTTCGATACGATTTCTTTGAAATCACTCAGTGACCTAAATACTAATGAGGACCGAGTGATTTTTCAAAAGCAAGATTAATTGAATCCATGATTTGAAGTGCTTTATACGGTAATAATCTAGAATATAGAGAAGAGAAAATAGACGAGATATTCAAGAATCGAGAGCCAGGAAGCTATTTTAAAAATTTTGAATTTTAAATGCTGAATTTTGAATTCTTTTTAAGCTGATTGTTTAGAGTTTTGTACGTGTTATTGTTAATGGTCACTGTAGATTGATTGCTATCATCCTGGGCACTTTGATACGATTTCTTTGAAATCACTCAGTGACCTAAATACTAATGAGGACCGAGTGATTTTTTCAAAAGCAAGATTAATTGAATCTATGATTTGAAGTGCTTTATACGGTGATAATCTAGAATATAGAGAAGAGAAAATAGACGAGATATTCAAGAATCAAGGGCTAGGAAGCAGGAAAAGAAGCTGACTTTACAAATTTTGAATTTTAAATGTTGAATGTTGAATTTTTTTAAGCTGATGCCTTTTTCCGTTCACTGTAAGATAATTCAAGCTTCCCCATTCCATTCTGCGTAAAACTGATCTAAAAAGCTTTCCATATATTGATGGCGTTTTTGTGCAATTTCAGTACCGGTTTTGGTGTTCATTCGATCTTTAAGCAATAACAACTTTTCGTAGAAATGATTGATCGTTGGAGTATTAGAGGCTTTATATTCTTCTTTTGTCATATTTAATTTTGGCGCTATTTCAGGATCATAAAGCGGTCTTCCCTTAAAGCCACCATAATTAAAGGTTCTTGCGATCCCGATGGCACCAAGAGCATCTAAACGATCGGCATCCTGAACGATATCTAATTCGGTCGAATGAAATTGTTGCTCTACATTTCCGCCTTTAAAAGAGATATTCTGAATAATTTTTACCACATGCTCGATAACATCTGCATTTACCTGCTGAGATTGTAGAAATTCGGTAGCTACTTTTGGCCCAACCGTCTCATCTCCATTATGAAATTTAGAATCGGCAATATCATGAAGTAATGCGCCAAGCTGAATGATAAAATCATTGGCCTCTTCTGTCTTAGCGATAAGTTTAGCATTATTTAAAACACGTTCTATATGAAACCAGTCATGCCCACCTTCAGCGTTTTTAAGTGTATCTTTTACAAACTGAATGGTGTTTTCAATAATCAAATCTTTGTTAGTCATAGTTTATCGAATATCAGCAATTATTGTACGCTCTACCAGGGCTACCAGGCTTTCCGGATCGGTAGAATCGATTTCAATAGGTTTATGAACTTTCATTCGTAATTTTACCCCTATTGTTAAAGGGAAACTTCCATCCTTTAAAAGTTGCCAGCAGTTATTAATGGTTATTGGTACCACCAGCGCATGTGGCATCTGCTTAAAAAGTATCTGCATTCCACTGGCCGCAAATTTTTTAGGTTGGCCATCTCGACTTCTTGTACCCTCAGGAAAGATTACGGCAGAGCGATTGGTCTCTTTTAAATATTTGGCAAATTTTGCCATTTTCAATAAACTTTCTCTACGGTTTTTACGATCGATTAAAACCGATCCACCATGTCTTAAATTAAAAGAAATACTGGGAATCCCTTTGCCCAGTTCTTTTTTACTAACAAATTTGGGATGGTGTTTTCTTAAATACCAGATAATGGGTGGGATATCGTACACGCCCTGATGGTTAGCAACAAATATACATGGGCGCTCTACCGGGATATTATGTTCGTTTTCAACCACAAATCGTGTTCCCAATATGTTAAGGCAACGCAGCAAGAAAAAATTAAAAATATCTACACTTTTTTTATGCGCAGAATAACCTCCCAATTTTAATGATACCCATTGGACTGGATGAAATATTAGTAAGGTAAGAAAGAAAAAAAAGTAAAAAATTACCGTTAATGGATATGATAGTATTTTCTTCATTATGCAGTTTAAAACTACAAAAATAAGTTTTTAAAGGAAATAGCCACAGATTTCTTATACGATCATTCCATGTCGCATTCTGGGCAATATGGGAAAACAATGGAGATAAAAAAACCGACAAGCAATTTGTCGGTTTTTGATATTTTAAATGTGAATGCTGCTTAGCAAAATTCGTCGTAAGCACCGGTAAGGTTCTCTGCAATCATTTCAGCAGGACGTCCTTCAATATGGTGGCGCTCTAACATGTGTACCAGCTCACCATCTTTAAATAAGGCCATAGAAGGCGACGAAGGAGGGAACGGTACCATAAAACCACGAGCAACATCAGTAGCTTCGCGATCTACACCGGCAAAAACGGTATATAAGTTATCTGGAGTTTTTGCATTTTGTAAAGACATTCTGGCACCAGGACGAGCATTTGCTGCAGCACATCCGCAAACCGAATTTACTACAACTAACGTAGTTCCTTCTTTTTTCATTGCCGCTTCTACATCTTCTACGGTATGTAATTCTTCAAAACCTATGCTAGTAAGATCTTCACGCATTGGCTTTACTAAATCTGCTGGATACATATATTGTAATTTATTATTAGACTTTATTAGTTTACAAAGATATTAAATTAAGTTCAGCTTCATGAAAGTCAGCCGTTAAACCTAATTTCTTATAAAGTTGTCGTGCGTAAATCCCTACCCTTACAATAAAAGCCGTTAGTTTTGTAAATGTTATCTTTGCTAAAAAATTTCGATCTATGATAAAGTGGCTTTTAGCTGTTTTAGGTTTTATGTACATGCGATATCCCGGGGCCATTATTGGTTTTATCATTGGGACACTTTTAGATAATTGGAATCGCAGCAGTGGTGGCTTTTTACAGTCGATGATGGGAGGGAAGCAGTCGTCGTCGGTAAGTCCGGGTGATTTTGAACTCAATTTATTGTCACTTTGCGCCCTGGTTATTAAAGCAGATGGTAAAGTTTCGCAAACCGAACTGGATTATGTGCGTTCCTATTTTGTTCGTGCTTATGGGAAAGAACGGGCCAATGCTACGTTTAGAACTTTTAATGATGTCATTAAAAACCGCGAATTATCGGCCTCCCGAATTTCACAATATTTGGCCAGCCGTACTCAGTATCCCACCCGATTGCAAATTACGCACTTTTTATTTGGGATTGCCCAGGCCGATGGCTCGGTAAGTACCTCAGAGGCTAATATGATCCAGCAAATCGCCAGTTATCTTAAGATTGGTGCTAAGGATTTTGAAAGTATTAAGGCCATGTTTCTTAAGCAAACGCCAGAGAGTGCTTATAAAATACTGGAGATCGATAAATCAGCCTCAGATGCCGATGTGAAAAAAGCCTATCGTAAAATGGTAAAGAAATATCACCCCGATAAGTTAGAACACATGGATGAGGCTTATAAAAAAGGGGCTCGTGAGAAATTTGATAAAGTACAGGAAGCCTACGAAACCATCCAGAAAGAACGCGGCTTCTAAGGCTCATCGAGCCATTTGTAATTGATGTAGTAAATGTTGGAGGCTTAATATAGACGTTGCCTGCGGCCGGGCTTTACGCTACAATCTTATGCTCGTTCCTCACCAAAGGATTTTCACTGCAATCCCTAACGCAAATTATTTTTGGATGGTTACGCAACTATTTAGTTGTTTAGGTATCTATTTATAAAACAGGGATTTATGAGAGCTACTTTACGATTTTTATTTTTACTGGTGTTTTTGTTAGGTTGTGCAGGTGATGATGATGAGGAAATTGAATGTTTTTTGGAAGAAAATGCGCTTTTAGACTCTTATTATTCTCCGCAATTTTTAATAAGACTGGTAGATGCTTCGGGGGAAAATCTTCTTGAAAACGGAAGTATTGATCCAGAGATTATTACGATACAATCAGATTCGGGGAATTCTGATTTTGTTTATATTCCCGAAATTGAAAATGCAGCACCTAATTCTATAGCTAGTGAAATTCAATATTCTCTGGGAGTATTTATGCTAGGCGGTAAGGAAACTTATCAATATCGAATAAGTGTAGAGGGATTTGAAACGACCGATTTGGTGATTCGGGCAGAACAAATTGAAGAACCTTGTTATTCTTATATTATTCCGATAAGTGCATCGATAAATGGGGAAGTTCTAGCGCAGATAGAGGTTTCTGAAACTGAGCTGCTTGTTATTCTGCCTTTAGTAGCGAAATAATGATATGCACTTAACTTACTTGATGCTTATCAACTCCATCATTTTTTTAGTCGTTAAATATTCAAATTCGCGGTTTTTAACCTTAAATTTTTCGTCTAAAATTAGGATCACTGGTAAGCTAAATTCAAAGTTTTCTCGACTAGCTAATAGAAGTGGAATCTGATGAATGCCATTTCGCATGCTTTCGGCTTGTTGATTATAGAATTTCTGGCCCTCAAAATTAATTGTATCAGTACTTTCGGCATTCATTTTAACCGCGTAGAAATCAGAGTTTAATTTTTCAATTATTTCAGCATTTTTAAATGCATTTTGCTCCATCTTTTTGCAGTACACGCACCAATCGGCGTAGAAATAGATAAAAGTTTTTTTCGGTTTTCTGGCTAAAGAATTTTCTAATTGCTCAAAATTCAACCAGTTTATAGTATTGATTTTCTGGCTATAGCTGAGTATGGGCAAGGCTAAGAAAAGGATGAATATTTGAAGATTTTTAATCATTTTTTTAGCCATTACTATCTACTGTAAACTGTAACTTTCTATTTATCCTTCAGCTTTTTTAAGAGCAAATCATTTCCGTCGAATTCGGCATAGGTATAATGTGTAATCCAGTCGCCGGTATTGATATATTTAGAATCTTCTTTCAGCTTAATTTCCATAGGTAAATGGCGGTGACCAAAAAGAAAATAATCATAATGTTTAGTTTCCAGTTTACGCTTACAATACTGGATTAACCATTCGTTATCTTCACCTAAGAATTCAGCATCTTCATCTCCTGAGATGAGCTTATTTTTTACTGAAAAATATTGGGCTAACGGAATGCCAATATCAGGATGCAGCCAACGATACAACCATTTTGCAAAGGGATTGGTAAATACCTTTTTCATCCGCTTATAACCATAATCTCCCGGACCAAGTCCGTCCCCATGACCTATTAAAAAATTCTTTCCGTTAAATTCAAATTCCTGTGGTTTGCGATAGGTGGGGATATTTAGTTCTTCTTCAAAATAATTTTCCATCCATAGGTCGTGATTTCCGATGAAAAAATAGATGGGAATACCACTGTCTTTTAGTTCGGCCAGTTTTCCTAAAACTCTAACAAAGCCTTTAGGCACAGCATGTTTATATTCAAACCAAAAATCAAAAAGATCACCTAGCAAAAAAATAGCAGCGGCATCTTCTTTAATTTCATCCAACCATTTAACGAATATCGCCTCTCTGGTTTTACTGGCTTCTTTGGTGGGAGCACCTAAGTGATTATCACTAGTAAAATATACTTTTTTTTCTTCGGGAATGATCATTGCTCGTTACTTAACTTTTACAAAGTTAACAGAAACTTGTAAAGCACGATTAGTTTCTGTTTTCAGAATACGCTATTAATTTCTGGAGGTCTTTTATCGACCCCCCATTAGTGACTTTAAAACCGTTTTCTTTTAAAATTTTGCTGGCTTTTACACTGCGTATTCCATGTGCGCAATAGGTGATATAATTAAGCTCTTTATTTAACTTTTTAAGACTGTCTGAATTTATAATGCCCAGCGGAAAATTAATGGCATTTTTTATATGTCCCTGCTTAAATTCCCTTGGAGTGCGAACATCTAAAATTTGAAACTGACTAATATTCTTTCCTTTCAGCGATTGGTCTCTTTTTCTGTTGTTATAGTTTTTCAGCACAAAATAGGAGCCCAACAGTATTACGATGACAATGGCAGGAATAATCGGATTCATTTTTTAGTTTACTCAGTAAGATATCAAAAGTCTCGAAAATCAAGATTTCTAATTATCAATTGCATACCACTCTGCAAAGCTGCTTTCGGTTTCCTGAAGTTTTAAAGAATGTAGTTGAATATGATCCGGTAAATGTTTCTTTATTTTTTCAGCAAAATCAATTACCATATTCTCACTGGTGGGTTGATAGTCTACTAAAATTACATGATGACCACGGTTTTTTAATTCTTTGGCAAGCTCGATATGTGGGGTGTTTTGATTAAAAACTGTAGCATGATCAAATTGGTCTACAATTTCAGATTTCACGATCTTTTTTAGATCACCAAAATCGATTACCATTCCGTATTTTACATTTTCAGTATCTGTGATTGGCTCTCCAATAACAGTTACGCTAAGTTTATAACTGTGGCCGTGAACATTGCGGCACTTGCCATCATAGCCGTAAAGCGCGTGTCCTGTTTCAAAAGAAAATTGTTTGGTAATCCTGATTTTTGCCATACCGAAATTTTAAGTCTGCCTTGTGTAATTATTTTCCCTGTAAAATTTAAGCTGAAATTATATAAGATCGACTCTGGATTTTTCAGGGAATATTTAGAAGCAAAGGTATTAAAAGTGTATCCAATTTTGAAGATTATAGCTTCAGCATTTTTTTATCCCGGAAAATTTGAGTTAACTTTGAAAATGTAAACTTTAGGGGTGCCAATTAAATTTGGCTGAGATAACACCCTTTGAACCTGATCCAGATTAGCATCTGCGAAGGAAAAAGTACGAAAATTTTGAATCGAATATGGCCAATATCAGGCTGAAATCTTTTTGATTTATTTAAAAACCAGACTTACTATTTATAATCTGGTTTAAGAGTAAAAATTAAATTTCGGTTCATAGCTCGTGGATTTACCACGAAGTTACTCACTTTTCTTCAGGGACAATTCCCCTTGGTTTACAGCTATTAAAAATCTAAGGATATGATAACTGTAAACGTAAACAACCAAAATCATTCTTTTAAAGAACCGGTAAAGCTTGATGAACTGCTGGAGCAGCTGAATATTCAGCCTTTAGGAATTGCAATCGCTATTAACAACGAGATTATTTCTAAACCCCAATGGGAGCATACCCTGTTGGAAGAAGGAAATAACGTACTGGTGATTCGTGCTACGCAGGGTGGTTGATTGATTTACAATAGTAATCGAATTTTAAAAATCAATCTAAACCTTTTTAGTATGAAACCTAACCAGTTACCACGGGGAGAAGCCATAAGCAGAACGCCTTTTCCCAACTCAGAAAAAATTTATGTAAAAGGCCAACTTCACGAAAATGTGAAGGTGCCAATGCGTAAGATTAGTCTTGATGATACCCTCGATAAATTTAACGGTATCCGAACGCCAAATGAGCCTGTTTTGGTGTACGATACCAGCGGTGCTTACACCGATCCTAATGTAGAGATCGATGTTCGCCGGGGTTTAAAACCTATTCGCCAGCAATGGATTGCTGCCAGGGAAGATGTGCAGCAGTTAAGCAGACTTTCCTCGGAATACGGCCGGCAACGAGAGGAAAATAAAAAGCTGGAGAAACTTCGATTTCAACGAATCAGGAAACCTTTAAAAGCAAAACCGGGAAAAAATGTCACCCAAATGCATTACGCGCGGAAAGGAATTATTACGCCGGAAATGGAATTTATCGCCATTAGGGAAAATCAGAAACTTCAGGAAATCAATCAGATTACCGAGCAACATCCGGGCGAGAGTTTTGGGGCGAGTATTCCTAAAGTCATTACTCCTGAATTTGTTCGGGATGAGGTAGCGAAAGGACGTGCAATTATCCCTAGTAATATTAACCATCCTGAAAGTGAACCTATGATTGTAGGACGAAACTTTTTGGTAAAGATCAATGCCAATATTGGGAATTCTGCCGTAAGTTCTTCGATTGAAGAGGAAGTAGAAAAAGCAGTTTGGGCATGTCGTTGGGGTGCCGATACGATCATGGATCTTTCTACCGGAAAGAATATTCACGAAACCCGTGAATGGATCCTTCGGAATTCTCCGGTACCCATCGGAACAGTACCTATTTATCAGGCTTTGGAAAAAGTAAATGGAAAAGCTGAAAATCTTACCTGGGAGATCTTTAGAGACACTTTAATTGAACAAGCCGAACAGGGTGTCGATTATTTTACCATTCATGCCGGAGTTCGTTTGCAATATATCCCGCATACTGCAAAACGGGTCACCGGTATCGTGTCTCGAGGAGGTTCGATCATGGCAAAATGGTGTTTGGCGCATCACCAGGAAAGTTTTTTATACACGCATTTTGAGGAAATCTGCGAAATCATGAAAGCTTACGATGTAGCTTTCTCACTGGGCGATGGTTTGCGTCCTGGTTGTATTGCAGATGCGAACGATTATGCGCAGTTTGCCGAATTAGAAACGCTTGGCGAATTAACCAAAATTGCCTGGAAGCACGATGTACAGTGTTTTATTGAAGGTCCCGGGCACATCCCCATGCACATGATTAAAGAAAATATGGACAAACAGTTGGCAGAATGCGGGGAAGCGCCTTTTTATACACTAGGGCCATTAACAACCGATATTGCACCGGGTTATGATCATATCACTAGCGGAATTGGTGCCGCAATGATCGGCTGGTACGGTTGTGCGATGTTGTGTTATGTGACGCCAAAAGAGCATTTGGGTTTACCCAATAAAGAAGATGTAAAGGAAGGTGTGATTACCTATAAAATTGCAGCACATGCGGCCGATTTGGCAAAAGGTCATCCAGGAGCACAGCATCGCGATGATGCCATGAGTAAGGCGAGGTTCGAATTTCGATGGGAAGATCAGTTTAATTTAGCTTTAGATCCCGATACGGCGAGAGCTTATCACGATGAGACCTTACCTTCTGAAAATGCGAAAGTGGCTCATTTTTGTTCGATGTGCGGCCCTAATTTCTGTTCGATGAAGATCACACAGGATGTACGGAATTATGCTAAAGAAAACGGACTCGACAGTGAAGAAGCAATCAAAAAAGGCATGGAAGAGAAATCAGAAGAGTTTAAAAAGAAAGGCAGCGAAGTATATCTGTAGAGGTGTAAGTTTTTAAAGTTGGAAAGTTGGAAAGTTTGAAAGTTAGAAAGGTGAAAGTGGGAAGTTTGCGAGCTTCAAGTAATAACAAAGCTTAAAATTATGCTGATTGTAATTTCTGCGGAAAAGTTGATCGAGAATGAAGAATCTCAGCTGAAATCGATGTTCGATGCAGGTTTAGAAACATTTCATATTCGTAAACCTGAAGTTTCTTTTGAAGAGCTGAAAACCTGGTTAGAAAACTTTGAGCCGGGATATCGTTCTAAAATGGTGCTACATCAGCATCACGAATTAGCACGAGAATTTGGGTTGAAAGGGGTACATCTTCCGGAATATTTCAGAACAAGTATGAAGGAAACTTTAGAAGATTATGTCAACGCATTTCAGCATTTAAAATTTACAGTGAGTACCTCGTTTCATCAAAAAGAAAAGATCTCGAGAACATCGATTTTCGATTACTGTTTTTTGAGTCCGATTTTTAATTCCATCTCTAAAACCGGGTATGTGGGAAAAACGTTTCAAGTCCTGGACATCCAGCAAAAAGTGATCGCGCTTGGCGGGATAGATGCAGCGAAAATTCCACTTGCCTATAATATGGGGTTTTATGGTGTGGCTGTTTTGGGAGCGGTTTGGCTACAGGAAGATCCAATACATAGTTTTATTAAAATTCAGCAACAATATGAGTCAGTTTTCAACTAAACATTCGGTGAATTTACCAAAAGAAATCTCCTGTTTGCATTATATCTCGCAGGGTAAAGATCGCGAGGAACACTTAGCAAATATAACACGTGTTTTAAAGGCAGGTGCAAACTGGATTCAGTTACGAATCAAAGAGATGCCGCAAAAAGAAATACTGAAAACGGCGATTTTGGCAAGGGAATTATGCGCCAAATACAAAGCAAAGCTAATTGTAAATGATCATGTAAAAGTGGCGAAAACCTGTAATGCTGACGGAGTTCATTTGGGACAAGAAGATACAGATGTTTTAGAGGCTAGAAAGATTTTAGGAAAGGATAAAATCATTGGCGGAACGGCGAATACGCTTCAGCATTGTTTGGAGCATCTGGAAAACGGAGTTGATTATATTGGTTTGGGGCCTTTACGATTTACTTCCACCAAAAAGGAACTGAGTCCTGTTCTTGGTTTTTCAGGTTATCAACATTTGATGCAAGACTATCTAAAAAAAGAAAATAGCGTACCGGTGATTGCCATAGGTGGCATTGCATTAAAGGATATTCAGGATCTAAAGAAAATTGGTTTAAGTGGAGTGGCTGTTTCCAGCTTACTAACGCATTCAAAAGATCCCAAAAATGAAATTCAGCATATTTTAGATCGCTTTGCTGTGAGAGTTTAGATTTGAGAAAATAGTCAATTTGATGATGTGGTAATGTGCTGATTTGAAAATGAATTGAATCAGGAGTCAAGAAGTAAGATTCAGGACTAATTTATTTAGAATTTTAAATGAAGATTTGAAGTCACTTTTTGAGAAAACGCTTGTCACTTCGAGTGCTTGCGAGGTAAGGAGCAAATGTATCGAGAAGTGGATTTAAGTTCGTATTTAGATTAGAGAAAATAGCCAATTTGATGATGTGGTAATGTGCTGATTTGAAAATGAATTGAATCAAGAGTCAAGAAGCAAGATTCAGGACTAATTTATTTTGAATGCAAAATGTTGAATTTTAAATGAAGAAATGAATTCACTTTTGAGAAAACGCTTGTCACTTCGAGTGCTTGCGAGGTAAGGAGCAATTGTATCGAGAAGTGAATTTAAGTTCGTATTTAGATTTGAGAAAATAGTCAATTTGATGATGTGGTAATGAGCTGATTTGAAAATGAATTGAAGCAAGATTCAGGACTAATTTATTTTGAATGCTAAATGTTGAATTTTAAATGAAGATCTGAAGTCACTCTTGAGAAACGCTTGTCACTTCGAGTGCTTGCGAGGTAAGGTGCAATTGTATCGAGAAGTGGATTTAAGTTTGTATTTAGATTTGAGAAAATAGCCAATTTGATGATGTGGTAATGTACTGATTTGAAAATGAATTGATTTCAGAATTAAAAATCAAAGTATAAAATTCCCCCTTTTGGTGGGGACTAGGGGAATAAAAAATACAAAATGAAAAAACTAAAAATAGCAGATAAAAGCTTTGATTCTCGGTTATTTACGGGAACGGGAAAGTTTAGTAATTCAGGTTTAATGCGCGAAGCGGTTTTAGCTTCAGAAAGTGAATTGGTAACCGTGGCGCTGAAAAGGGTTGAGGCTGGCAATACAGAGGACGATATGATTAGTAGCCTGGCGCACGAAAAATTAAGTTTGTTACCCAATACCTCAGGAGTTCGAGATGCCAAAGAGGCTGTTTTTGCTTCCCAGATGGCCAGGGAAGCGCTTGGAACAAACTGGGTGAAAGTCGAAATTCATCCCGATCCTAAATATTTATTGCCCGATGCGGTAGAAACCCTAAAAGCCTGTGAAGAACTGGTAAAACTGGGCTTTGTAGTCATGCCGTATATTCATGCCGATCCGGTGCTTTGTAAGCGTCTCGAAGATGTAGGTGCGCAATGTGTAATGCCTTTAGGTGCTCCTATTGGTACTAATAAAGGCTTAAAAACCTTCGATTTTTTAGAAATTATTATCGAACAAAGTAATGTTCCGGTAATTATAGATGCAGGGATTGGGGCTCCCTCACACGCTGCTTTTGCTATGGAAATGGGGGCCGATGCTGTTTTGGTAAATACCGCAATTGCCGTTTCTAAGAATCCGGTACAAATGGCAAAAGCCTTTAAAATGGCCGTAGAATCCGGGCGAATGGCTTACGAAGCAAAACTTGCCGGAACCGGTAAGAATGCCCAAGCCAGTAGCCCACTAACACAATTTTTATATGAGTAGTTTTAAAACCCTATTAGCAAAGTATGATTGGGATGAGGTTTTGGAAAGTATTCAACACAAAAATGCACAAGATGTAGAGCGTGCTTTAAGTGCTGTAAAACCCGATCTTGAAGATTTTAAAGCCTTAATTTCTCCGCCTGCCAAAGCTTATTTAGAGACAATGGCTACCAAAAGTAAACTGATTACCAAAAAGCGTTTTGGCAATACCATGCAAATGTACGCGCCAATGTATTTAAGTAACGAATGCCAAAATATCTGTACGTATTGCGGATTTAGTTTAACGAATAAAATTCCGCGGCGCACCTTAACCGATGCTGAAATTTTAAAAGAAGCCGAATTTCTGAAAAAGAAAGGCTACCAGCATATTTTACTGGTTACAGGGGAAGCGAATAGAACGGTGGGCATTGATTATTTGAGTAATGCTGTTCGTCTTTTAACACCACATTTTGCAAATATTTCTATTGAAGTCCAACCGCTGGATCTGGAAGAATACGAACGATTGGTTGACGATGGTTTATATGCCACTCTAGTGTACCAGGAAACTTATCACCGCGAGACCTACAAAATTCATCATCCTAAAGGGAAAAAATCGAATTTTGATTATCGTTTAGAAACACCAGACCGTTTGGGGAAAGCCGGAATTCACAAAATAGGAATTGGGGCTTTATTTGGATTAGAAGATTGGCGTGCCGATAGTTTTTTTACGGCTTTGCACCTTAAATATTTGCAGAAGACTTATTGGAAAACAAAGTATTCGATTTCTTTCCCAAGATTGCGACCTTTTAGCGGCGGTTTAGAGCCCAAAGTTGAAATGACCGATCCCGATTTGCTACAATTAATCTGTGCGTACCGAATTTTAGATGAGGATGTAGAATTATCGATTTCTACCCGCGAACAGGAAAAATTTCGCGATCATATTGCGCATTTAGGGATCACTTCGATGAGTGCCGAATCAAAAACCAATCCTGGTGGTTATGTGGTAGAACCACAATCGTTGGAGCAGTTTGAAATTTCAGATGAGCGTAGCACCGAAAGGATCGCTACCATGTTAAGGAAAAACGGAATCGAACCGGTTTGGAAAGACTGGGAGAAGTTTTAGTTTAGTATTGTTAGTATTTAGAATGGAGTGGAATTAGTTGGGAGCTTTTAGCTTGAAACTGTCTGCTTTTAGGCGTTGGCTTTTCTTCGATGTTCCCTTGCAGGTTGTTGAACATTCCTGTTCATTCCTTTATTTTAATTACTATTTTCCATTTCAAATAAAAAATACCTAAATTGTAAATTATTCGGGGGAAATAAAATATTTTTTGTCTTTAAAAACGTATACTATGAGTGAAAATAAAATCAGTTTGAATACTATTCTTACGCTAGGATTTATCGCTATTTTTAGTGTATTGCTTGCGATTAATTTGATATTTAAAGATATACTTGGTGATAACTTAAACCCAATCTTAATGATGGGTCTGGGGTATTTCGTAGGATATTATGCTTTTAGAGGCTTACGTTTTCTAGGGAATAAATAATTCTAATCTCCGGACTACGATTCAGCATCGCATTTCGATTTAAGAAATTTTATAATCCTTTTTTAAATCCAAATTTTCCTTAAGCGGCACCTTAAAATTCGGCGCTAAGTCTTGTCTCTTGTCTCCTGATTCTTTTCTCTTAACTTTTAACAGCGAGGAGGCTACGCATAATTTTATCAAACTGCTACTTAACTGGAGACTTTGATACAAAATCTTTTGCAAAGAATTGCAGTCTGTCTCCGGTTATCCTCTACACCCTATCAGGAAACATAAACTTTTCAATTTCTTCAGCAGAAAATTTAGGATTTGCTCCTTCTTGCGAGGCCACCAGGGCGCCAATCGCGCAGGCATAATTCAACGCTTTTTGAGGTGTTTCTTGTTGTAATAATTTTGAAATCAATGATCCTAAAAAGCTATCACCGGCTCCCACGGTATCTGCTACTTTTATTTTATAACCGCTGTTGTAGTATAATTTTCCTTCAGTAAAAAGAACGGCACCATGGCTGCCTTTGGTTACACAGATGGTTTTGGCATTAGTGATTTTAGCCATGTAGCTGAGGTTTTGCTCCAGCGAGTGGAAAGGCGAGTCAAACATCGCCGCGATCTCATATAATTCGTCGTCATTAAATTTAATGAAATCAGCTTTTAAAATAAGGTCTTCTAAAACTTCTTTTTTGTAATGCGGTGGTCTTAGATTGATGTCGAAAACAGAGAATTTTGCATATTGGAGTAATTCATTTAAGGTCTCTCTGCTTTTTTGATCGCGACAAACCAAACTTCCGAAGATAAAAGCATCTGAAGTATTTACTTTTTCGATCATATTTTCAGAAATATCGATTTTATCCCATGCAGCAGGATATTCGATAGTATAAGAAGCTGAACCATTTTTATCGAGCTCTACATTTACTACACCGGTAGGGAAATCTGGAGTTTTAGCAACTAAAGAATGATCTATTTTTCTGGATTTTAGGTATTCCAATAAATTTTTTCCCTTTTCATCCTGGCCAACACTACTAATCATCGTGGTGTCAATTCCGTTGGCGCTTAGGCGGGAAGCAACATTTAAAGGTGCTCCCCCAATTTTTTCTGAATTAGGGAAAATATCATATAAAATTTCTCCAAAAGAGACTGCTTTTAGCTTTTGTGTCATTTTAGTTCCAAATTTCGTTAGCTGCAGTTAATATTAAAGGAAGACCATCGGTGACCATAATAGTATGTTCATGTTGTGTTACATAACCACCTTTGTTTCCAATAAGTGTCCAGCCATCATTTTGCTCTACTGCTATGGTCGATTTTGTAGCGATAAAAGTTTCTATGGCTACCGTGGTATTTTTTTTGAAGCGTTCCCGATTGCTTTTAATTCTATAATTTAGAATGTTTTCGGGCTTTTCGTGTAAACTTCTACCCACCCCGTGTCCTGCTAAATTTCTAATGACCTTAAATCCAGAATTTTTCGCTTCAGTTTCCATTAAATAGCCTATATCTGCGATTTTCACTCCGCCTTTAATTTGACTTATCGCTTTTTGCAGAATATTCTTCGAAGCATCTACCAGAGGTTGGTGATTATTGAGATCTTTTCCAATAATAAAAGAACCTCCATTATCTGCCCAGAATCCATTTAATTCTGCGGACACGTCGATATTTATTAAATCGCCTTCCTTTAGAATTTTATTTTCTGACGGAATACCGTGGGCAGCTTCGTTATTTACACTAACGCAGGTATAACCGGGAAACCCATAAGTTTCGAAAGGTGCCGATTTTGCACCATAACTTTTAAGAATTTCACCGCCATAATCGTCCAGTTCTTTGGTAGAAATTCCAGGTTTTGTAAATGCTCTCATTAGTTTAAGTGTAATTGCAACAACTTCACTAATCTTTTTCATTCCGTTTAATTCTGCTTCAGTGCTTATGGACATGGATTTTAATTCGAATAGTTATTAATTAAAATTGAATTCGTTGGCTTCAATATCGATTACAGGAACACCTTCATTAATTTTTAAACTGGTATAAGGCTGCTTGGGAAAGAAGATCTCGGTCATTACTGTTTCTCCGTCATCATAAAAAACTTCGATGCTCATATTATCTAAAATCATGTTTACTTGTAAGGAATCTGAAGTCGATATTCTTCTTCCGGTAGATATGGTAGAAGCAAATTCCTTTCCGAAGTCAGTAATTCCAGATTCAGATCGATCAATATAAAACTCGTTTTCTGCTTTTTTAAATCCAAATTTAAAATGATCGCCACTATCATTACTTAAAGATAAATGAACATCTTTGGTGATCTTGGGAATTAAAAAAGAAACCTGTGCTTTGGTAAGATCAAGCTCGTTGGTATCGATTATGGCATGATCCTCGTCGGTTACCTTCCATTTGGTGATCGTTTCACCAATATATTTTTCAAGTTCTTTAACCGGGGTAGATGTGATAATATACTTATCATCTTCTTTTTTTAGCGTTAATTTTCGTGCAATTGTCATGGCGCTTCTCCATGTTTCAGTAGGAACTTCCTGAGCATAAAGCCAGTTAGACATCCAGCCCATAAATAAAGTCCGGCCATCTTCTTTTGGAATATTAGACCATGTAACTCCGGCATAATTATCTTTTCCAAAATCCAGCCAGTAAGGATGGTCTATGTTTTTTCCATGAAGATCGGCTTCAGGAGTAAAGTTCTTACCATCCCAATTACCCACAAAATATTGCGTGGCTGAGCCGCCATTGTATCCGCCGGGATTAGTACTTTGAATAAGCACCCATTTGGTTTCTTCGCTGTTTTCTACTTTCATAGGGAAGAAATCGGGGCATTCCCAAACGCCGTCTTGCGCTGCGTAATTTTCACCAAATTCCGATACCTTTTTCCAGTCTTTTAAATTTTCTGAAGTATAAAAATATGCACGGTCTTTAGCCGAAAGCACCATTAACCATTGATTGTTTGCTTCATCCCAGTTCATTTTAGGGTCCCTGAAATCTTGTAATTCGGGATTCTTAATTACCGGGTTTTCTTTGTATTTTGTCCAGGTTTTTCCTTCATCCAGGCTATAAGCAATAGCCTGCGATTGATAATCGATTCGGCCTTCTTCAGCAGCCTTCGCATCATGATAGGTAAACATGGCTACAACTGGCGGAGTGGTGCCATCTCCAAAGCCAGAAGTGTTATTGTGATCTACAACCGCACTCCCGCTAAAAATATAGCCTTTTTCATCGGGAAAAAGAGCGATGTCCTGTTCTTTCCAGGTAATCATGTCTTTACTGGTAGCGTGTCCCCAGTGCATTGGGCCCCATTTATTATCTTCTGGATAATGCTGAAAGAA
This sequence comes from Zunongwangia sp. L-65, assembly GCF_056859415.1. Lineage (NCBI taxonomy): Bacteria > Pseudomonadati > Bacteroidota > Flavobacteriia > Flavobacteriales > Flavobacteriaceae > Zunongwangia > Zunongwangia sp. L-65. The sequence continues at coordinate 115,493 of NZ_JBSXOK010000068.1, forward strand.
TAAATGATACGTACCGTTTAAGTAAAACATTCCATTAGGATCATTCATCCAGTTTTCCTTTGGGGAGAAATGGAAAGCAGGTCTAAAATCCTCATCGGTTTGAATCGATGCTGTTTTATTTTCATCGGTTTGTGAATCCTTAGTATCGTGTTTACAGGATATCATTAATAAAAAAGCAATAAGCGCTGCAGGTCTCAAAATTTTCATAGCATCTCAAAATTAATAATCAACAATAAAAAGCAGCTAGAGGTTAAGATTTTATAAAAATAGTGAAAATTTCAGCGATTTTCCTAATGTTATTCATCTGAGTTTGATTCCATAAAATGCAGGAGGATGAGTGAAATCTTTATTGGCACCGCCAAAAGGTTTAGTACCCCGTAACGATAGCAATCGGGAGGCCTCGGAATTGAAATTTAGTCTCTATCGAATGCCTGGTGGGCTTGCCCTGAGGTAGTTTACTGAAAAATTTTAATGGAGCTTCCATTTTTGGGACATTGAGTGAATTTTCAAGGAAAATTTGTATCGAAATGCCCCAAAATGTCTACCATAATCGACATCGGTTATAAATGATTACAAATTGGTAAATAGCAAAACTTTGGTACTAAAAAGAGGATGGCTTTTAAAAAACTGATTTTAGAAAAGGTGTATATCACTAATCATAACAATTTCTGGAAAGTCGAGGTACTCCTATTTTGTATTAACGGCCTTTTTTAAACGGTGAACAAAAACATAATAAGTAAGCAGTAAAATTACAATCCATCCACAGCTAATGACCAGTATTCCTGTAGATGACGTATGGTAACGTGACACCAGTTGTACATACATGCTTATGATTAGAAGGATATATATACCCCAATTTACAAACTTCCATTTACCCAATATTGGGATTTGCTTCTTTTTTCTTTGTAACGCCTTGCGTTTTAGGGTAATCCATATTCCGGTTAATATCAATGAAGAAATGCCTAAACCTATAAAAAACCAGATAATCTTTGTGGTTAGTCCTCCCCAGTATCCAAAATGAAGTGGATCGGCAATATCATTTATCCACATGATATTACTTATATCTTTAGCATTTTGGATCTTTACTACTTTGTAGTTATATGGGTTTATATAGACCCTATTAGCACGTTGACGAACCAGCGGAACATCAGAGTTGCCCCTAACATACACAGGCTCATTCTTTGTATTGGGGATGTTTATACCTTCTGGCTTAAAATAAGGAATTGCTTTTTGGGCTACCTGAGTGATACGGTCATAGTCAATAGTATAGGTAAGATTAATACTATCGTTATTTGCATTGCTATATTCCAGCTTTGGAGGTTTAGGGTTTACTGCGGTGCGTACATCGGCAATATTGGTGCGTTCTATAAAATACCATATTCCGGTAGCTGAAAACAGCATGGAAAACGGAATAGACCATAATCCCACGAGCCGGTGAAGACTTCTGAAAAACACCAACGGGCCTTTTGTTGTTTCGAGTTTAAATAATTTTCTCCACCATTTTTTATAAAAGCATAAAGCCGTTAAAAAGGAAATCAGCAACAAAAAAGCAAAGCTCAATACCACTAAATAGCCAAATTGATAAAAAGGCATAAATAAAAAATAGTGAAGATCCCTGAAAAAGCGTTGAAAGGTAAGATTGGCATTTCCCTGTATTTTTCCTGTATATGGGTTGGCGAAGACATAGGTTTGCCTGCCATCCACCTTTGTATAGATGATATCACATAAATAAGGTTCTTCTGCCCGCATCCAATAGGAAATCTGAGCATTGGGATATTGCTTTTTGAGATTACTGATAATGGTATTTCTCGAGGCAAATTCTTTTTGGGGTTTAGCCCTGATCTCAGAAATAAATAACCAATCCATCTCGTGGCTAAGGGTTGCCATAGTACCTGAAAAGCATACTATAAAAAATAGTATGCTTAACTTGGTACCAATCCAACTATGAATTTTAAATAACTTTTTCTTTGATAATTTCAATGCTAGAAAGTATATGAAACGGTTGACATAATGTTTCGAGGTCTACCCGGGAAGGCACGCAAGAAATCGTAACCACCTACCCAATGTGTTTTGTCAAATACATTATTAATATTTAATTGTATCTGGAATTTATTCACTTTATAATAGATAGCGGCATTAAACAATCCATAACTAGGAAAAACCGGGATCAACTCTGGGTCTCTCACAATAGATCCGTTTCTTTCGCCTACATAATCGTAACCAAGTCCAAATCCTAATCCATTTAAATCTCCATGATCAATGATATATTTTGACCAAAAATTGAAGGTATTTCTGGGGGCGTTGGGTTTTTGATTACCAAAAGTGGCGAGTGTAGATTCATCGGCTTCGGTAAAATAAGCGTGGTTATATGCATAATTCATAATCACACTCCAGTTGGGCATAATCTGACCGTAAATGTCAACTTCAACACCTTCTGATTTTTCTTCCCCAATTTGCTTTAGTAAATCAGAGTTACTGGAATCATTAGCATTGTATAAAGCGCCTTTCTGGCTTAGGGAATAAACAGCTAAAGTAGCGCTTAGGCGTTTATTGAACCACTCTGTTTTTATCCCAGCTTCAAACAATTCACTGGTCAAAGGATCAAAAGGCCCTCCGGCTTCAGGATTATTGATAGTGGTGGCCGTTTGCGGTTGGTAACCCTTTACCCAGGTGCCGTAAAAGTTAACATTTGGTTTAAGCTTGTATACCATTCCGATTCGTGGTATAAATTTATCCTGACTAATTTTTTCTTCTTCAGCAGTTTCATAGTTTAGATAATCGGTAAAGTCATCGTAGCGTAGCCCCACCAAAAGATTAAACTTTTTGTATTGAAATTGGTTTTGTAGATAAATACCATTTCCGGTTTGTTTGTACCGGTCATAATTTCTAATACCATACACATAATTGCTCATGTCGCGCATAGCGTTTCCGTTGGTAGAAGTCAGATCAAAAGGCGCTACATTGGCTACAGGGTTGCCATTTTCGTCAAGTACATAATTATCTTTTTTGGCAACATTGAAGGAATTCGTTGCCTTACCATTTTTTAAAAGATAAGCGTTGGCCTCTAGTTGAGATCCTCCCGGCTCCAGCTCCTGTTGAAAATAATCATAGCCCACCAAAAACTTGTTCTCTATGGCTCCAAGGTTAAAATCAACATTAAGGTAATTGGTAAAGTTTTGGTTGTTCCATGAGCGCTTACGATTAAATACGCGCATAGCTACTTTCGTAATATCATAAGAGCCGTCACCAAGGGCCAAAAAATTGTTGGCCGTTCTATGCTCTAACAAATCTTCATCGTAACCAGAATTCATATACGAACTATTAAAACTGATGTGTTCATTGAATTTATGCTGAAATGATAAAGTTACATTTAGATTTTGTTCGTTCAGGTAATCATTTTCTGCACTTAAGGAAGTAGTTATTGGTGTAGAGTAGAGGTCGCCATCACCAAAAACGGCTTGTCCACGATCCAGTCGTCCTTTATTGTCCTGGTAGACTACATCTAAATTTAAACGTGTTTTTTCGTTAGGGATAAAAGAGAACGAAGGTGCCACAACAATATTTTTGTTGAATTGCAAATCCCTGAAACCATCGGTATTTTGGTATCCTAAGTTTAGACGGTATAAAAGCTTTTTGTCTTTGCTCATTGGGCCGGTAAAGTCGCTTAACAACCTAAACGTATTAAAACTACCCATACTGGCACTTATAGATTGTTTAGTGGTTTGTAGCGGTTTTTTTGTAACGGTATTTATTGTTCCGCCTGGGGATGCATTTCCAAACAGGGCAGAAGCAGGCCCTTTAATAACTTCTACTCGCTCGACATGGGGAATAATCTGCTGACTCCAAAAACTGGTCATCATTCGGGAGCCGTTTAAAAGCATACTACTATTTCGTTGTCCCTGAACTCTAAATCCTCTAATTGTTAAGTCGTTATAAAAAGAAAACTGGTTAACACCACTAACATTCTTCACCACATCGTTCACGGTAAAGGCTGCCTGATCTAAGATAACCTCTTTAGTGACGTAGCTTACGGCCTGCGGTACGTCGATAAGCGGCGTAGCTGATTTAGTACCAATAAAAGAGGTGGTGTTCTTGTAGTTACGTTCTTTCCTACCGATAATCTCTACCCCTTGCAACTGGGTGGCCGATTCATTTAATAGGAAGTCTAGTTCAGCTTTTGTTCCTTCCTTTACAGTGATTGATTTATTTATAGATTCATATCCCAGATAGGAAGCTTTTATAGTGTATTTGCCAGGGGCAAGATTCTTAAGTTCGTAGTGTCCGTTCTTATTGGTCATAGCACCTGTGCTGGAGTTTAGTACAAATACATTGGCATTATGAATTGGAGTTCCCGAATCGGAAAAAACTTTTCCGTGAATGGAAATATTCTGACCATAGGCCGTGTTAAATAGTGCTAGTAAAAAGAAGTAGAGAAAGTAATTTTTTTTCATTTTGAATTTTATTTAAAACAATTCTAAATAATCGATTGCGAATTTAAAACGAACTTACTTTTATCACAAATTTTAATTAGATTAATTTTAAATAAAGTTTAGGTATGCTCTAATCCCTGCTCGATGAGTTTGAGAAATAACAGGAAAATAGAGGTCACAGCTATGTAAGATATGAAGATAACTTTAGTACTAATATTGGGAAGTAAACTCTTCGCGAAAAGATTAGGTAAGATTATCTAAGATTTTTGTGTGGTGGATTCAGGGCTTCCAATCAATAGAATGAAAAGCGGAATACGCAGACCTTCAATCTTTCTGGTGGTGTGAGGGGTGCTACTCCGTCATTCGATGGCGGAGCCATCCACTTGATTGGGGCATTGTGTTATTGTTATTCAGTTCTACTTTCTGTTTTGATATATCCTACAACGAATGGTTCCTTGTCTTCAATTTGAAAATCTAAAGTTGACCAGTGGTCAATAATTACTGATGTTTTTATTAAGGTTAAAGCATCCTCATCACTTAATTCAATTCCATCTTCTGTTTCTTCCATTTATCAGGATGTTCTTCTAATCTTCTTTTCGCCTCTTCTTCGGTAACCTCCTTAACGTCAACGATGAGCTCATTTTCATACCAATTAGGATTGGTCTTCTACCTCATTTTGAACGTTACTAAACTTACAAACTAGAAATCTATTTTTGAGGAACTCGCTGAAGGATGTGTATATCGGTACACCTTGATTAAATTATATTCTTAAAATCGTAAAAACCCAGATTGTAGAATTGATCCCTATTTTCAATATCTTCGGTTTCTCCGATATAGTATTGATCAACTTTCTGCGAATAAATAATATAAACAAAATGCATCATGGAAGATAACAAAAAAGCCACACTAAAACTAGTGTGGCTTTTTGCTCCCCCTCTTGGGCTCGAACCAAGGACCCTCTGATTAACAGTCAGATGCTCTAACCAACTGAGCTAAGGAGGAATATATCAATATGTCTTCAGCATTCCCGGCAGCTGAATTTGCCTTTAAAATTTTTTGCTCCCCCTCTTGGGCTCGAACCAAGGACCCTCTGATTAACAGTCAGATGCTCTAACCAACTGAGCTAAGGAGGAATTTGCAATCAATTTTGCGGATGCAAATATAACGGAATTTTTAATTATCACTAAATAATATTCAAAAAAATAAAGCAGTATTTTAAATAAAATTGAATTTGGAAAAAATATTAGTGCTATGAGTCTGAAAATCCATGATTTATACATTTTTATAAAAAATGTAAATATTGCAAGTCAACCAGATGTTGATGCTATAGTAAATGCCGCAAATGCTAAACTCCCTCCGGGGGTTAACAATACGATTTATAAAATCGGGAAATAAACTTTAGGAAAACGACAAACCTGAAGATAGAATATTCTATCAGTATATTATAAAACTCACTGAAAACATAAAATCAAGTAGGTGGTTATACCTGAAATTTCAACAGGAATTTTCTGTTATTCCAAAATTAATGCCGTTGAAATGGTTTTTAATACAATTTTGACGGAAGCAGAAGGGTTAAAACACTTGCAAAGGCTTAAATTTGTATTGTTCAGGACTGAAGATTTAGAATTTTATAAAAATCGATTGGCTGAAATTTAATTAACGATGTGGATAAACTGCATAGTTCATTAAAAAAATAAATCTTGATTATCGATTTACAAAACCAACCTCTTATGTTTGATTTTACGGCAACCTATACCGATCAATACCAACTTGCAATGTCGCAGGTTTATTTTAAAAATGGAAAACGAAACACCAAAGCCGTTTTTGATTATTATTTCAGAAAAATCCCGTACGGAAGTGGTTTTGCCATTTTTGCAGGGTTAGAAGATTTACTGGAAATTATTACAAATCTTCGGTTTAGTAAGGAAGATATTCAATTTTTAAAGCAATACGATTTTGAGGATGATTTTTTAGAATATCTCGAGAATTTTAAATTTTCAGGAAATATTTACTCGGTACAGGAAGGGGATGTAGTTTTTCCAACCCGACCTGTTTTACAGGTGGAAGCCAATTTAATCGAAGCTCAGATTATCGAAACGATTTTATTGAATTTATTAAACTTTCAAACCCTTATAGCAACCAAAGCCAGTAGAATGCGATTGGTGTCTCGAGAGCGGACTTTGCTTGATTTTGGGTTGCGACGTGCACAGGGTCCTGGCGGTTATTACGCCACGCGAGCGGCCATGATTGGCGGTTTTAACGGGACCAGTAATGTCATTGCCGGTCGGGATTTGGATATTCCGGTTTCTGGAACGATGGCGCATTCGTTTGTGCAGAGTTATGATGATGAGCTTACCGCTTTTAGGGAATTCGCCAGAGGCCGGCCTAAAGCTTGTGTGCTTTTGGTGGATACTTATGATACTTTAAAAAGTGGTATCCCCAATGCGATTACAGTGGCAAAGGAAATGGAAGAACAAGGCCAAAAATTAATGGCTATTCGTTTAGATAGCGGAGATTTGGCATATTTGGGTAAAAGAGCGCGACAACTTTTAGATGCTGCTGGTCTCGAATATGTGAAAATTGCGGCTTCAAATCAATTAGATGAATTTGTGATTAAAAGTTTACAGGAACAGGATGCGCCAATCGATATTTACGGAGTGGGAACAAATCTTGTGATTGGCAAACCTGATGCAGCTTTAGATGGTGTGTATAAGCTCACATTTTCAGACGGAAAGCCAAGAATCAAGATTTCAGAAAGTTTGATTAAAACCACTTTGCCGCATCGAAAGCAGGTATACCGAATGAAAGATAAAAACGGAGAGTGTGCAGGGGTCGATGTAATTGTGATGGAAAACGAAAACGATACTGAACTGTCTAAAGTTTTTCATCCGTCAGAACCTTACAAGTTTTTAGATGTTTCCGCTTACCAAAAAGAAGCATTATTGCAACCAGTAATGGAAAATGGCATAATGAAAATCAAAAAAAGAACACTTTCTGAAATTGCGGCATACAGCAAATCGAGATTGGCAGAATTACCACTTGAGTATAAACGCTTTAACAATCCGCATATTTATAAAGTCAGTATCTCAGAAAAATTAAAGGCAGAGAGGGATCGATTAATTAGCGAACATAAAATGTAAAATGGCATGAAGGCTTTACTTCTTATAGACGTACAAAACGATTTTATGCCTGGCGGCGCCTTAGCCGTTCCCGATGGCGATAAGATTGTACCAATAATTAATAAAATTCAGCATCAATTCGATTTAGTGCTTGCTACCCAGGACTGGCATCCGGAGGGTCATGCAAGTTTTGCCAGCACCCATCATAAAAACCTTTACGAGGTAATTGATTTAAACGGAATCGATCAGGTCATGTGGCCGGATCATTGTGTGCAGGGTAGTAGGGGTGCCGATTTTCATCCTAAGCTGAAATTGAATAAAATCGAAGCGATTTTTAGAAAAGGTACCGATCCTGAAATTGATAGTTACAGTGGGTTTTATGATAATGCTCATTTAAAATCTACTGGTTTAAGTGGCTATTTAAAAGAAAAAGGAGTAACCGAGCTATATTTTGCCGGTCTGGCCGGTGATTTTTGTGTAGCTTTTAGTGTTAAGGATGCTTTAGCTGAAGGTTTTGCAGCTTTTTTAATTGAAGATGCCACATGCGCTATAGATGCTACAGGTTTTGAAAAAGCAAAAGCTGGAATTGTTGAAAAAGGAGGGAAGATATTATATGCAGATGAGGTATAGGATATTTTTTATATTCATTGTTTTTTTGAGCTTTTTCAGTTGTAAAAACGATACTTCTACCAAAGTTGAAACTGAAGTAACATCTATGGATCCTTATATGGCTCCATCAGACAGCATTCCCGAGCGCACCTCTGCTGCGGCATTAGATTTAAAAAAGTATCAACTTTTTATAGATACTACAAAGACTTCGGTTTTTTATCAGCAATTAGATTCGGTGATCACTTCCGAAGTAAGAAAACATGAAAATTCTATATTTAAACTGGTTGAGATTAAAAAATATAACGATCAGTTTTTACTTTACGAGCCTTGCGACGGTACTATTCCGCGTTATTACATTTCTAAAGGGGCTATAGATATTTACGGCCAGAACGAAAATATTCATTTTAAATTAAAGGATTTTATGCTGAGTGCAGGAAATCAGGTGTTGTTTAAAGATGAAAGGGACCGTAGCTTAAGTCTTAAGGAAGTAAATGAGAAGGTGATCCGGTTAAAGTACGGTGATTCACGTGCGGTATATGTTACTAAAATCGAAAATATTCCGCAATTTGAAATGATGGTAAATAACTGTTTTGGCCAAAAAATAAAGGAGTTCGATAAATTTCAGGAATGAATTGCCTAAGGATGGTTTTATTCATTCTGTAAGAAGCTTTCTAAAAATTGAGATAGTGAATATATCCAAAGTTTAGCCAAATGGTCCAGTCGTTCGATTTATTTTGCGGCCCTTGTACATTTAAGCCTTCAATGTAATCACTGCCATAATACTGCCATTTAATTTCAGCCACTAAATCACTATTTCTTCCCAGTCGATAGCGCGTGCCTCCCCCAAACACGAAATTATAGGTGAACCCGCTATCTAAATTAAGTCCCCCCTGAAAAGCAGGGAATAAGACTCTAGGATTATCGATGGGTCCAAGATCACTGTACGCATCAGGGATGTAGTAAACTGCATGTATGCCTGCGGTGATATATGGAGAAAAGCGTTCTGAAAAAATCAGAAACTCCCTAATTTGGGTAAAGTGCCATTCCAGTTGCGTACCTATTTCGAATATATTGGTTTCACCGTGCATAGCTCTTAGCATTTCTCCCCTGGGGTTGTTTTGGTAAGAAATAGGGCCGTAATGGTTTAAGTAAGAATGAAAATAATCTATTTCTGTTCTTACCCTAAAAAAGTCTTTAAAATAGCTTGTGCGGTAATTATTCCCGGTGTATACAAAATTCATGTAATGCTGAAATCCTACCCCAAAACCGGTGTTGTAATAAAAGTTTCTAAATTCACCGCGTTGTCCATAATCGGAAGTAATAGCTGCCGGCCCGGCAGTAACTCCTATTTCGTGCAATACCTGCCCAAAAGAATAAGGAGATGAAATGCATAAAAAACCGATTAAAAATATGATACGAATCCGCTTCAATACAGGGGGTTAAAGGATTTATAGGCAAATATATAAAAAGAAGATTAGGTATTTTTAAATTGAGTTTTTCTTTTTTTTAATGAAATTCAATAGAAAGTTAATATTGTATGAAAAACTAAAATTTTATCGATAATTTTTATATATCTCATATATTTGCACCTCGAAAAAACATTTTTTTTAAACAAACTTAAGCGACGCCTTATGGAAAAAAATATACAGGATTTCTTGGATAAAGTGTCTAAAAGAAATCAAAATGAACCCGAATTTTTACAAGCGGTTCATGAAGTTGCTGAAACCATAATACCTTTTATTGAACAAAATAAAAAATATCAAAACGCTAAATTATTAGAGCGTATGGTAGAGCCAGAGCGTGTAATCATGTTCAGAGTATCTTGGTTAGACGATGAAGGTAACATTCAGATTAATCGCGGTTATCGTGTACAAATGAATTCGGCCATCGGACCATACAAAGGAGGTCTGCGTTTTCATCCATCGGTAAATTTAAGTATTCTTAAGTTTTTGGCTTTTGAGCAAACCTTTAAGAATAGTCTTACAACCTTACCTATGGGTGGAGGTAAAGGAGGTTCAGATTTTGATCCAAAAGGAAAGTCGGATAATGAAGTAATGCGTTTTTGCCAAAGTTTTATGCTAGAGCTTAGCAAGCACATAGGGCATAACACTGATGTTCCTGCCGGAGATATTGGAGTGGGAGCACGTGAAGTTGGGTATATGTTTGGCCAGTATAAAAGATTACGAAACGAATTCACCGGAATTTTAACCGGAAAAGGATTGTCTTACGGTGGATCTTTAATTCGTCCAGAAGCAACTGGTTACGGTAACGTATATTTTACCCAGAATATGCTAAAGACCAAAGGAGAAAAATTGCAAGGTAAGACGGTAGTTATCTCTGGTTCTGGTAACGTGGCCCAGTACGCTGCAGAAAAAGCAATAGAGCTTGGCGCTAAAGTGGTAACCATGTCTGATTCTGGTGGATATATTTATGATGAAGAAGGAATCGATGCAGACAAACTTCAATTTATCATGGAGCTTAAGAACGAAAAACGAGGCAGGATCAATGAGTATACCCAGAAATATACCAATGCCAAGTTTTACGCAGATAAAACTCCGTGGGAAGTGAAATGCGATGTTGCATTGCCATGTGCTACACAAAACGAATTAGAAGAAGCTGATGCTAAGAAATTAGTAGAGAACGGTTGTATGTGTGTTGGAGAAGGAGCAAACATGCCATGTACACCAGAGGCAGTAGAAGTCTTTCGTGATGCTAAAATTTTATTCTCTCCTGGTAAAGCATCTAACGCGGGTGGGGTGGCCACTTCTGGACTGGAAATGACACAAAATTCATTGCGTTATAATTGGACCTCTGAAGAGGTTGATAATAAACTTCACGAAATCATGAACGATATTCATGAAAAATGTGTGGAATACGGTTGTGATGAAGATGGTTATGTAGATTACGTAAAAGGCGCAAATATTGCCGGCTTTGTTAAAGTTGCCGATGCCATGTTAGCTCAAGGTGTGGTATAAATCCTGATCTACATAAATAAGATAAAGCCGCTTGTAAAAGCGGCTTTTTTTATACCTTCCGTCACCAAAATCATACTTTAAGTTCGATGATAGTTAATTCTAAAGCAATTGTAATTAGTGCGCTGAAATACGGAGAGGCAGATCTAATCGTTAATTTGTATTCTTTAGAAAGTGGTTTGCGTACTTATATGTTACGTGGAATTCTAAAATCGAAGAAAGGAAAGTTTAAGGTAAGTCAGTTTCAATTATTAACGCAGCTTGAGATTGTCGCAAGTCATAAAAACAAGGGCACACTGGAATACCTAAAAGATGCCAAGGTGATCAATACCTATACCTCCTTGCATACCAATATGATCAAAACCAGCCTGGTGATGTTTATTGCAGAAGTTTTAAAAAGCGCGATTAGGGAAGAAGAAGCCAATTCCGCGCTGTATCACTTTTTAGAAACCGCTTTTAGCTGGTTGGATTTACATGATAAAACCGCTAATTTTCATATCATGTTTTTGCTGAAATTATCTGGTTTTTTAGGATTTCAGCCCGATGACCTAAATACCGAGCAGCCATTCTTTAATTTATTGGAAGGAACTTTTGAGCCTGTTAAAACGAACGATTATTGCGTAGAAGGAGAAAATCTTGATATTTTGCGGGCATTTTTAAATGTGAATTTCAATGATATGCAGCGGGTAAAATTGAGTGGTGAACAACGTGCTGACTTTTTAAGAATGTTGTTGCTGTACTACGAATTACATATCGAAGGTTTTAGAAAACCAAAATCCCTAACCGTTCTTAACGAAATTTTTAATTAATGCGAATTTTTGTATTTCTCTCTTATGTTCTTTTCAACATAAATTTGTTTTCACAAGATATTATTGTGCTGGATAGTGCTACTGAAGAACCTTTAAGCAATGTCATGATTTTTAATGCTGAAAAGACTAAAACTAGCCTGAGCAATTTTGAAGGTCGTGCGGATATATCTAAATTCGATAGTACCGAAGTACTTTTTTTTCAACATATCTCGCACGAGGTATTCAAAATTAAGAAGTCAGCTATTAAAAACCAGATTGTTTATCTTCAGGAAGATCAGAATAAGCTGGATCAGGTGGTGCTTTCTGTAGCAAAATTTCAGCTTCAGAAAGATGAAATTCCGCAGAAAATAGTAAGTATTGATAAAGAAGACGTACTGCTGAATAGTCCGCAAACCTCCGCTGATCTGTTAGAAAGTACCGGTCAGGTATTTGTGCAAAAAAGTCAGTTAGGTGGGGGAAGTCCTATGATCCGCGGTTTTGCAACCAATCGTGTGCTAATTTCTGTTGACGGCGTAAGGATGAACACCGCAATTTTTAGAAGTGGCAACCTGCAAAATGTGATTAATATAGACCCTTTGGCGATTGAAAGAGCAGAAGTGATTTTAGGTCCTGGTTCCATGGTTTATGGGAGTGATGCTATTGGCGGGGTGATGAATTTTTATACGCTAAAACCCCGATTTTCGTTTGGTGCAGAAACTTCGGTTAGTGGTAATTTCTACGGAAGGTATTCATCGGCAAATAACGAACAGACGTTGCATGCCGATGTGAATTTGGGAAGACGAAATTGGGCATTTCAGACCTCGATTTCTTATTCAGATTTTGACGATTTAAAAATGGGAAAGCACGGTCCTGATTCTTATTTAAGAACCGAATATGCTGCACGAGAAAATGGTGAAGACGTGATTTTGAAAAATGAAGATCCATTAATTCAAAAACCAACCGATTATACGCAGCTTAGTTTGCTGGAAAAAGTAAAATATATGCCCAATGAAACATGGAATTTTAGTTTAGGGCTAATTTATAGTGAGACTTCAGATGTTCCCAGGTACGATCGTTTGTATCGTCGTAGAAACGATCAGTTAAGGTCAGCCGAATGGTATTATGGGCCGCAAAGATGGTTTTTAGGCGATTTCAAAATTAATAAAAAAGGGAATGGCGATGTGTATGATAAAGCGCAATTTACTTTAGCTTATCAGTTTTTTGAAGAAAGCCGGCATGATCGTGATTTTGGCAAAGAAATTTTATTTAACACGAAAGAAAATGTAGGTGCTTATTCCGCAAATTTGGATTTCGAAAAGACATTTGGGGGCAGTAAGTTATTTTACGGAGTAGAATATGTGAACAATCAGGTAAATTCTGAAGGTTTTCAGGAAAATATAAATTCAGGTTCCAGACAACAGACGGTTTCTCGCTATCCCGATAATTCCAGCTGGCAGTCTTTAGCAGCCTATGCAACCTATCAGTTGCAAATTCAAGAAGCCTTGAATTTCCAGTCGGGTTTGCGCTATAATCATATTTTGTTAGACGCCCAATTCGAGGAAAACCTGTATGATTTTCCGTTTCGAGATGCTGATATTAATACCGGAGCGCTAACCGCAAGTGCGGGAATCAACTGGAAACAAAACCGGTTTTTACAATGGCGTGTAAATGCATCTACTGCCTTTAGAGCACCAAATATCGATGATGTGGGTAAAATTTTTGATTCTGAACCAGGATCGGTGGTCGTGCCTAATCCCGATTTAAAACCGGAGTATGCTTACAATGCTGAAGTTGGAGTGAATTGGACACCAGCTGAAAATATCCGATTTGGTCTAACAGGTTTTTATACCTGGTTAGAAGAGGCGATGGTGCGCCGCGATTTTAACCTGAATGGTAAAACTGAAATCGATTATCAAGGCGAAGCAAGTAATGTGCAGGCGATACAAAATGCATCTAATGCGCATGTTTATGGAGTTGAGGGAAGTGTTGAGGTCGATTTTTCAGTGGCTTTACGTATGGCTTCAAAAATTTCATTTACCGATGGTGAAGAAGAATTAGATGATGGGTCCAGTGCTCCTTTGCGTCATGCTGCGCCAATTTTTGGAAATACTCATTTAATCTGGCATAAAAAGAAACTAAAGCTAGATCTTTTTGCGGAATATAATGGCGAAATTAGTTATACTGATTTAGCAACATCAGAGCAGGGAAAGGCATATTTATATGCCATTGATGCGAACGGAAATCCATATTCGCCCTCCTGGTACACATTAAATCTTACCGGCCAGTACGATCTGGATGAAAACTGGTTACTTAGCGTTTCTTTAGAAAATATAACCGATCAACGTTATCGTACTTATAGTTCTGGCATTGCCGCAGCAGGCCGAAATTTGATTATTTCAGCTAGGTTTAGGTTTTAGGGGATTTATACCCGAAGTTGTTAGCAAAACATTGGCTATATTGAAGTAGATCGAAAACCATATTATAATTTCTCCAAAGTCATGGTAGGGCTCGATAAGGTGTACCTAACAGAAGCTGACAGTAATAAATTAGTTATTCGAAAGGAGGCTTTTAATGAGTGGTACCTAATTAAAGAAAAAACCAAAGGCACAGGGGAGTGGAAGATTTCTTCAGCATATAAAATGATCGACGGTTTTAAGGTTTTTAAAGCCACTACAACTGAAGTTACTGAAAATTCTAAAGGAAAATTTGAGCATGAGGTTGTCGCCTGGTTTGCTCCAGAGATTCCTTTTGGTTATGGGCCTGTTGGATACGGCGGTTTGCCGGGTTTAATTTTAGAATTGGAAATGAATAAATCCAATCTTCCGGTAATCTATAAGACGAAAGTGATTAATTTCAGCACTAAAAGTTTTGAACTCGAGCCTTTGGAAGGAAAAGAAATTAGTCCTTTAGAATTAGATGCGATGTATAAAAAAGCAACAGCTAATATAATAAAGTCAAAATGATAAGAATACTGAAGTTTTGGAGTATATTACTGCTTTCGTTGAGTGCTTTTTCCCAAAAAGGCACAATCTGTCATTATAAGATTGTAGACTTTAAGGAGTTTGAAATTAAAAAGCCAGATGATGAAACTCATCGGTATGCGGTAAATACATTAAATCAAGCAGTGGAGGCTACATTAAAGTTTGATTTTGTTTTACAATTTAACGATTCGGTTTCTTCGTTTCGGTTAGTAAATCAAATGGATAATGATGCGAATAAACCAGGTGTTGCTGCTATAGGTCATGCAGTAATCGGGAAAGGTGAATTTTACCAGAATTCAAAAAAAGGAATTTGGCTAAAAACTTCAGAAACTACCGGAAAAAAATATACGGTTCAGGATTCGATAGATTTCGATTGGGTAGTGACCAAAGAAACTAAGACTATCAATGGATTTACCTGTTTTAAAGCTGAACTTCCAGAAAATAAACAGATTAAAGAAGTTTGGTTTACGCCGCAGATCCCTACATCTTTTGGGCCTTTGGGTTTTGGTGGTTTGCCGGGTTTAATTGTTGAGGTGAAAAGAGGAACCTTTGTACTTTCTTTAGTCGAGATCAGTACCAATCAACCTGTAAACATTAAAAAACCGGATTTTGGTACATTAATTTCCGCAGAAAAATATAGCAAAATGATGGATAAAATGCGAGGTACTATTTTTAAAAGGAATTAAAATGAAAAATGTTTTCAGTTTACTTTTTATGTTTAGTGTTTTAACTGGTTACGCACAGGATTCTGGAATCGCCACCTACAAAAAAGAATGGATCAATTTATATTCTGAATCAGCAGCAGGGCGACAGGATAAAATAGCGAATCCGCAGAAATATAGAGAATACCGTGAGTTGGAAAAACTTCAGCAAAAGCTTACAAAGCAGTTAGCTTATAAACTGAAATTCGATAAAAATCGAAGCTTTTTTTATTTGGAAGACTTGCTGAGTATTGAAAATCAAGCCGACTTAGCCTTAGCTAAAGGCCCTTTTCAGGGAGAATATTATTTTAACCGAAAGACAGACTCCGTGATTTGGGCGATTAAAGCTTTGGGAGAAAAATTTCTTGTGAATTTAGATAAAATCGATTGGAAGCTGGAAAAAAAACGAAAAACAATTAGCGGCTATTCCTGTTTTAAGGCTTCGGCAAAGATTCCATTAGAAAGCGGCAAACTTCAAAGCGTAGTTGCATGGTATACTAGAGAAATTCCGCTTAATTACGGTCCGTTACAATACAATGCTCTGCCGGGATTGGTCGTGCAGTTAGAAACTGGCAGTGAACTTTATACACTCACCAAAATTCAGCAAAAAAAGATAACAATTAATGTGCCCCGAAAAGGAACATCTATTAGTGAATCTGATTTTTTTAAGCAATTTGAAAATTTTAAATTATGAAGAAATGCTATATCTGTCTTATCTTTCTATGTTTTACGTTTACTGTAATAGCACAAAGTGGAATCGCTACTTATAAAAAGGAATGGACTTCTTTTGGATCTGAAGAAGGAATGAAGGAATTAAAAAAGACCAATCCACAGCGATATCGAGAATATTCAAAAATGAAACTAGCCAGAGATCGACTCGCTAAGCGACTAAAATATGAGTTGAAATTCGACAAAAACGAAGCAGAATTTAAACTTCCTAAATTGATGAGTGTTGATGATGATCCATTCATGGGATTAGCCAGAGGGCCATCAGATGGAATCTATTATAGCAATTTAAAAACCGGAAATACTTTTTTCTTTACCGATTCTTTTAACAATAGTACCTATTTAATTGAGTATCCACCTTATAAATGGGAAATTACCAACGAGCAAAGAATGATTAATGGATTTTCCTGTTTTAAAGCTAAAGGAACTTTAAAAACCTGGGATGGAAGCTTAGAGGTTTGGTTTGCACCCCAGCTAAATATCCCATTAGGTCCAAGAGGAGTTACAGGCTTGCCGGGCTTGGTGGTTCAAGTGGAATATGGAGCTGAATTGTTCACTTTAATCGACATAGATTTAGAAGAAAAGCCTGCTGAAATTAAAAAGCCTGAAGCTGCTCATGAAGTTACACTTGCTGAATGGAAAGAAATACAGGCTAAAGCAAACAATAAAATTAAAAGTTTAATAAAAGGTGATAAGGAATAATATAGAAAACTATGAAAGAGAATTTAACTATTTTAATATGCTTTTTAGGCTTTTCAATGGGCATAAATGCGCAATCTTCGATAGAAAATAATAATTTTTTTACCTGAATGTCTTTATAAATGTGAACAAAACTATTTATGTAGAAGAAGAAAAAACGTCGTTTCAAGATGTACAAAATCAGGTTACAAAGATGCTGCGCAAGCAGCCTTTTAAAGTAGATCAACAGATTATATTCAGAATTTTTGGCGATAAAGATCTTGATATGGGCTATATCATCGATGTTAATGCTGAAATGAGAAAAGCAATTCAAGAAAATATAAAAACCGAGCGCTATCTTTTAGAAACAAAAAAGTTAAACATCGATGGACAAAACTGGTTTCAGAAAATCGATCTAAAAGCACTAAAACAATGAAGGATTTAAGGTGTTTTTTATTGATATGTTTTTTTGGATTTTCGTTAAACGCGCAAAGTCTGGAGGTGGTTTACGGGGTAAGTACAGAACTTGCGTTAACAAAAGAACAACTCGAAAAAATACCGGCGCAAATAAGAGAGAATTATAAACAATCATTTAAGAATCTAAAGTATATAAAATTCAGACTCCAAATAAATGATCAAGAAAGCTTATTTAAAATGCAGGAATCAATGGAAAATGAGGCCTTGCGCGGATTTGCATTTACCAAGATTGTGGCAGGTTTTAGTGGAACTTATTATAGCAACTCTCAGGAAGATATATGCTTAAATCAGAAAAATGCTTTTGGAAGGGATTTTATAATAAGTTCTAAAATGAGTAGTATCAAATGGCAACTCAGTAAAGAGCAAAAAACCATAAAAGGTTTCAAAGTTTATAAAGCTACAGGATTTGAAACCATTAAAAATAATTCGGGAGAGCATGAAATATCAATTATTGCCTGGTACACACCAGAAATAAATTTAGCCTTTGGACCGGCCAATTATGTAAATTTACCGGGGCTTATTTTGGAATTGAAAAGAAATAGGAATACCTATACTGTTGAAAGTATAGAAGAAAAAGAAGTTATCGAAATTGAAAAACCAAGCAAAGGCAAGCAGGTTACGCAGGCAGAGTTTGAAGAGATTGGCGCTAAAGTGATGAAGAATCTTGGGAGTAATTAAATAGGGATGCTGAAAAATTACAGGGTGTTTTTCATCTATTTTAGACTAAGTGAATATGAAGTAAGAATAGATTGATGAAATTACAATATCTACTAATTATAGTTATTTTTTATTTCAATTCAGTTGCTTCTCAAGAGAAGAATATAACTGTTAAATTCAATGTTTCATTGAAGGAACAGGATATAAATCCCAAAGCATCTGATGATTATAAATATTTTCAAAAAGTAATGCAAAAAGAGGTAAAGGAAATTTTACCTCATTTGAACTTTTTTGTTTTATCTAATCGACAATCGTTTCAATTTACTTTTGAAAGACCTATGTCCTTAGACAATAAGCCAGATGCTTTTATTAACTACGCAACAACATTAGTTTTTAATGGTAAAAGTATATATGGGAATGTTTTAGAAAAGAAGTCCTACTATATACCTAGAATTCTGGAAAAAACGAGAATGGTTGATCAAAATGCGTTAAACTGGAAAATAACTGATGAAAAAAAAGATATCTTAGGACAAGAATGCTTTAAAGCTTACGTAATTCCTAGCGAAAGTTATGAGGATTATGATAAATATATACCAATTTATGCATGGTTTGCTCCAAATTTAAATTATCAAGCTGGTCCGACGGCATATGCAAATCTTCCTGGATTGATATTAGAATTGGAAACAAATCTTTTAAAATATACTGCAGTTGATTTATCACTTACTAAAAAAAAAGTAGAAGTAATTAATAAGGAAAATTTAGATATATTAAGCCATAAAATGTTTGTTCAATTTTATGATGAGTGGAATAAAAACAATAGGCCTTCAAAATTCAATTAAAAATAGTTCAAACTTTTACTAATTTAATATAACTATTTGGCGTTTGTGCGATCATTTTTAAAATTTTTATTATTATTAATTTTGTTATTTACTACAGAGGTATCAATTGCCCAAACCTACACTGGCACTGTTAAAGACTCCGCCAATGCGCCACTTCATGGCGCTAACCTTATTGCGATCCCGGATAGTGATGATCTTAATATGGCCTTTTCTATTTCCGATGAAAAAGGGCGATATCGGCTTAACCTGGAAAAAGACAGTAGCTATGTGATAGAGATTAGTTATTTAGGCTATCAAAAAATTATCGATTCGATTATTGCCAGCCGTGATATTCAGAAAGATTATATCATGCAGGCCAGTAACGAAAGCCTTGAAGAAGTCCTTATCAAAAAGAAAATGGCGGTGGTCGTAAAAGAAGATACCACTATTTACCGTACCGATGTCTTTAAAACCGGTGAAGAGCGTAAGCTCCGTGAAGTTTTAAATAAATTACCGGGCGTGGAAGTGGACCGTGAAGGGACCATTACCGTAAATGGCAAAAAGGTGGATAAATTAATGGTCGACGGGAAAACATTTTTTACCGGAGACTCTAAACTTGCCGTAGAAAATATTCCTGCCGATGCTGTAGATGAAGTCGAGGTGCTGGATAATTACAGCGAAATCCCATTTTTAAAAGGCCTGGAAGACAGTGATAAAATGGCGATGAACATTAAACTTTCTGAGGGCAAAAAGAAATTTGCGTTTGGTGATATCGAAGTTGGCGGTGGTGTAGAAGATCGCTATTCCCTGCATCCTACCTTGTTTTATTATAGTCCGAAAACCTCTATAAATGTGATTGGCGATTTTAACAATACCGGGCAAAAATCTTTTTCTATGCAGGATTATATCAATTTTGAAGGCGGTTATTTATCGCTTATGGATCGCCCGAATGCGAGTAGTATTTATAACGATGACTTTGCGCAATTTCTGCGGAATGAAGATTTTACCTATAACAAAAATGAATTTGGCGCTTTTAACATCGCCCAGGAAATTACCAGCGATCTCGATCTAAATGCCTACACTATTATTTCCAATAATAAACTGGAAACACTGGAAGAATACAATATTACCTACATCGATGAAGAGCGTGGGTTGGATGAATTTCGCGAAACCCGGCAAAACAACGATCTGTTTTTTACACTAAATAAATTGCAGTTGCGCTATCGCCCAAATCCCGATGAAGATCTTACGTACGATGCCTATGTAAAAACATCTTCGGCTACAGCCAACGGAATTTTAAATTCGTTTACTCCGGTAGATTCTACGTTTATCAATACCATGGCAAAGCCCGATGGGATCGATTTTACACAACATCTAAATTACAGCAAACAGTTTTCTTTCGAGCATACCACTACACTAAATGTCGATTATAAATATTCAAAGAACGAAAATGACAAAGATTGGTTATTTAACGAGCCGATTTTTAATACGATTATTCCGTTTGTAGAAGAAGACAGTTTGCATTTATTTCAGCAGGTAAATACCACGCTCAACCAGGCCAGTTTGGATCTCAAGCATTATTGGGTGCTCAATAATACCAATCATATTTATCCGGCATTGGGGGTCAGTTTTTCAGATCAGCGTTTTAGCACTCTCGACGAGCAACAATTGGATTCCGGAGAAATTAATAGTTTTACTGAAGCCAATTTTAATAATGATGTTCATTACCGGTTGGTCGATCAATATGTAGGTTTTCAATATAAAACCATGTTTGGCGATCTTATTTTAAAACCCGGATTGTTTTATCATTATTACCTGTGGCAGGTGACCCAGTTTTCAGATGAAATTACCAATGAAAAAAAACCGGTGGTATTACCCGAATTTGAAAGTGAATATAAACTTGGGGGTTCAGAAATATTACGCTTAAATTATAGAATGCGGTCTAGTTTTAATAATGCTTCAAGCTATGCAAATCGCTATCGTTTAAGTAGTTTTAACCGCATTTATCGGGGCAATGAAAATCTTGAAAATCAATTATACCACACGCTATTATTAAGCTATTATAAGTTTAGTCTTTTTAAAGGCATTAATTATAATTTCTTTTTTAATTATTCGAACAGGGTACGATCCATTTTGAATACAACTATTTTAGAAGGAATTAATCAGATCTCGAGTCCGGTGTATACCGATTTACCCAATGAAACCTATAGCTTTCGTGGTTCTTTTACCAAGCGAATTAATGATTTTCGATTTACGGTAGATGGGAATGCGTCACTGTCCAGTTATAGCCGAATCGTAAACCAGAACACCATCGCTTATGATTCTGAAAATTATGGTTACGGCCTGCGAATACGAACTACTTTTGACGATCTCCCAAATTTAGATGTGGGCTACGAACATGATTTTAGTGCTTTTGGATCGGATAATTTTCAGAATAGATTTTTACAATTTCAACCTTTTGCCCGCTTAGAATATGACTTTTTAAACGGATTTATTCTGAAAGCCGATTACGAATATAATTATTACAAAAATCAGGAAAATGACCAGGTGAACCGTTTTCAAATAGGAAATGCCTCGCTGTTCTATAATAAATTAGATAGCGCCTGGAGTTTTGAGGTTGAAGTCAATAATATGCTGGATGCCAATTTTAGAAGAGAAAATTCCTTTTCAGAATTCATTGTCACCGATAGCCGCATATACCTACAACCAAGAACCGTTCTTTTGAAAATAGCTTATAAGCTGTAGGTAGTAATTAGAAGTTAGACCGCTTCGCTGTTAGATTTTAGAATCTACACTAAAATTTCTTGTCATCTGGATCAAGCCTCGCCGCAGGCAGGCGTAGTGGAGAACCTATATCATAATTAAGATCTCTCCACTCCGGTCGAGATGACATTTTTTTTCAGGCTAAAATTATGCTGAAAGCTACTTAATAATCTTTACAACTGTCAGGTCGATTTCTATGACAATTCCAAGCGCTTTTTATAATTTGTTTGGTTTTTAATTAGTCCCATAGGAATGTGTAACAATTTGTTGGTGACCGCATTTAGAACACTCATTTTATTTTTGCCCTCTTGGACTTTTCTTAGGTAATATACCTGCAGATCATTTTGCATCCTTACCGCCCTCATAGCGGCCATCTGAAGTACGGACTTCAAGGCCATATCTGCCATTTTCGATACCCTGGGCCTGGTTTTTAGGCTGGTGCCGCTCTGTTG
>NZ_JBSXOK010000069.1:0-260902 GCF_056859415.1 Zunongwangia sp. L-65
TAAACTCACAAGAAAAAATTAAAATTTATTTTTTCTTAATTTTAAACCCTCAACCCTTCCAAAGAACCTCGCCGTTAAAGCGGCTGCAAATATACAACTCTTTTTCTTTAACCACCAAAACTTTTTTTAAGTTTTTTTTCAATCTAAAATATCACGCTATCCCAATGAACATCCGCCATAACACCTTTTCTACTCCGGCGTTAAGCGGCTGCAAATATACAGCCTTTTATTTCTTTCCTGCAAAACTTTTTTAAGTTTTTTTTAGAACCTTTTTTCAGTATACCTCTCAATGAACATCCGCTTACTAAATACCACCTCAGCGGCTAAGCGGGTGCAAATATACAGCCGTTTTTTAATTACACAAGACTTTTAAAAAATTGTTTGATTTTTACGAAAACTACACGGAATTCAATCCAACACTATCAATTAAACATCTAAAAAACGACTTAACATTAAATTAACACTAAAGAAATGATAAATCATTCCTAATATCGTACCAAGACACCAGTAAAAATTAAAGAAAAAAGTTCCAAACTAAACCAAATCGCACCATAAAATCGTTGTGTGGATATCTTGGTGCAGAGAAATTATTATTTCCATCAATTAAGAAATTTAAATTTTCAAGCTTAAAAAATATTCTTGCCTGATCTACTTTTCCATTAAAAAAGAAATCTACCACTGGATAATTACCAAATTCAGTTTCGTTTTGCACATAAAATTCAGCCAAAACTGGATCGTAAGCGTCCATTTGATAAGAAGAAAAATAGCGAAGACTTAAACCCGTTTGTAAATACAAAGCCTTATCAAACCAAAAGTCCTTATAATAAAAGGTATTCCGAGTTACTAATTCTGGTAAATTGAGAACATCTTTGCCGTCAGAAATATTTTGATAAAGTATGGTATTATCTAAAGCAAACTTTCCAAAAGTAAATTCCCTTTGGGCTTTCAATTTATAATATCGTACATCACCGCCAAATTGAAATGGTTTAACGGCGCCATCGTTATTAAGTGAAAAATAGGTGTAATTCTGAATTTGAGTTATCTCTCCACTAAAGTTAGCAATCATCTTAGCTGATAATTCAAAGAAAAGGCTTTGTGCATTTTCATTGTCAAAATTATTTTGCCAGTTATAGTTTATGTAATCACTTTGATACAGTAAAAAATTTAAATTTGGAGCCCTACTGGTTTGTTTTATCCCAAAGTTTAAAAAATTATTATCATCCAGACTGTAACCTGCTGATGCTAGAATATGATTTCCTGAAAAATCATCTCCGAAATTAAATGATACGTCAGCATGAAGATTGAACCCCGCTAAATAATTATCATAACTCCCACCAACATTTATAAGCCTCCCATCTAACCTATCTCCCACAACTCCATTTTCTCCTATAAATACAGAATCATACCAATAATCGAAAAAGGAATAGCCGGCTTTTGCCGATATCTTTCCTAGAACAGGATTATCAAAATTTACTGCAACCGTATTATCCATATTGCGATATCTAGTTTCATCATTAAGATTAGTGCTCTGAAAAGCCTCCCCTAAAATGGCAGTAGCAGCAGCCGATTGAAGATATTGAAATTTTTTATACGAATAATCCAGTCTGTGACTTAAATAAAACTTATTTTGAAATGTATCCTGCGCCCCCGACAAATAGTATTGATGGTCTAAAAAGAAACCTTTACCATATAATGTACTCTCCGCATTTTCGAAATTAACATCTAAAACTGAACGATCATCAAATTCGGGCTCCTTGCTGATATATGAAGCTAGCGCCTCATCTGTTAATCCGCCATTTTCTTCATTCAGCAAATCCTGACTTACAAAATGAGCTTTCGCTCTATATTTTCTATTTTTAGTCTGATAATTTAACGTTGCTCTAAAATTTCCTGTACTGGTAAGAATATGGCGATAGCGCCCAAGGGCACGCACTCCTTTATAAGCAATGCTAAAATTTAAACGTTCTGAAGTATTAACCGTGAAAAATGCGTCTAATTGTTGTCCTTGTTCCGGTACGGTTTTAAAATACAATTCTGTAAGTGGTGTAGGAACATAATAATAGTTAATATCCTCTGCCTCCATAAAATTATAATGACGAGCTCTAGCCCCAAATTTGGGCATTATAGTACTAAAATCTCGAAATTCGGTAAGCTTATTATAGGTTTGTCCCGTATTTGCAAACGGCAAAAGTCCGAATAGATCTTTGCGCAAATAATTAAATTTATAATCTTTTTGAATCGTTAGAGAAGTATCAACATGAGTCGTATCATTCTCTATAGTTATTATCTTAAAAAGATCTATTGTAGGCTCTGCCACAGAATCTTTAGATTTCTCCTCGCCCACTCTTCCAGGCGACCTTTGTTCTTGAGCATTACAATGATAACCAATAATTACAAACGAGATTAGAAATAGTGCTTTCTTCATTTTAAAAATTATGTAACAAAAGTATAAAAATAACGCAAGTAGGAGAGAATTGGTATAAAACAAAAAAACCACCCAAGTTGGGTGGTTTCTTAAATATAAAATATTAAACTACCTAGAAGAATTAACCGATTCATCTATTTCATCATTAGCATCTATTTCCCTTTGAGGAATTTTCAAGAAGAACCTTTTATCATCTGGCTCTAATGTTAATACTGTGCGATGAATAGGATCACGAACTATTCCTCGACGAAGTCTTTTAGCATCAAACCACTCTACTCCAATCTCAGCATATAATTCCTTTCTCCTTTCTAATAAAATCTCTTCAAAAAGATCGTTTCCTGTATTGTTAGATTTAACGGCCTGTGAATCTCTATTTGATTGCAATTTGAATAATAAATCGTGAGCTTCATTTTCTCTACCTTGATGATACATTGCTTCCGCCTCTATCAAAATCATTTCAGGTGTTCGCATTAGCACTATATCAGAATCAAAAGCAAAGGTGAATTTATTAGTAACATACTCACGGTAATCACCGGGCTCAAGTCCGTATGCGTTCTCGAAAGTATTTCTTACATCTGTCCCACTAAATTCATCAACAAAATTGGGATTTACGTAAACCGACGAATAAGCTTGACCATAATGATCTGTAAAAGCTGAAGGCGCGCCATAATAATAATTTGTCTGATCACTTCTTTGAGGTAGACCCCATAACCATTCAGCATTATTAATATCATCAAAACCATTCGCATACGATTGTGGATCTAAAACAGCAGAAGCATCGCCCCCGTAAGCCTCTACAGCCGCCATTTCAGCATTACTCCATTTACCCATAACCTGATAAACTCTTGCTAGAATACCATAAGCTACAGATCTATTCACATAAGATTTATTAATTCTATTATCACCTAATACCTCCACAGAACTTTCTAAATCTTCAAGAATAAAATCATATAACTCTTGTAAGGTAATCATTGGTTTTCCCTCTAAAGACAACTCTGTATAAATAGGAGGAGCAGGTAATGAAGGGTCAAAAGAATAAGTATGCTGAAACTCCATTGCTAACTGAAAATAATTAAACGCTCTTAAAACTCTAGCTTCAGCAATTAATTCTGCCCTATCATTATCTGAAAGTCCCTCTGAACTCTCTACCCCATTAATTAGCGCATTTAATTGATTAATCATATAATAAGGATATTCCCAACTAAAAACGGTTCTTCGGTATGTCGGTTCGCGATTATCGTTATCATAGTCAAAAGAGAACCAACTAGGAGTATTAATAAGATCATTTCCTTTAACACTTCTTGCCATATACATAGAATAAATTCCACCAGAATCGTAACTGGTAAATTGACTTCTTGAGCGTCTATAAATACCAGCAAAAAAAGCCTCTACTGCTTCCCGAGAATCAAAAATTACATCTTCTGAAACCGACTGTGTAGGAGCCGGTTCTTCCAAATAATCTTCTGAACAGCCTATCAACGTAGTAACAGCAAATAATAGTAGAAGGCTTTTATATATTATATTTTGTCTTTTCATTTTTACTAAAATTAAAATTTAAGGTTTAATCCTACTGAAACAGTCTTTAAGATATAAGACCTATTGTTAGTAGTACCAGCTATACTTTGCTCAGGATCTATACCAAAATGGCTATGATAAGTAAATAAATTATCCCCTCGAAGGTATATTCGAAGATTATTCATTTTCAAACTTTCAGTAATGTTATTAGGTAAAGTATAACCAAGAGTTACTGCTCTTAATCTTATATAATCATTATCAAATAAAAATCTGGTCGATTGAGAGTTGAAATCATTTTGAGAATTGAGAAGTAACGGAACATCGGTTATATCGCCAGGTTGCTGCCAACGAGCAGCGATATCTTCGTGCGCTTGATAACCAGGTGTTGAAAATCCTCTCATTAAAGACGCATAAGAACTATCATACACTTGAGAACCGAAAGAGAAATTAAATAACATATTAAAATCAAAATTACCCCAAGTTAAGTCTGTATTAAACCCTCCAATTACGTCTGGTAAAGAGGAGCCGTTATAATATCGAGTTGCTTCAGAATATTCTTTAGTAGTTGTTCTCTCTCCTGTTGGGTTTCCATTATCATCCAGAATATCCTTATACCACATTCCATAACCATCTGCTGGATCTACACCAGCCCAATCCTGCATATAGAATTCGAAAAGAGATCTTCCTTCTTCCCAACGCTTTGTACCGTTTATAAATGATTCCTGCGTAAGTTCAGTAATTTCATTTCTATCTAAAGAAAAGTTAAGACCTGCGGACCAAGAGAAGTTTTTATTATTGATAATTTTACCATTTAAAGTAACCTCTAATCCATAATTTTTTACAGCACCAACATTTGTAGTGATACTTGAATTACCAGTAGAAATAGGAAGCGGTTGGTCATAAATTAAATCTACAGATTCCTTTTCATAATATTCAACTAAACCTGTTAATCTATCATTAAATAATCCAAAATCTAGACCAACATTGAAAGAAGCTGTTTTTTCCCAGGTTAGCAGAGGATCTGTAACCCCTCCTAAAATAACTCCTGTTGCATCCAATTGGTTCCAACCTGTATCAAATAATTGTAGATAAGGAAAATATCCTATACCCCTATTATTTCCCAACTCTCCATACGAAGCTTTTAGCTTTAAAAAGCTAATTGTACTATTATTATTTAAAAAGTTTTCGTCTGAAATTATCCAAGAACCTCCTACAGAAAAGAAATTCCCCCATCTGGTATCTTTAGAAAATCTAGATGACCCATCACGTCTAAAAGACCCTTCTATAAAATATTTATCATCATAACTATATGCAGCTCTACCTAAATAACTCACTAAACGCTCCTCATTTATATAACCTCCTACACTTTCTGGTGTTGTACTACCATTTAGAACTTTAACACCTGGTAAATATCCAGTGCCCTGTGCATTTAAATAATCTGCTTTATATTTATAACTTTCAAAAATTGCATCTGCCCGAAAATTATGTTTCCCAAACGATTTATTAAAATTCAAAGAATTAATAAAGTTTAATGTTGTAGTAATATCTCTATTTTGTGTAACCCTACCCCCAACATTAGCTGCATAACCAACGTTATATGCAGCATAAACATTAGAATCATAAAGATAATTTTCATACGAAAGATTTGATCTAAAAGACAAATAATCTGTAAAATCCACTTTCGCAAAAGCATTTGCAGTTGCACTTGTTCTTTTATTAAGATTGTCATAATTGTAGAGTGAACCTACAGCATTTTCATTAGCTAATAATGGCCTTGTACCGTTTAAAGCCTGGCCTGCTGTACTACCATAATCATAAATGGGTACTCCATTATCTAGAACTAACCCCCCATCAACGTCTCTTCTATAAAGTGGATAAACAGAAGACACGCTATAAATCCATTGAATTGAACTTTGGTAAGAAGAACCTGATTGCTCAGGATAGTCCTGCTCAGAAACAGTTAAAGAAGAATTTAAACCGACTTGCAACCAGTCTGTTAATTGACTTTCTAGGTTCAAACGCGTTGTTATTCTTTCGAAATTTGACTCCTTAACAGAACCTTCCTGATCTAAATAATTTGCAGATAAAAAATATCTACTACTTTCTCCACCACCAGAAATATTCATTCCGTATTCCTGCCTTAATGAGGTCTCTCTAAGCATTTCATTTTGCCAATCTGTTTCCCATAATAATCTTGCTCCATCTACAATATTGCCGTTAGCATCAACTGGTTGTTTTACGTTGTAGGGATTATATGCTAAATTGGGAATTATTGACTGCGCGGCTAGCGCTCCGGCTTCGTTAGCTGCTACTCCATCAACATAAACTAAAGAGTTTCTTTCAGCTTCCCAGGAATAACGCATATAATCATTAGTCCCTATGGTTTCATGTAAATCTACAGCGGGAGATGATAACCCACCTATGCTCGTTATATTAATTAATGGTGCCGTATTGTACCCACCTCTCTTAGTAGTTATCACAATCACTCCATTAGCTCCTCTTGACCCATACAATGCAGTTGATGAAGCATCTTTTAACACGTTCATAGATTCAATTTGATCTGGACTGATAGAGTTAATATTACCATTGTATGGTGCTCCGTCAACTACAATTAAAGGATCAGCACTAGCATTAATTGAGGAGATACCTCTAATTCTTATAGTAGGATTTTCTCCGGGCTGACCTCCTGAGGTAAGAATGTTAACTCCTGGAACATTTCCCTGAATTGCCTGAGTAACACTTGTTAATTGTTGTTTTTGAATCACTTCCGAATCTAATGAAGCGACAGAACCAACAATTGCTTTTTCTCTTTGCGCCCCATAAGCCACCACCAATACTTCGTCTAATGCAGCAGCATCTACAGCCATGGTTACATTTAAAGTGTTGGAAGATCCAACTTTAATTTCTTGACTTGCAAAGCCTACATAACTAAAAACTAAAGTTCCACTCTGCGAAACAGATATAGAAAATTCCCCTTCAAAATCAGTTTGAACTCCATTATTAGTACCTTTCTCAATTACATTTACTCCAGGTAAAGGAAGTCCATCTTCATCAACCACAGTACCGGTAATTGTTTTTTCTTGTGCAAAACTTAATTGCACTACTAACACCATAAAAAGTGTCAGCAATCCATGTAATGTTTTTTTCATTATTTCGTTAATTTGAATTAGCCTGAGCCAAAAATCATAATAATAACTTAATAAACAAAATTTTTCTAATTAATTTTTCTTAGAGAATTAACACTTTTAATTGATAAAACGTTTTACCTATTGCTGAGATATTATTTTTTTTTACAAAATACACAGATATTGTTATTAATTGTAAGTTGATATTGATCTAATACTAAAAACAAAAGACTTAATTACTAATATCACATTTTATAAGTAAATTTACTTAAGGAAAGTTAATTATAAAAAAAAGAACACTTTTTCCATAATCTATTAATTTATGCTGTTAAGAAACCTAAAAGATTGTGATCATGAATGCGGAACAGATGAAGCAGGACGTGGATGCATTGCTGGCCCTGTAACAGCTGCTGCAGTAATTTTACCTAAACATTTTGAAAATGAGTTCTTAAGGGATTCAAAGAAACTTACGCATCAAAAACGGTTACTACTAAAGAAAATTATTGAGAATGACTGCGCTTCTTATGGCGTTACCCACATATTCATGGAAACTATCGATGAAATTAATATCCTAAACTCATCTATCATGGCGATGCATAAATCTATAGAGAAGCTTTCACCAGAACCCGAACATATTATAGTAGATGGTAACAGGTTCAAACCATTTAAAAATATAGCTTATGAATGTATTGTAAAAGGTGATGATAAATATTTGAGTATAGCTGCTGCTTCGATTTTAGCCAAAACCTATCGGGATGAATATATGGAGAGTATTCATGAGGAGTACCCCATGTATAATTGGAAAAAGAATAAGGGTTACCCTACAAAAGAACATCGGGAAGCCATCAGAAAATACGGAATTACAAAATACCACCGGAAAAGTTTTAAACTTTTACCAGAGCAAATGGAATTAGAATTATAAAAAAGGAGATGTAAAAAACATCTCCTTTTTTATAATTATCTATAACCTAAGACCCATAACCAGGGTTTTGAGTTAACAATGAATTTACATCCATTTCTCTTTGTGGAATAGGAAATAATAATGAATTGTCATCATATGGAATATCTCCAACATCTTCCATAGTTCGTTTTAGATCGTGAATTAGAAATCCTTCAAATGCTAATTCCAGTTGTCTCTCTAACATAATATCATCCAAACTAACAGAAGTTAAAACATCTGCATTAGAACGTTCTCTAATCCTATTAATATCCTCCACCGGAGTCGCTCCAACAGCACTTCCTAAACGCAAGTTTGCCTCAGCTCTTATCAAATACATTTCTGCTAACCTAAGAAGCATTACATTTCCAAATTGGTTTGTATACTTAGCAGTTAAGCGATCTTCACTTTGAGCACTAGCATAGAAAAACTCACTACGAACGTCATCTTCAGAATCAAACATCGCAACATATCCATCATTAATACTAATATCATTTCCACGTCCTCCATTTGCCTGATCTGCGTAATGTGTAATCAGGTTATTAGAACCATCTTGAGTTGTTACCTGAAAAGCAAAAATAGTTTCAGAACCATCTGTATCATTATTAAAAATATCTGCATATGTACCTGCCAAACTATAGCTGCTATTTTCAATCACATCATTTGCAGATGCTAAAGCAGAGGAATAATCACCTTGCTGCAAATAAACTCTGGCTAATAGTGCCTGAGCTGCATATCTCTCAGCAAATTCCTCATTATCCTCAGGAAGCAAATCATAAGCAGCCTGCAAATCTGTAATTACCTGAGTATAATTCTCTTCTACTGTAGATCTAGCAATTTTTAAATTACCAGAATAATCCTCAATGCCTTCTAACTCTAAAGGCACACCTAATTGATTATTTGACTGACCAGACATGTACTGTTGCCCAAACAATCTTGTTAAATCAAAATAAGTTAAACCTCTTAAAAATCTCGCCTGTCCCTCAATATTCGACTGATTTTCTTCATCTACCAAGTCGATATTATCTAAAACTAAATTTGTTTGATTTATTACATCATAACCATTTAACCACGTATCCCTAACATAAGAATTATCGACTAAAATATTCTTAGTATAAACCTGACGGATTGGTTGAAATGTACCATTCCATGAAACCTGATTTGTTGCGCCGTAGAGATCTGACAACATTTGAATATTTCCTCCATAAGAAGCAGATTGACCCGCTTCGGCATAAGCCCCGATTAGTAGATTTTCAACATTTTCGCCAGTAGACAAAGCCACATCCGTTGAAATAAACTGAGTAGGCTCTAAGTCCAGTTTATCCTCACAACTAGTTAAAGATATTCCTAAACCTAGCATTGATAAGATTAATTTATATCGTTTCATAATTTTTTAGAATTTAAGATTTACACCTAGAGAAAATGTTCTTGCCGCTGGCGCAGAATAAAAAGTTGTACCAGGCCCTTGACCTGCATCGCTTCTAGACTCAGGGTCATATCCTTCATAATCAGTAACAGTAAGAAGGTTTAAACCAGAAAAGTAAACACGAAGATTGTTCATCGATAACTTATCGGCAATACTTTCAGGGAAAGTATATCCTAAAGTTAAATTACGTAATCTTATAAAATCAGCATCTTCTAAATATCTTGTAGAATTAGCAACACCATTTCCTGCATATAGTCTAGCCTGTGGAACATCTGTGATATCTCCTGGTTGTTGCCATCTATTCATTTGGTCTGCGGTTTGGTTATCAAAATAATCTCCATTCGCTGACTGATAAACACCTCCACCGTTATAAAGGCTGGCTCCCCATTCCCCTTGAAAAGTAAAACTAAAATCTATTCCATGAAAATATAAATTACTAGTTAGACCACCAATCCATTCCGCATAAGGTGCACCAGCAACTACTCGATTAGCCTCATTGAAATTGGTCGTAGTTTCAGACCCTTTTCCATTTAAATAATATAACGCATCTCCATTTTCTGGATCTACTCCAGCATATTCAACAAGGTAAAATGAATTTAAAGACTCGCCTTCCCTCTGGATATTCTGTCCCGAAATTATATCAGCCCCATCGTTCGGTAGTCGCTTTACTTCATTTTTATTCTTAGCTATATTGAAGCTAGTAGAAAGAGTAAAATCTGCTTTCTGAATTATTTTTGTATTCAATACAAACTCTACCCCACTATTTTCCATTTCACCAATATTTCTTTGAATACTAGAAAATCCGGAAGTCCCAGGTAAAGGATTATCAAATAAAAGATCTTTAGAAACCTTTGAATAATAATCAATTTCTCCTGAGATTCTATTATTTAAAAACCCATACTCTACACCAATATCTGTTTGATTTACACTTTCCCATGACAATAGAAAGTTTGCTGGTTGATCGGGATAAATTCCTGGTCTTTGATTATACGAAGTTCCTCCGTAAAGTCCTAAAGCAGCGTAATCACCGATTTGCGCATTACCCGTTTGTCCCCAGCTCGCTCTTAATTTAAGGAATGATAACCAGTCTGCCTCGCTTAAAAAATTCTCTTCACTTAGAATCCATCCACCTGATATCGCAGAAAAAGTACCAAATTGGGTATCCCTACCAAATCTAGACGATCCATCCCTACGAACACTCGCTTTAAACAAATATTTACCATCTAATGCATAAGTACCTCTTGCAAAATATGAAAGAAATCGGTTACCATTAGTAATTCCATTACCTGCTGAGATTTCAGCAGCACTGTTTATGGTTTGGAAATCATCTGTTGGAAACTGAATACCAGTTACACTCTGGAATCTTCTGTGCGTATTGTTGTATTCCATACCAGCTACAACTTCAACGTCATGAATTTCGTCAAAAACCTGAGAGAATGTAAAATAGTTACTACTAACATAGGACTCGGTTCCTACACTAGAAGCATAAGCCTCCCCATTTGTTGATTGAAACGGAGCTAAACTTCCTGTAAAACTATCCTCAGTCTGGTAGAATAAATCGTAACCAAAATCGGTATTAAATTTTAAAGAAGGTAAGAACTTATATTCAGCAAAAGCTCTACCGGTAACACGTCTAATTACAGTATTGTAAAATGCGTGTTTATCCTGTAAAAGAAAGTTAGCGTATAAAGTATTTGGGTTTGGCTCTCCATTTTCTAAATATGCTGGTGAAAGCGGACTTTGTGCAACACCTTGTACAGGGTTTACAAATGCATTATCATTTGCAATACGATCGATATTAGTTCTAGAAAAACTAACATTCATACCTGCATTAAACTTATCTGAAAACTGGTGTGAAACATTTGCACGTGCAGTAATCCTGTCTAAGTTATTTCCTCTAATAATACCTTCTGTATCATTATAAGCTCCAGAAAAGAAATAAGAGGTTCTTTCATCTCCTCCAGACGCAGAAAAATCAGCGTTTTGAGTATAACCTGTTCTAAATATTTCGTCCTGCCAATCAGTATCTATCTCACGATTTCTCCAATCTGTACCCTGAGCTAAATAATCAAAAGTTCCTTCAGCTTCAGCTAAACCATCAGCCTCTCCATAGCTATTAATGGCAGCTTCAGTAAATAACTCGATATATTGATCTGCATTTAACCAATCTCTTCTATTTGCAGTTTCACTAATTCCATAAGAATAATTAACAGCAAAAGTACCTTTGTTATTACCTCCTTTTTTAGTGGTAATTATAACAACACCATTCGCCCCTCGAGATCCGTATACCGCAGCAGCTGAGGCATCTTTAAGAATATCTATAGACTCGATCTCGTTAGAACTTAACGTAAGTAATGGGTTTGTAGGAGCTCCGTTATTAGACTCGTTGTTATTAATCAGTGGCACACCATCCAAAACATATAATGGCTCTGATCCTGCTCCCACACTTGCAATACCACGAATACGAATATTAATTCCACCTTCTACTTTACCGTTGGTTTGAGTAACCTGTACCCCGGCAGCTTTACCAGATAAGGAGCTTTGAAGACTTGGAGTTGGAACCTCCGCAATGTCTTCTGAAGTTAACTTTGCAACATTATCAGTCAATTGACGCTTACTTTGCGTACCATAACCAACCACAACCACCTCATCTAACTGAGCGGCATCTTCACCTAAAATGATTGATAGATCTTGCATATCTGGACCAATTGTTACAGTTTGTGAAGTAAATCCCACATAACTAAACTCTAATACCTCACCAGTACTGGCAGCAATACTAAAATGACCATCAAAATCTGTTTGTACACCACGATTTGTGTTTTGTACAATAACATTTACCCCTGGAAGAGGCATTCCTTGATCATCAACAATAGTCCCATTTATCATTCTTTCCTGTGCAAAAGCAAATTGAGTTGCTAAAGCAAAAAAGAACATCAAGACAACCTGTAAATTTTTCTTCATGTTATAATTATTGAGTTAAGTTTCCAAAAATCAACATTGAAAACTCAATAAAAAAACTTGAAATCTTAAATTACTGAAATTGACATCAGAATTCATGATATACAAAAAAAAGAGCAATTATTTTAAAAATATAAAATTTAAAACTACTCTTTTTCAATATTTTTTAATAACAACTTCCCTGATACACTTAAACACCTAATAATCAATATTAAACAAAATTTTAAAATGCTCTAAAAACCTCTTCTTCACCTCTTCTATATCAACTGTGGTCTTACCCAACTCCACATTTAAAGAAGTAACCGCTTTTTCTTTAATTCCGCAAGGAACAATATTATCAAAGTACCCTAAATCTGCATTTACATTTAAAGCCAAACCATGCATAGTTACCCACCGGCTAGCGCGAACACCCATGGCACAGATTTTTCTGGCAAACGGAGTTCCTACATCCAACCAAACTCCAGTCTCCCCTTCACTACGTCCAGCCTTGATTCCAAAGTCTTGCAATACCAGGATGACAGCCTCTTCTAAAAGCCTTAAATATTTATGAATATCGGTAAAAAAATTATCCAAGTCTAAAATTGGATAAATTACCATTTGACCAGGCCCGTGATAGGTTATATCCCCCCCTCTATTGATTTTGTAAAAAGAAGCACCCTTTTCCTCTAGCTGCTTTTCATTAATCAAAAGGTTAGATATATCACCACTTTTACCCAAAGTATATACATGTGGATGCTCTACTGAAAGTAGATAATTGGGAGTTTCTCTTTTAGTATTTTCTCTCCTGTTCTTTACTTTCAAATCAAGAATCTCTTTGAAAAGCCGTTCCTGCTCGTCCCAGGTTTCTTTATAGTCTTTTAGTCCTAAATCTCTTACTTCTATTTTCTTATTTTGCACCTTTAGCATCATTTATTAGGATTATTTAAAATTATAAGTGCGGCAATTACGCCCGGGATCCAGCCGAGTAGAGTTAAAAGAAACACGATTAATATAGATCCACATCCTTTATCGAATACGGCTAAAGGCGGAAAAAAAATTGATAAAATAACTCGCCATATACTCATAATTTTAATATTATCTAAAACAAAAAACAAAGATAGAATTTCTGTTTCAGATTCATAGCTAAACTTATAATAGAACATTGGTTGGTACTCTGATTGTCATTATATTTGCAGTTCTTCTAAAAAAGAAGAGGCTAAAATTTAAAATTACATCATGCAGCTATCTGAACAGGAAGTTATACGGAGAGAAAAACTGGCTACATTAAGAGAAAAAGGTATTAATCCTTATCCAGCCGACTTATTTCCATTAGATCACACTTCTGCCGATATTAAGACAAATTTCGAAGAAGGTAAAAAAGTAGTTATCGCGGGACGCCTTATGTCCCGAAGAATTCAGGGTAAAGCTTCTTTTGCCGAATTACAGGATTCTAAAGGTAAAATTCAGGTTTACTTTAACCGTGACGAAATTTGTACCGGCGAAGATAAAGGCAAGTACAATGATGTATATAAAAAGCTGCTGGATATTGGAGATTTTATTGGTATCCAGGGAGAATTATTTAAAACACAGGTAGGTGAAATGACCGTGATGGTCAAGGATTTTGAACTTCTAAGTAAATCTATCCGCCCATTACCATTACCAAAAACCGATAAAGAAGGAAATACTTACGACGGTTTTACCGATCCCGAGCATCGTTACCGTCAACGTTATGCCGATCTTGCCGTTAATCCAAAAGTGAAAGAAATTTTTGTAAAGCGCACTAAACTCTTTAGTGCTATGCGTAATTTCTTTAACGAAGCGGGATATTTTGAAGTTGAAACTCCAATTCTTCAATCTATACCCGGGGGAGCAGCTGCACGCCCTTTCATAACACATCACAATGCCCTTGACATTCCATTATACTTAAGAATTGCTAACGAACTTTACCTAAAGCGATTGATTGTTGGTGGTTTTGACGGAGTCTACGAATTCTCTAAAAACTTCAGAAATGAAGGAATGGATAGAACTCACAATCCAGAATTTACCGCTATGGAAATTTATGTGGCCTACAAAGACTACAACTGGATGATGGATTTTACTGAAAAACTGTTGGAACATTGCGCCATGGCGGTTAATGGCACTACAGAAGCCACCTTCGGAAAGCATCAAGTAGATTTTAAAGCACCGTATAAACGGGTAACCATGACAGATGCGATTATCGAATTTACGGGATTCGATATTACCGGTAAATCTGAAGCAGAATTATTTGAGGCTGCAAAAGGCATGGGTATTGAAGTTGATGAAACCATGGGTAAAGGAAAACTTATCGATGAGATCTTTGGTGAAAAATGTGAAGGTAATTATATCCAACCCACATTTATTACCGATTATCCAAAAGAGATGAGTCCGCTTTGTAAAACACATCGTGAAAACCCGGAATTAACCGAGCGTTTCGAGCTGATGGTTTGTGGTAAAGAAATTGCCAACGCATACTCAGAGCTTAACGATCCTATCGATCAGCGCGAAAGATTTGAAGAACAATTACGATTGGCTGAAAAAGGAGATGATGAAGCGACCGAGTTTATCGATCAGGATTTTCTGCGAGCTTTGGAGTATGGTATGCCTCCTACATCTGGATTAGGAATTGGAATGGATCGTTTAATTATGTTCCTAACCAATAATCAATCTATTCAGGAAGTATTATTCTTCCCGCAAATGAAACCAGAGAAAAAACAGGTAGAGCTTACCGAAGAAGAAAAAGCGGTGTACCAATTACTTAAAGATGATCAAAACCATGATATGAACCTTATTAAGGAGAAATCTGGTTTAAGTAATAAAAAATGGGATAAAGCTTTAAAATCATTAAGAAAACATAAAATGATAGATGTTTTTAAAGAAGGGAATGATATGAAAATAAGCGTTGCTTAAACAATCATTTAAAGTTAATATTTTTAAAAGGTCACTATCAAAAGTGACCTTTTTTGATTGTATAAGCTTGGTAAGCCTCTTAAAATTTAGATTTTTATTAACTTCCCTTAAACCTTTTTAAGATTTTATAGTCAAATAAATGATTTTGGATAACGCAGTTTTTAAAAAATAAAATCCAAATTCAGCTAAAAAATTAAATAAACCTTATGACAAACAAACTACCAATTAGAATTTGTGCAGTAGGGCTTTCTTTGCTAATGGCTTCTTGTGCCGTTTTTCAGAAAAATAAAAAAGCTCAACCCACCAATGCTCAAAAAGAAGAATCAAAGGACGGTTTAAAACCTTATGCTAAAGTCATCACCAAAGATGCAAAATCAGATGAAGGTCTTTTTACCGTTCACAAAGTAAAAAACAAGTATTATTACGAAATTCCGGATAGCCTTTTTAATCGTGAAATGCTTACCGTAACCAGAATTGCCAAAACAGCTTCAGGCATTGGCTTTGGGGGCGGTAAACAAAACACTCAGGTTCATCGCTGGCAAAAGAAAGGCGATCAGGTATTACTACGGGTAGTATCTTACGATATTTATGCTGCCGATTCGCTTCCTGTTCACGAGGCAGTGGTAAATTCTAACTTCGAGCCTATTTTAAGTTCTTTCGATATAGAAACGGTTGGTAAAGATTCTATCAACAAATCAACGGTTATAGAGGTGACAGATCTTTATAAAAAAGATGTTCAGGCGCTGGGATTAGGCGATCGTTATCGCAAACAATACAAAGTATCCAGATTAGACGATAGCCGTTCTTTTATTGATACTATTAGAAGTTACCCTGAAAATATTGAAGTTAGACACATAAAGACCTATAACGCCGGCGACCCACCTTCTAATTCAACTACCGGGTCTATCTCTTTAGAATTTAGCAACTCTATGATTCTTTTACCTAAAGAACCCATGGAGCGTCGCTATTTTGATGAGCGAGTAGGATGGTTTACAACTAGTCAGACCGATTATGGCTTGGATGCTCAGAAAAGTAAAACTGTCGAGTATCTTGACCGTTGGAGATTAGAAGTGAAGGATGAAGACATGGAAAAATTTAAAAACGGTGAATTGGTAGAACCAAAAAAACAAATCGTTTATTATATAGACCGTGCTACCCCTAAAAAATGGGTGCCTTACATCAAGCAAGGAATCGAAGATTGGCAGGTAGCTTTTGAAGCTGCAGGTTTCAAAAATGCCATTATCGCTAAGGAAGCGCCAACTCCAGAAGAAGATCCAGATTGGAGTCCAGAAGATGTACGCTATTCTACTGTTCGTTACCTGGCTTCCCCAATCCCCAATGCAAACGGGCCTCACGTAAGTGATCCTCGTTCAGGAGAAATCTTAGAGTCAGATATTAACTGGTATCATAATGTGATGACTTTACTTAGAAACTGGTATTTTGTGCAAACAGCTGCAATTAATGAAGACGCACGTGGTGTAGCATTTAAAGATGAGATCATGGGACGTTTAATACGTTTTGTTTCTTCTCACGAAGTTGGTCATACCTTGGGTCTTCCTCACAATATGGGTAGTAGCCCGGCTTACGCAGTAGAAGACTTGCGCGACCCCGAATTTACTGCTAAATACGGTACCGCTCCATCAATTATGGATTACGCTCGTTTTAATTATGTAGCGCAACCGGGCGATGGGGATGTAGCTTTAATGCCAAACATAGGGCCATATGATAAATATGCCATCATGTGGGGCTATAAACCAATTCCTGGAAAAGAAGGAAAAGAAGAAAAACCCGTTTTAGACAAATGGATTTTAGAACACTCCGGTGATCCTTTATATCGCTTCGGAAGTCAGCAAAGTGGCGGTGTAATCGACCCTTCGTCACAAACTGAAGATCTTGGTGACGATGCTATGCTCGCCAGTGAATACGGAATCAAAAACCTAAAGCGTATTGTTCCTAAATTAATCGAATGGACCGCTGAAGACGGTAAAAACTACGAAGATCTTGACGATCTTTACGGCCAGGTGCTTGCACAGCTTAACCGCTATATGGGGCATGTTGCTGCTAATATTGGTGGAGTATATGAAAACTCTAAAACCTATGATCAGGAAGGCGCCGTTTATACTCATGTTGATAAAGAAAAACAGGAAAGAGCCATGGACTTTTTACAGAAACAATTGTTTGAAACTCCTGATTGGTTAATTAACCAGGATATCTTTAATAAAATCGAATTCGACGGAAATATCGAAAGAATTCGAAGCATGCAAAGCAGTGCGCTTTCGAATATTCTTGATTTTGGAAGGATGCAACGTTTACTTGAGAATGAAGAAATTAATGGAAAAGAGGCCTATACGCTTCTGGATATGATGGACGAGTTACGTAAAGGCATATGGAGCGAACTAAATTCAGGTCAAAAAATTGACAGATACCGCAGAAACCTTCAAAGAGCCTATATCGATCGTATGGCATATTTAATGACAGAAGATCAAACTGCAATTCCTAGTGCTTACCGCCGTTGGATTAGTAGAACCAATGTAAATGTCGCACAAAGTGATATTCGCCCAATCGTAAGAGGAGAATTGCAAACCTTACAACGACAAATAAGAAATTCTATGTATCGCTCAGGAGACACTTTAACAAGATACCACCTTCAGGATGCATTAGAAAGAATAGATCAAATTCTTAATCCTAACGACTAAGTCTATCCCAATAGACCTAATTTGATTTATTAATTTGAGAACCTGCCTCCCCCACGAGGCAGGTTTTTTATTTTTAATTGATTATTATAAATAAAACTTTAAACCTTTCTTGTTTTTAACAGTCCTATTATAGAATTCACTTTAAATTTCGTCCTTATGAAAAATTTATGTATTATTATAATGGTGCTTATTGGAGTATCTTCTTTTGCTCAGCAAAAAGAAGATCATAAAAAGCTAATGAAGGAACGTGCAGGAATGAATATGACTGCTGAAGAAAAAGCTATTCTAAAATCGAAGCAATTAACTTTAGCCTTAGATCTTACTGAAAAACAACAAGAAGAATTTCAGAAATTATATGTAGATCGTGCTGAAGACAGAATGAAAATGCGAGAGAAAATGAAAGATGCTGCGGAAGATGGTAAACTAAAAGAAGAAGCTTTCGAGAGAATGAATACTCGTTTAGATAAAGAAATTGCCTTTCAGCAATCTATCCAGAAAGTACTAAGCCCAGAACAATACAAGCTTTGGAAAAATGCGCAAAGAGCTGAAAAAAGAAATCGAATGATGGCCTTTAAAGGTCACCTCAAAGATTTTAGAAGCAAAAATAAAAACCCCAAATAAATTTCAATTAATAATTGTTCAATTGCAAGAAAAGAGAAGCCAAAAGCTTCTCTTTTTATTTTTATCACTGCATAAAATATTTAACGATCATCCCCCCAGCAAGCCAAACATAGCATACAAAGGCAATATACTTCAGGCCTTTTTCCATCAATTTACTTTTTGGAGCCATTTCTTTCATCTGCATCACATCGGTTCTTTTAAAAAACCCTAAATAAATCAAATATCCTGAACCTAACAGAAAAGCGATATTTAAAAAAAAGGTATAATCTATTTTAAAGAAGCTTTGATCCTGAACCTTAACACTAGATGGATCAGGTATCAAATCCAAACTCAAAAATCCATAATGCAATAATAAAGAGGCCCCTACCAAAGAAATGAATAAAAGCATAAGGATGAAAAACGCCATTTTCCAACCATAATATTTAGCATTGATTCGAAGTACCGGAAAAACCACCAAATCGCTAAAAATAAAAGCGATGACACCGGCAAAACTTACGCCTTTACCAAATAATAAAGCTGCCAAAGGTATATTTCCCATCGATCCAATAAATGTGATAAATGCCACTACCGGTCCAATGATAATATGTTCTAAAATCGTAAAAAATGAAAAATCAGTATTACCTTGGCCGCTATTAATGAACAACGTCTGGAAAAAGGAATCTGGAATAAAAGCAGCTACAATTCCTGCGATGGTAAAACCAAGTGTAACGTCTTTCCAAACCATTTTCCATTCCATCCCGTATTGCTGGGAAACTTTTGCCCAGCTCTTTTCGGTTTTAATTCTTTCCTTCCAGGATTTCTGGTTGTTCGCATCATCATCTTTATTATCCTTAAGACGTTCCCTGGCTTTTTTAATAAGTCCTTTTGGATGAAATAACCTAATAAGCAACCAACTAATCAAGATCAGCAAAATTCCGCCTAAATATTCTCCTACTACAAATTGCCAGCCTAAAAATATAGAAATGATTATCCCAAGTTCAATTACCAAATTGGTTGAAGCCAGTAAAAACGCAATACTGGCAACAAAGCTTGCTCCTTTTTTAAACAAACTTTTGGTAGAAGCCAATGCCGCGAAACTACAAGAGCTACTAATAAAGCCAAAGAATGTTCCAAGTAACACCCCTTTAGATTCGTTTTTACCCATTGTTTTTTGCATTCGCTTTTCTGTCACAAAAACCTGAATGCAACTACTTATCACATATCCCAAAGCAAAGGCCCACAAAGCCATCCAGAAAAACCCCAGACTGGTATTTGCGGCTTCCCCCCATTTATTTAAAAAATCATTCATAAATCTTGGTTTTAGTCAATATATTTAGCATCAAAAAGAGGTTTAAGAAAGTCTTGCTGCCCGCAACCTTAATGCATTGGCAATCACAGAAACCGAACTGAAACTCATTGCCAAAGCCGCAATCATTGGTGATAATAAAATTCCGAAAAAAGGATATAAAACACCCGCTGCAATTGGCACCCCAATATTATTATAGATCAAAGCAAAAAACAGATTTTGTTTAATATTAGCCATCACTTTATCACTTAGTTTTCTTGCTTTTAGTACCGCTTTTAAATCCCCTGTTACCAGTGTAATTTCAGCACTTTCAATGGCAACATCGGTTCCTGTCCCCATAGCGATCCCAATATCAGCTTTGGCCAATGCCGGCGCATCGTTAATTCCGTCTCCGGCTGCGGCTACTTTTCTACCTTGTTGCTGAAGCTTTTCTACCTCAAGCATTTTATCTTGCGGTAACATTCCTGCTTTAAAAGCAATTCCCATTTCATCTGCAACAGCTTTAGCAGTTCGCTCGTTATCACCGGTAAGCATAATTACCTCAACACCATCTTCTATCAACTTGGTAAGCGCCTCTTTGCTGGTTTTCTTCACAGGATCTGAAATCACAACAAAACCTTCAACCTTACCAGCTACACTTAAATAAGAAACGGTTTTTCCTTGTTGCTGAAATTGTTCAATTTTGTGATCAATCTTTTCTGAAGAATTAATCCCTTTTTCATCTAAAAGCGCCTTATTTCCCAGCGCTAATTTTTTCTGCTGAAGTTCTCCCACAACACCTTTCCCGGTAACCGAGTCAAAACCTGAAGCTTCTTTAATCTCTATTTCGTACTCCTTCGCGTACTTTATTGTCGCGGTAGCCAGTGGATGTTCACTATGTGTATTTAAAGCTGCGATAAATCCTGCAATATCACTTTCACTGTATCTTCCAACACTTACAATCTTTTCCACAGAAGGTTTTCCTTCAGTAATGGTTCCCGTTTTATCGATGATTAAGGTGTCTATCTGATTCATTAACTCCAAAGCCTGCGCATTTTTAATCAAAACTCCATTTTGAGCACCTTTCCCGACACCAACCATTACCGACATTGGGGTAGCCAAGCCAAGTGCACAGGGACAAGCTATAATCAGTACTGCGATAGCATTTACAAAAGCATAAACATAAGATGGCGACGGACCAAAAATAGCCCAAACCACAAAAGTGATGACAGAAATAAGCACCACAATCGGCACAAAATAGCCAGAAATTTTATCGGCTAAACGCTGAATTGGGGCCTGAGATCTACTGGCATCATTTACCATCTGGATAATTTGCGAGAGCAAAGTTTCATCTCCAACTTGCCGGGCAATCAAGGTAAAAGAAGAATTTCCGTTTATAGTTCCTGAAGTTACTTTATCTTCAGCCGATTTCTCTACCGGAACAGGCTCTCCTGTAATCATACTTTCATCGATTGATGATTTCCCTTCTTTGATTATGCCGTCTACCGGGATTTTTTCTCCGGGTTTCACCTTTAAAATATCGCCTTCTTCGATCTCATCGATGCCAACGACTTCTTCCTTCCCATTTTTAACTCGAGTAGCTTTATTGGGTGCCAGCTTCAGTAATTCTTTGATAGCCGAATTGGTGCGATCGTGGGCTCTGGCCTCTAACATTTGTCCAAGCAACACTAGGGTTAATATTACTGTAGCAGCTTCAAAATAAACATGTACTGTTCCTGCTTCGGTTTTAAATTGATCGGGAAATAACCCTGGAAAAAGCAACCCCAAAACACTGAAAACCCACGCTACGCCGGCACCAATACCAATTAGCGTAAACATATTCAAATTCCAGTTTACCACAGATTTCCAGGCACGCTCAAAGAACATCCATGCCGTATAAAAAACTACCGGGATTGATAACCCAAATTGTACCCAGTTCCAATATTGCAAGTCCATCATCTGATAAAGCGGATTGTTATTCAGCATATCAGACATGGCTATTAAGAAAACCGGCAAGGTAAAGGCTACAGAAAGCCAGAACTTTTTACGCAATTTCAGGTAGGTAGAATTTTGCGCATCTGGCTCGGGTTCCTTAGGCACCAGATCCATCCCGCAAATTGGACAATCCCCGGGCTCATCTTCTTCAATCTCCGGATGCATTGGGCAGGTGTAGATGTTACTGGAAGCGCTTAAACTTTGCTCCTGCACCAAATCCATTCCGCATACCGGACAATCTCCCGGCGCGTCATACATCTTATCCCCTTCGCAATGCATTGGGCAATACCATTTGCCATTGCCTTTAGCCTTAGGCTTCTTTTTCTTTTTTCTTTTATCTGAATGATGATGATGACCTACCAGATGAATTTCATATCCACCTCCGTCGTCCTTTAAGGCCTTCTGAAACTTTTCAATTTCAATATGATGATGCATACTGATTCTTACTTCGGCCTTTTCAAGATTCACTTCAGCCTTTGCTACACCGTCAACTTC
This sequence comes from Zunongwangia sp. L-65, assembly GCF_056859415.1. NCBI lineage: Bacteria > Pseudomonadati > Bacteroidota > Flavobacteriia > Flavobacteriales > Flavobacteriaceae > Zunongwangia > Zunongwangia sp. L-65. Next base: position 22,365 of record NZ_JBSXOK010000069.1, read on the forward strand.
ATTTAAGGTTTTTTCTACATGAGAGCGACAACCATTGCAAGACATTCCGCTTACATGATAAGTGTGCGTCATCAAACTATCTTCAGGAGAATTTGTTTCCGAAGGCATTGAGATTTGATAATTTCCACCAGCATTTTTTAAGGCCTGCTGAAATTCTTCAATCTTGATATGTTTACTCATAGAAATTTCAGCGGTTCCTTTTTCAAGATCTACCTCAACTTGTTCTACTTCAGGAATATTTTCAAGAGCTTTCGTTACATGAGATTTGCAACCCTGGCAACTCATTCCGCTTACATGGTATTTATGCTTCATCATAAGAAAAGAAACCGAAAACCTGCAATTTTAGGTTTTCGGTATGATATTTAATTCATTTTTAAGCTAAGTAAGAATTACAGGCTTCTATACAGGTTTCACATGCGGTCGCACAGTCCTGGCAATGTTTGTGATCGTGTTTTTTACATTCATCTGCACATTGCTGGCAAATCATAATACAATATTTGACAAAATCGGTAATATTGGCGCCCTCAATAACTGCTACATTAGCTAAAGCATTACAAACTTCGGCACACACTCTATCAGTCCTTATACAGTCCTGCATCATAACAATATTATCTGTCGATAAGCAGGCATCTGCACAATAATTACAATGATTAACGCAATTTGCCAGGGCATTCACTAATTTCTCACTTCTCATCATTTTTGATTTTTTGGTTCATAATCAAAATTAACCGAGAAACAGCAGAAGTACTTTTAAAATTATGGTAAGTTATTTCAGTTTTATAAAAGCTTAAACATGATCCAAACCTTTACGATCTTTTATTTGCATTTTTTTATATTCTGAAGGTGTGATCCCAGTTTGCTTTTTAAAGGATGTCGATAAATAAGCCGCTGTTGAAAAACCAAGTTGATAAGCTATTTCAGCAATACTAAGTTCATCATACTCTAAAAGCTCTTTGGCTTTTTCGATCTTCAGTTTATTAAAATACGACTGAATGCTATGTCCCTCTTCCGCAGTAAACAGGTTGGTGATGTGGCTATATTCGTAATGCAATTCAGCACTTAAAATTTCAGAGAGTTTTTTCTGATCGGTGCTATTAGAAACCTCATCAATTAATATCGATTTTATATGATTTACGATACGTTTATTTTTAGCTTCTATAAGCGCGAAACCTACCTTTTCCAATTCCAACTTAAAGGCGGTATATTCCTCTGTAGAAAGATCTTTTAGTAGCGTTGCCTCCCCTAAACTCACATTTTTATACGGAATATTCAGTTTAGACAGAATACCTTCTACCGTCGCGATACATCGGCCACAAACCACATTTTTTATATGAACAATATTCTCTGTCAAAACTTTAATTTTAAATGATTCTCTCGCCCAAATTATGGAAGAGAGAATCATATACCTTTTATTGAATGATTTTTTCTACCCTTCCGCAATGCAACATTTTATCCCCAAAATACGGATTATTAATGTCTTTAGAACTAGCAAACCAGTAATCTCCTTTTCCTTCAAAAGCCATTGGACAAAATTGTTTGTAAATCGCACCAGAAACAATTGCATTTTCTAACACAGGCTCCATATTATGCGTTAATTCTGAAAAAGCTTTACGCTGTGTTTGTATATCCAATGTATGTGAAATTTTAGTCGCTGCTTCTATAATATCATCTTCTCCATTTTCAGATAGTTTTTTAGCTGCCACTTGGGCTGCCTCAGCATCGCTAGCGACCAAAGCATTTTTCAAGTCTATATAAGACTGGTAATTTCTCGCAACTTTTTCATCATTAAATTCAGCTCCGCTCATTTCCATTGGCGTCTCGTTATCCATTATTTCATCATGAGACATTTTCATTTCCTTATCCGAAGTTTCTGTAGAGGTTTCCTTGTTTTCCTTACAGCTAGTAAAGCTTATAATCCCTACCGAAAAGGCAATAAAAAATAGATTTCTGTGTATACGTTTCATAGAATTTAGTTTAAAGTTTATAAAGTTTGGTATTTTTCAAGGTTGTATTTATATTTTTCTAGAGCTCTTTTTTTTGCAAAATACAGCTGCTTTTAGTTTTCTTTTCTTTAAAGTTTATTTTAATTCTTATATGGTAAGCGATCTATTGTTTCGCCGCAACCTAGCATCTGCTCTCCAAAATATGGATTCTTAATATCTTTATTTTTACTTAACCATGTTGCGCCTTTGTTGTTATTTGCCATTGGGCAGCGTTGAATATACATCTCTTCTATCTCATCGAAATTCGATACCAGCGCGATCATATTTTGTGAAAGTATAATAAACTCTTCTCGTTGCGCGGCAATGTCGTTGGAAGCACTTATCGCTTTAAATTTATTCTGAATAACTTTAAAATGAGATACCAACATTTGATTCAGTTCTGCTGTATCAGTATTGTTGATTTTTGCTGAAGCTTTTTTCGCCGTCTGTTTTGCCAAAGTGGTATCACTAGCCACTAATGCATCTTTTAGATTTAAATAATCCTGAAGCATCGGTTTGAACGTCAACTGAAATTTTTTAGGTAAGTTCATTTGTATTGCTACATCTTCATCAGTCGAATTCTGGTTCATCATTGATTTTTCACCTTGAAGTTGTGCCGCAGCATCCACGGTAAATGTCCCGTTAGTTACTACTTCATCACCTTTTTGTAACCCGTCTAAAATTTGATAAAAATCGCCAACTTCACTCCCTAATGTTACTTCTTTCATTTCAAATTGTGGTAAATTTGGATTGGTCTTTATATACACAATAGATCGTTCTCCCGTCCACATTACTGCCGATTTTGGAATACTAATCTGCTCAATTTCTGTAGGTTCCATATTTATTGTCGCTTCTGCGAACATTCCCGGTTTTAGTTTTCCATCGCGATTATCTAAAACTACCCGAACCTTTGTCGTCCTGGAAGAATTGTCCAAAATAGGATCTATAAAATCAATGGTTCCGCTAAAAGTTTTATCTACAAAGGCATTTACCGAAATATAAAGTTTTTGGCCCTCTTTTAGGTTCGATAATTGCTGCTCGTAAGCATCAAACTCCGCCCATACCTCAGAAAGATTCGCTACTTTATATAGTGGTTGCCCACGCTCTATGTAATCCCCTTCGTTTACCATTTTTTCTGTCACCGTACCATAATTTGAGGCAAAAACAGGAAAATTCTCTTTTACTCTTCCGCCTTCTTCTATCGAATTGATTTGCGAATCGCTCAGTTTCCAGTTCTTTAACTTATTTCTTACCGCCTGGTATAATTTGGGTTGCGATCCTTTTAACTTTACCGCAGTTAACAACTCCTGCTGAGCAGCAACAAGATCAGGCGAATAAATTGTTGCCAGAATTTGACCAATCTTCACCTGCTCACCAGTGGTATTAATAAAAAGATGTTCAATTCTCCCGGCAAAATACGAGGATTGCACTGCATTTAATTCTTCATTAGTCTCTAAGGTTCCAGATAGAGTAACCGATTTGTCTGTGTTAGAAGTTCCAACAATCGTCGTTTGGATATTTGCCAGTTTCATCGCATTTTCAGTCATCGTAAAACCTGCAATAGTTGCATCACTTTGATCTGCCGGGATGAGTTCCATACCACAAATCGGGCAATCTCCAGGCTCTGGCTGCATAATCTGCGGATGCATAGAACAGGTCCACATGGTATCTTCTGAAGCATTATGTTCAGCATGCGCCTCTTCGGTTTTATTTTCACCTTTGCTAAAAACCAAATAGCCAACAAAAAGGCCAGTGATCAAAGCCAAACCTGTGTATATAATTATTTTTTTCATAATCGTTTTTTGTAGCTTTTAGCTATCAGCTTTCAGCCATTAGCTTAAAAAAATCAAAATCTGTTTTCTAAATTCTTATTAATAGTCTGAATAAATAAAATATCTACTTCAATTCACATTCTTTCTTTTTTCCATTGCCGAAAAAAGAAACAAACCCGCCTGCCGGACGGGCAGGAAAGTCTAGGCTTACGAACTTTGCTCTAAATTGTTTGTTCGGAACCTAAATTTTAGGAACTCGCTACGCTCAAACCAGCCTGCCGGCTGGCAGGCAGCCTAAAATTTTACGCTTTTCTCACTTGCAATTTTACAAGCAATTTTCGGTAGGCCTTTATTCATTCAAAATTTAACATTCAAAATCTATAATCTCTATTCTATTTTTTTTTCTCTCTTCTCAATCATCACATTTTCAAATTACCACATTGTCAAATTTACTCTGCTCAATACTCAATTCTAACTACTCATTACTAATCACTAAATACTGAATCATCGCCGCTTGCTGAAAATAATTGCTCAAGGATTCTATTAATTTCATCTGGTAATCCAACTGCATTTCCTGAATATCCAACACATCCCTAAAATCCAAACTTTCACTTTCGTAACTGCGCATCAAAATATCCTCCGCATCTTTTGTCAAGGCAATATTGCGAAGTTGAATTTCCACGGAATTTCGAGCTGAATTACGCATTGATACTGCATTTGACAAGCTACTTTCCAGTTCATTTAATCGCTGAGTTTTATTTGCTGAAATTTGCTTTTTACGCAATTCATTTTGTGCCGTAACCGATGAATATTTATTGTTGAAAATCGGGATCGAAAACGAAAGCATGGGCATCACAATATCTTTCCCATTCCGATAGCTATCAGAACTGGGAATTGCCATATCAGTGCGTGTTCCTACATTGATATAATCAATACCTAAACCGAACTGCGGAGCCGATTCTTTTTTATTGATCGTTTCAGCAAAATCAATACTTTCTAGGTTTTCATCAAATTTGGACAATTCAGGATGAACTTTTATTGCCGAAACCTGAATATCTTCTGAAGGTAATTCCAAGGTATCCGATATTTCTACCAAAGCATCATTCTCTTTATTTAGCAATCGATTAAACGCCACTTTTCCCGACGTTAGTTGATTTTGAAGACTCAATTGCTGATCTTCTAGCTTATTTTGTCGCATTTTTAACTGCAGCACATCTACAGCACTGGCTTTATCCACTTCAATTCCTTTTAGTGCCAACTCTTCATAAACTTTCAGCAACTCAATATTCTCTTTAACTACTTTAATTTTTTCTTGAAGTTCATACAACTGAAAATAGGCCTTAGAAACCAATAATCTTAGCTTCCCTAAAGCGATACCCACTTCAATATTATCTTCTTCGGCTAATGCGCTGGCATAATTCTGTCGCGCTGAAATCGTCCCAAACCACGGAAACATTTGCTTCACCGAAAATTTAGCCTGCTGTGGCCCGGTTCTGGTTTCAGGTTCACTTACAAAATAACCTGCTGCAAATTCGGTATTTGGCAAAGTATTTACTGCATTGATTTGTTCCCTGGAGATATCGTATTTTGCCCGTAAAGCATCAATTGCCGGACTATTATCCTGCGCTTCCATCACGTAAGTTTCTAATTGTTGCGCTTCGGTTGCAAAAGAAAGCAACAGTATCCAAATTGGGAAAATCTTATATGCTTTTTCAGCTTTTAGCTGCCAGCTTTTAGCCATCAGTTTATTTTCCTTTTTCATTTAAAGTTTTGTTTCATGTTCCAATCAAAATTACTTATCTAAAACCTGTCGTCATTTCGAGCGAGGCACGAGTCGAGAAATCTATTTTCAATAAGAACTGAAACTAAAGATTTCTCCATTACGCTCCGCTTCACCCGCCTGCCGGCTGGCAGGGTCGAAATGACTAAAAAATTTCATTCAAAATTCAACATTTTGCATTCAGAATAATTCCTGGTTCTTGGCTCTTGTTTCTATTCTCTATTTTCTAACAGCGAAGCGGTCTCAATTCTAACTACTCACTACTTTATTTTTCAACTTCAATTCTTTTTTCCAGCAAAACAATACCGGTACGACAAAAAGCGTGATTAAAGCGAACACCATCCCGCCAAAACTTGGTATTGCCATGGGAATCATAATATCACTACCACGTCCAGTACTTGTTAAAACCGGCAATAGCGCTAAAATTGTTGTGGCGGTAGTCATTAAACAAGGACGAATTCTTTTTTCTCCGGCTTCCACAATTGAAGCACGAATTGATTTGATAGTATCCGGTTCATTTTTACTAAAAGTTTGTGTGAGATAAGTGGCCATAACCACACCGTCGTCAGTTGCAATACCAAACAGCGCAATAAAGCCAATCCAAACTGCAACACTCAAATTAATGGTATGCATTTGGAATAGATCCCGAAGATTTTCACCAAACAAGCTGAAATTTAAAAACCAATTCTGCCCATACAACCAGATCATAATAAATCCGCCTCCAAAGGCAACAGCAATTCCGGTAAACACAATAAATGAAGTGGTCACCGATTTAAATTGAAAATACAGGATCATAAAAATGATCAACAATGCAAGCGGCACTACGATCGACAATGTTTTGGAGGCGCGAAGCTGATTCTCATAATTCCCTGTAAATTCATAATTAATTCCCTTCGGCACGTTTAACTCCCCAGCCTCTATTTTCTGCTGAATGGTTTTTTGCGCATTCTCCACGACATCCACCTCAGCAAAGCCCTCCATTTTATCAAAAAGCACATAGCCTATTAAAAATGTATCTTCACTTTTTATCACCTGCGGCCCTTTTTCATAGCGAATTTCTACGAGTTCATTTAATGGAACCGGCTGCCCGTTCTCTACCGGAACATAAATATCTTTTAAATCTTCTGGCGAATCCCGAAGCTCTCTTGGATAGCGTACTCTCACTGAATAACGCTCGCGACCTTCAACCGTCTGACTTAACATTTTTCCACCAACAGCCACTTCCAAAACATCCTGAACGTCACTAACTGAAATTCCATAACGCGCTAATCTATCGCGCTTAATATCCATCAATAAATATGGCTTCCCAACAATACGATCGGCAAAAACAGCCTCATCTTTAACGCCTTCAGCTTCTTTTAGGATTTCTTCGAGCTTCATCCCGAAAGCTTCAATTTGCCTTAAATCCTGACCCCGCACTTTAATTCCCATAGGTGCGCGCATCCCGGTTTGCAACATTACCAGTCGGGTTTCGATAGGTTGTAATTTAGGCGCTGAGGTAATTCCCGGTAATTTTGTAGCTGCTGAAATTTCGTTCCAGATATCATTAGGGGATTTTATATGCGGTCGCCAATTTCTATAGTATTCCCCATTTTCATCTGGGATTAACTGGGAAACCTTACAGGTTTTGGAGACCTTTGAAGTCTGTTCGGTTTTTAGGTTTGAATTTGCACATACACTTCCATCCTTTAATACAAAATATCCATCTTCGTTAACTTTAAAACGTTGTTTCTCTCCGTTCGCATTTAATGCGTATTCCGGTTTATACTGAATAATATTTTCGTACATGTTAAGTGGTGCGGGATCTAATGCCGACTCGGTCCTACCTGCTTTTCCAACCACGGTTTTCACTTCAGGAATACTGGCTACGGCCATATCTAATTGTTGTAAAATCCGTTTATTTTCGGCAACTCCGGCATGTGGCATCGAGGTTGGCATCAGTAAAAACGAACCTTCATTAAGTGAAGGCATAAATTCTTCTCCCGTGTTTCGCATTATTGTAAACCCGGCAATGATGATCGCCAATGGAAAAACAAGAAATAATATTTTATTGGCTAATGCCCAGTGTAAGATGCGGGTGTAATTGCTTTTAAAAAGATTGAAGACAAACAATAAACCAAAACAAATGATCGCCACCATGATCACATTCCAAAATATTGAAGCATCTAAACCAAGTGGGCGCCAAAATACAGCCAGCATAAACACAATAGCGGTCGCGATAACACCTACAACCAACCAGTTATGTTGCTTTTCTGAAGTGATGTTTTGCGCTTTTAGAATCCCGGCTGCCCCTAAACCAATTAGAATAAGGCCTATCCAAAATCCATAAAAAATCATTGCAATTCCGGCCAATATCAATAGTGTCTGAATGGCTAAATTGAAGTTTTTTCGTGTTTCTCTTTTTTTGAATATACTGGCTGCAAACGGCGGAATTAAGAATAGTGCTACTATAATCGAAGCGGTAAGTGCCATAGTTTTGGTAAAGGCAAGTGGGCGGAATAATTTTCCTTCAGCCCCTACCATCGTAAATACCGGAATAAAACTAATAATAGTGGTCAATACAGCGGTGATGATCGCCCCTGAAACTTCTGTAGTGGCATTATAAACCACGGTGTTTGTTGGTAGTTCTGCTTCGTTTTCTTCTAAATGCCGAACAATATTTTCTGAAAGGATTACACCAACATCGACCATTGTTCCAATAGCAATTGCAATTCCTGAAAGCGCTACGATATTGGCATCAACATTAAAAATTTTCATCGCGATGAACACCATCAATACCGCTACCGGAAGTAATCCTGAAATAAGAATAGAAGCTCGAAGATTAAACACCATAATCACGATCACAAAAATGGTAATCAAAATCTCCAAACTCAGTGCTTCGTTTAAAGTCCCTAAAGTTTCCTGGATTAGTTCAGATCGATCGTAGAAAGGTACAATCGTAAGTTGCGAAGTGGTGCCATCGGTCAGTTCCTTAGAAGGTAAACCTCCACTAATTGAAGCGATTTTATCTTTTACATTTTGAATAACCTCCATAGGATTGGCTCCATTACGAGCCACGACAACTCCTCCAACAACCTCTGCGCCCTCTTTATCTAAAATTCCGCGTCGTGCTGCAGGACCTATTGAAACATTAGCGACATCACTGACTTTTAATGCTGAAAAATCCTTAGAAGAAACCACTGCATTTTCGATATCATCAATAGACTTCACATAACCCAGGCCACGAACTAAATATTCAGCCTGATTGATTTCTAAAGTCTGTGCACCAATCTCACGATTACTTTCTTTAACCCCTTTAACCACATCCTGAAGGCTCACATTATATTGACGCATTTTTTCAGGGTTTACATCAATTTGATACTCCTGAACATAACCGCCAATAGAAGCCACTTCTGAAACACCTCCACCACTAGACAGTGCATATTTCACATAAAAATCCTGAATACTTCGTAATTCCTGAAGATCCCAGCCACCCGTAACATTACCTTCTTTATCACGACCTTCTAAAGTATACCAGTAAATTTGCCCCAAAGCGGTCGCATCGGGTCCTAAAGAAGGGTTTACTCCTTCAGGTAATAGTCCAGCTGGGAGAGAGTTCAATTTTTCCAGTATCCGGCTTCGGCTCCAATAGAATTCTACATCTTCTTCAAAAATGATATAGATGCTTGAAAAGCCAAACATCGAAGCACTTCGAATCGTTTTTACTCCAGGAATACCCAACAAAGAAGTCGTTAAAGGATAGGTGATCTGATCCTCAATATCCTGTGGGGAACGACCTTCCCATTTTGAAAAAACAATCTGTTGATTTTCACCAATATCGGGAATAGCATCTACCGCTACCGGATTTCTTGGTATTCCTCTAGCTATTCGAGCCTTCTCCCAGTTAAATGGTGCATTAACCACACCCCATCCCACAAAAACCAAAAGTAGGATAACGGCAACCAGCTTATTTTCTATTAAAAATTTAATGCTCTTGTTCAGCATAAAAATATTTATTTGATCTTAAAAAACACATCATCTTAGCCTAAAAAAGGCATAGCAAAACCACCATAACGGGCGAATGCTTCTAAATTGAAAATATGTTTTGATCAAATAAGGAAAACCTGATCCTGTAACTGAATATCACAGACAAGCTTTGGCGGAGAGTAATCTTTAAAAGGAATAAAATCTGGTTCTGAAACCTCAAATAACTTTAGGTAAGCATATACCAAACCAGTAATAAATACTTGCTGCTGAAATTCGAGATTATTGAAACTTTGTTTCAGTTCATCCTGGCCTTTTACTTCCAGTTTTTTATTGGTACAACAAGATTCTTTGGTAATGGAAGCTTCAGTAGAAGCCGCAGAGCTCATCTCCATTCCGCAAGTTTCAGCTTTTGTAAAAACAGCGCTATCTACAAGAAAACTTCCGCAGAAATGCTGATCTACCGTAAAAGATAAGGTAGAAAAAAGCACTAACACGGCTAAAATGGAAGCAACTATTTTACAAAAAACCTTTTTCATGAATTACAAAAATAGTTGATAATATATAATTAACAACAATATAATAAGTAAACTACCTTAGCACAAGCGCAATAACCACTTGTTTTAATTCGAACATACAGATATCCTAACAGCTATCAGGAACGCCTTAGAATATTTAGACTCGATTATCGATCAAAAATAATAGGAAATAGAGAATTAGAATTTCAAAATTCAGGGAAAATCTTTCAATTTCTATTTTTTATATTTTGATTATTTATTCGGTAATAATAAAAGGCCGGTAAAAGCACCAAAATAAATATGGGATGAATTAAAAAGCGTCTTACATAAAACAGGGCAAGAAAATGTTCATTTTCTATAGTAAAAATAAGATAAGTAAAAACGCTGCCAGCAAGAATTAATAGGATAAAAAATAATACTGCTGAAAACTTTACAATATTACGATCTATAAAGGCTATGGCTATAATGCCAATTGAAATTATACTATTTAAGGTATATCTAAAAATGGTATTCAGGATCAATAATCCAGCTTTAAAGGCTGGGATTTTATCATTTAGATAATCTGAAGATTTAAAAAAATTGATGAGAGGATCGTAAAAAAGGCTCCTTTCATAAAACCGAATAACTGCAAGCACGATCACGAGCATCCCAATGAATACAATTCTATACCTGGCTTTCATTCTTTTCTGAATTTGCATACACTCGAACCCAAAAGACCCATAAAATTATTACCGCCCCATAAATTATTAATGGAAAAACAATATCATGCATTAAAGAGGTATATTCAGGATATTTATATATCGCAATGGTAATCAAGGCTATACGAATTAAGTTCATCGCATAAATAAATACGCTTCCTGCCAAAATATAAAAAAAAGTGGTTCGCTTCTTTGCGAAAAAAGACAGTATAAAAGAAGTAAAAAGAATAATCACACTAATACTGTTACAGCCTTCAACCACTCGAACCAATAAGGTGTCTTCAATAAAAACCTGTACGGCATTTTGGGTTTCATGAGCTTGCAATTTTATAGAATATCCAAAAAATTCCATTATTGCAGCACTTTGCCTACTCACGATATTGGTAAAAAAATCGGGATAAAATTTAGTTCGTGTCTCAGAAAAAATTAAATAGGCATTATAAAGCACAGAAAGCAAAAAATAACTTCCCAGAAATACGGCAACAAACCGAATAACAACGCTATATTTTTTAAAAAGCTGAAACAATTGTAAAGAGTTTCAACAAATTTAGACAAAAGCCTGTAACAGCACTTAGATTTTAAATACTTTTGCCCAAAAATTATATGTTATGCCATTTGATAAATTAAGACCACAGGTTGAAGACATTCTAAATACCAAAGAATTATCGGTAGATCATCGATTAACACAGGTTTGCGAATTATTAATGGAAACAATCCCTTACTACGATTGGGTTGGATTTTATTTTAAAAATGGCGATAAAGAGGAATTAAAACTTCGTTCTTTTGCCGGTGAACCTACCGATCATGACATTATTCCTTTTGGAAAAGGAATTTGCGGACAGGTAGCCATTTCTAATGAGAATTTTGTAGTTCCCGATGTGAAAGCACAGAACAATTATATTGCCTGTAGCATCCATGTAAAAGCTGAAATTGTAGTCCCACTATTTGTAAATGGTGAAAATATTGGTCAGATTGATATTGACTCTCATACACCAGATCCTTTCTCTAAAGAAGACGAGCGTTTTCTTGAATTTGTAAATGAAAAAGTTGCTGAAATACTGGAGTAAGTCCAGTTGGCAGTGCGCAGTTGGCAGTCGCAGTAGGCAGTAAAATACATGAATAAAAAAACCTCATAATCCGATATCATTATCTGGATTATGAGGTTTTTTTATAATTGCAACAAAATAAAATAACAAACTAGAACAGTCTTATTTCTCTTGTCTCTTGTCTCTAAAAACAAAGCATCCTACCGAAACTTTACTTTCTAAACTTTAAAAACTTTTAAATTTCTACGGTTTTTACATCCCAGTTCTAATCGCTTCAACAGGATCCAGGCGTGAAGCTGAAATTGCTGGAATTATCCCAGAGATCAATCCGATCAATGCAGAGACCGTTGTACCTAAAATGATATTTCCGAAAGAAAGAATAAAATCAAAATCACCGGTAAAGTTTGACGCAATAATGGTAGCTATCCATACAAAAAATAAACCTGCGGCTCCACCAATTATGGCCAGAATAATGGCTTCGAATAGAAATTGAAAGAGAATAAATTTATTCTTGGCACCCAATGATTTTTGAATTCCGATAAGATTTGTCCGTTCTTTTACACTCACGAACATAATGTTAGCAATCCCAAATCCACCCACAAGCAAAGAAAACCCACTAATTACAAGTCCGATCATATTTAGAGTACCTGTAATATTATCGATCATATCTGTGAATCCTTTAAGCTGATTGACAAAAAAGGTGCTTACTTCGCCCGGTTTTATTCCACGAAAACTTCTTAACCGCTGTTCTAACACCGCTAGAAATTCGGCATTATCAACGTCAGTTTCTGGTTTTAATAAGATTTGAGGAAAAATATTTCTGTTATTTTCACCATAAATACGTCTGGTGACATTCACCGGAATAAAAACCTGACCGTCTTTACTGGGGCCAAACATAGAAGAGCCTTCTTTTTTAAGTAATCCTATAACGGTAAATTTGCTACCGTACATTCGCACTTGTTTGCCCAACGGATCTATGTTTCCAAAAAGATTTTCGGCGATCTCGCTTCCCATTACGATCACAGGTGAACCGCTGGCAGCTTCAGATTCGTTAAAAAAACGTCCCTCTTCAATATTGATAGCTTCGATATCATAATATTCGCTTCCAACAGCTTGTACACTAACACCAAGACTACTGGCATCTTGATATTTTATAGTTTCCGCAGGTACATTTTGAGTAAAAGTAACTGCTTTGGCATCTGGTAGATTACGTTTTAAAAATTGATATTCGTCGTAAGTAACATCTGGAAACTGTTGCCATTTCCACCGTGGAATATCTGTTGGCCCAAAATTAAAGCGCATTACGATAGTGGTACTATTATCCAGACTACTTAAAGAACCAGAGATTTCATTCTTTAATGAATCTACAGCCGCCAGTACCCCGATTATAGAGAAAATACCTATAGTTACCCCAAGCAGGGATAAAAAAGTACGTAAAAGATTATTTTTTAGTGCATTAATCGCAAAATTAAAGCTCTCACCAAGGACTCTTAGAAATATAAGCATAATAAAACAGCTGCTTTTTTACACAGAATTGTTTATATGACGCACAGCTTAAAATTTCGTTACAAATTTTATTTATAAATAAGCAAAAACACTTTTAAGTTTTTCCCTTAAATACTTACTTTTGCTTCCTTAACAAACACAACATAATGAGCAATTTAAAACAAGCCAAATCTGCCTTAATTTCAGTATTCAGTAAAGATGGTTTGGCGCCCATCGTTAAAAAGCTTAACGAACTGGGAATCACAATTTATTCTACCGGAGGAACAGAACAATTTATTAAAGATCTGGGAATCGATGTTGTTCCTGTAGAAGACGTAACTTCTTATCCTTCTATTTTAGGTGGTCGTGTAAAAACATTACATCCAAAAGTTTTTGGCGGAATTTTAAATCGCCAGGATAACGATAGTGACGTTCAAGAAATTGCTCAATATGAAATCCCGCAAATTGACATTGTTATCGTAGATTTATATCCTTTTGAAAAAACAGTCGCCTCTGGCGCATCAGAGCAGGATATTATTGAAAAGATCGATATTGGCGGCATTTCTCTAATAAGGGCCGCCGCTAAAAATTTTAAAGATGTACTTTGTGTATCTTCTGTAAACGATTATGCCGAGTTCTTAAATATCCTAAACGAAGGAAATGGAGAAACAAACTTAGCGCAACGTAAAAATTTCGCAGCAAAATCATTTAATATCTCTTCGCACTACGATACTGCGATTTTCAATTATTTTAATACTTCAGAGGAAATTCCTGCATTCAAACAAAGCATTCAGGCAGGCAAAACTTTACGATATGGTGAGAATCCGCATCAAAAAGGAACATTTTTTGGAGATTTTGACGCCATGTTTGATAAGCTCCACGGAAAAGAGTTATCTTACAACAATCTTTTAGATGTTGATGCCGCCGTTAACCTAATGAATGAATTTAAAGGAGAAGCTCCTACTTTTGCGATTTTAAAGCATAATAATGCCTGCGGACTTGCACAGCGTGAGACCATAAAACAGGCATATGTAGATGCTTTAGCAGGAGATCCTGTTTCAGCTTTCGGCGGAATTTTAATTGCCAACACAGAGATTGATAACGCTACTGCGGAGGAAATTCATTCTTTATTTTGTGAAGTAGTAATCGCTCCTTCTTTTTCTGATGAAGCTTTAGAAATTCTAAAGGGAAAGAAAAACCGGATCATTTTAATCCAAAAGGAAACGAAACTTCCGGAAAATCAGGTTCGCACCTGCCTAAATGGAGTTTTAGTTCAGGGTAAAGACAATAAAACAGATGTTTTAGACGATTTATCTTACGCAACAACTAATAAACCTACAGAACAGGAAATTGAAGATCTTTTATTTGCTTCAAAAATTTGTAAGCATACAAAATCCAATACTATTGTTCTGGCAAAAAACAAACAACTTTGTTCTAGCGGAACGGGACAAACCTCCCGTGTAGACGCTTTAAGACAGAGCATTGAAAAAGCAGGTTCTTTTAAATTCGATCTTAAAGGAGCAGTAATGGCAAGTGATGCCTTTTTTCCATTTCCAGATTGCGTAGAGATTGCAGGAAATGCAGGAATAACGGCAGTAATCCAGCCAGGTGGTTCTATAAAAGATCAGTTAAGTATCGATTATTGTAATGATCATGATATTGCAATGGTAATGACAGGAACCCGCCATTTTAAACATTAATAGAATACTTTACCAATATACCAATACATAAAATAACCTATGGGATTTTTTGATTTTCTCATTGAAGAAATAGCGATAGATTTAGGAACTGCCAACACCCTTATTATTCATAATGATAAGGTGGTGGTAGATAGCCCTTCGATTGTAGCCCGCGATCGTACCTCTGGTAAGATTACGGCTGTAGGAAAAGAAGCGGCAATGATGCAGGGAAAGACACATGAGAATATCAAAACCATTCGGCCTTTAAAAGACGGTGTAATTGCCGATTTTGATGCCAGTGAAAAGATGCTTACCATGTTTATTAAAGAAATTCCCGCGCTTAAACGTAAAATGTTTACGCCGGCCTTAAGAATGGTAATTTGCATCCCTTCTGGAATTACAGAAGTAGAAATGCGAGCGGTAAAAGAAAGTGCCGAGCGTGTTAACGGTAAAGAAGTATACCTTATTCACGAGCCTATGGCTGCTGCTATTGGTATTGGTGTAGACATCATGCAGCCTAAAGGGAACATGATTGTAGATATAGGTGGTGGTACTACCGAGATTGCGGTAATCGCTCTTGGCGGAATTGTTTGTGACAAATCGATTAAAATCGCTGGAGATGTGTTTACCAACGACATCGTATATTATATGCGTACACAACATAACCTGTATGTTGGAGAACGTACAGCAGAAAAAATCAAAATTCAGATTGGTGCGGCTACCGAAGATTTAGAAGTCCCACCAGACGAAATGAGCGTACAGGGGCGTGACCTTTTAACAGGGAAGCCAAAGCAGGTAAATATTTCCTATCGTGAAATTGCAAAAGCTCTAGATAAATCTATTCTTCGAATTGAAGATGCGGTAATGGAAACTTTATCACAAACCCCTCCAGAACTGGCAGCTGATATTTATAATACCGGTATTTATCTTGCCGGTGGAGGATCGATGTTAAGAGGTTTAGATAAACGATTATCCACTAAAACAGACCTTCCTGTTTATATTGCTGAAGATCCTTTAAGAGCGGTAGTAAGAGGAACGGGGATTACTTTAAAAACGCTAAATAGATACAAAGGAATATTGATAAAGTAGGAGACGCAATAGCTTATGCAGCAAATATTCAATTTTCTGATTCGGAACAAGAATAATATTCTGTTCTTGGCATTGCTTGCGTTTTCTATTTTCCTTACGATACAAACTCATTCATTTCATAAAAGTAAATTTATAAGCTCGGCCAATTGGGTAACCGGGGGGATTTATTCCTGGAATAATAACATTCAGGATTACTTTTATTTAGATGAATACAACCAGCGTTTGGTAGAAGAAAATAAAAATCTTCGCAATATCATAAGGCAATTAAGCGGAAAAGATACGATCCCGAATTATACCGATACTACATTCACTTCTGATTATACATTTAGAAGTGCTGATGTCATTAATAATAATTTCTCTAAAAGAGATAACTACATCACTTTGGATAAAGGGGAGAACGAAGGTATCGCGGCTGAAAATGGCGTTGTTACCAGTAAAGGCATTATTGGGATTATCGACAGGACGAATACAAATTACTCGCGGGCAATATCAATTTTAAATTCACAGTCCAAAATCAATGCGCAGCTTAAAAAGTCGAATCATTTTGGTAGTTTAACCTGGAATGGTAAAGATCCTAATCTTATGCAACTTACCGATGTTCCTAAGCAGGCACCCGTTGCGAAAGGCGACACTATCATTACCGGTGGTAAGAGTTTAATTTTCCCAAAAGGATTACTAATAGGTACAATACAGGATTTTAAACTGGATAATACAGAGAGTTATTTCACAATTAACGTAAAGCTATTCAATGACATGACCAATATTGGTTATGTATATGTTATTGAAAATAAAAATAAGGAAGAAATTCTTTCTTTAGAAAAAGAGGAGGAAGATGAATAGCAATCTTATATCTAATATTCTGCGTTTTATAGGCCTGATATTGATTCAGGTACTGGTACTCAATAACATCAACTTTATGGGGTATGTAAACCCCTATCTTTATGTTTTATTTTTACTGCTTTATCCCTTTAACACTAACCAGAGCTTATTTTTATTATTGGCTTTTCTGTTAGGCTTATCTGTAGATATTTTTGAAGATAGCGGGGGAATTCATGCTGCTGCCTGCTTAGTTGCCGCCTTTGTACGTCCCAATTTGCTTCGATTCTCTTTTGGAATAAGTTACGACCATCAAACCTTACGTTTAGCCGCTACACCTCTGGGTGCGAGGATTAGTTATGTAGTGCTGATGGTGGCCATTCATCATTTGGTGTTATTTTCTTTGGAAATGTTTAGCTTTAGTCATATAATACTAGTGCTTAAGAAGACGTTATTTTCAGGTATATTTACGGTAATTGTTATTTTATTAAGCATCGCACTTTTCAGCAAAAAATATAGATGAGAAGAATTCTGTTATACATTATTATCCTTACCACCGGGTTCATTTTTTTGGGCAGGCTTTTTTACCTACAAATTGTAGACGATAGTTTTGCCGTTAGATCAAATGATAATGCGGTAAAGGTGATTTATGATTATCCACAGCGGGGATATATTTACGATCGTGATGGTGAACTTATGGTTTCTAACCAACCCTCTTATGATGTTATGGTTATTCCCCGTAATCTCAAACCATTCGACACTACAGAACTTTGCGAAATTGTAAGTATAGAGCGTAAAGAATTAGAGCGCAGATTGGATAAGGCAAAAATTTACTCTCCATTTTTACCTTCAGTAATTGTTCCCCAGCTTACCAAAAGTGAATATGCGTTTTTACAGGAAAAAATGCGTAATTACGAAGGTTTTTATATTCAAAAACGATCTTTAAGAGATTATCATGTAGATCATAGCGCCAATGTTTTAGGTTTTATTGCTGAAGTTAGCCCTGCCACAATTAAAAACAATCCTTACTATACCAGTGGTGACCTTATTGGCAGAAAAGGAGTGGAAAGCGTTTATGAAGATACCCTACGTGGAATAAAAGGAGTAAAATATATCCAGAAAGATAAACTGAATCGTGATATTGGACCTTACAAAGACGGAATTTATGATACCCTTCCAGAACGTGGTAAGGATATCACTATTTCAGTTGATTCAGATTTACAGGCATACGGTGAATATCTGATGACCAACAAGCGTGGCGGTATTATCGCCATAGAACCTTCATCAGGCGAAATCCTATCGATGGTTACCGCTCCTACTTACGATCCTGCGGATTTAGTAGGTAGAAAGAGATCGCCAAATTTTAGTAAAATGTGGTTAGATTCTACGGCCAGACCACTTTACGATCGTAGTATCCTTGCCCAATATCCACCAGGATCGCCATTTAAAACCATGAATGCATTAATTGCCTTGCAGGAAGGCGTTGTAGATACCGATGATACTTTTTCCTGTCATCATGGATATAGCTATGGTCGTGGTCGCAAAATGGGTTGCCACTCTCATGCAAGTCCGCTTGCCATGACTCAGGGAATCGCCCAATCTTGCAATTCCTATTTTGCCCAGGTATATCGAAAGATTATTGAGAAATATCCAACTCCACAAGAAGGCATGGACGCCTGGAATAAACATGTAAGCAGTTTTGGATTAGGCGATTATTTAGGTAACGATTTGAGTACAGGCCGACCTGGTAAAATTCCAACTGCAGAATATTATAATAAAATATATGATTATCCAACCTACCGATGGTATGCCACCGCTACATTATCTAATGCCATAGGCCAGGGTGAAGTATTATTAACCCCTATTCAGCTTGCTAACATGACGGCTACAATTGCGAATAGAGGCTGGTACTATACTCCGCATATGATTAAAGAAATCGATGGCAAGCCCATAAAAGACAAAAGATTTATTAAAAAACATCATACCACTATTGATCCTGAAAATTTTGAACCAGTGGTAGAAGGCATGCATCAGGTTTATAAAAACGGTACTGCGAGCTCTTTACAGATTGAAGGCATTGAAATTGCCGGAAAAACTGGAACGGCAGAGAATTTTGTTCGAGTTAACGGTAAAAGAATGCAACTTACCGATCACTCCATTTTCGTAGCCTTTGCGCCAGTCGATAACCCTAAAATTGCCATTGCAGTTTTTGTAGAAAACGGATATTGGGGCGGACGTTACGGCGGTAAAATTGCCAGCTTAATGATCGAAAAATATTTAAAAGGAAAAATCACCCGTACAGATCTGGAAGATTTTATAATGGATCCTAAGAATAGTTTAGAAGACGAATACGAAAAACCCTATAGTGGAGAACCTTTCTTAATCAATGATGGCAAGAAAAACGGCTGGCTTTGATTGGCTAACGATTTTAATTTATTTTTTACTGGTATGTTTTGGTTGGGCTAATATTTATTCAGCCTCACTGGGCTCTGGCCCTGCTGGAAGCTACTTCGATCTTGATGAGGTATACGGAAAACAAGCCCTATGGATTGGTCTTAGTATTTTTCTGATCGTTATAATCCTGGCTATCGAGGTTAAATTCTATCAGCGTTTTTCCAGTGTGATTTATATTACCGCTCTCGTCCTGCTGGCAGGGCTTTTTGTTTTTGGTAAAACAATTTCAGGTGCTACATCCTGGTATGCCATAGGTTCTTTTAGATTACAACCTTCAGAATTTGCTAAAATTGCTACCGCACTTGCACTGGCTAAATACGTAAGCGATATTCAAACCAATATCAAGCTTTTTTCGCACCAGTTTAAAGCTTTTATCATTATAGCTTTACCCGCGTTACTAATCGTACCTCAACCAGATCCAGGGAGTGCTATGGTATATGCCGCATTCTTTTTTCCATTGTACAGAGAAGGCATTTCCGCTCTTTATCTGGTACTTGCCTTATCTGGAGTCCTTATATTCGTAGGAACTTTGTTAATAGGCCCTATTTGGGTTACAGCGGCTGTAATTACCTTGGCATCACTAAGCTTCTTACTAAAGAAGAAAAAGCGACCGGGGATACCCCTATTACTATTTATTGTAGCCACCTGTATAGGCTTATCCTTCTCGGTAAACTATATTTTCAATAATATTTTTGAACAACGGCATCGGGATCGCTTTAATATCGTTCTTGGTAAAGAGGTAGATAGCCGTGGAATAGGTTATAACACTAACCAAAGTGAAATTGCTATTGGTAGTGGCGGATGGACAGGTAAAGGCTGGACAGAAGGTACACAAACCAAAGGTCACTTTGTACCAGAGCAACACACCGATTATATTTTTAGTACCGTTGGCGAAGAATGGGGCTTTGTAGGGAGCGGTTTAGTCGTATTGTTATTTATAGGTTTATTACTAAGGCTTATATTTCTGGCAGAACGGCAGAAATCACAATTTAACCGTATTTATGGTTATAGTGTAGTTGGAATTATCTTTCTTCACTTTATGGTAAATATCGGAATGGTAATAGGAATTTTCCCAACAGTGGGTATCCCCTTACCGTTTTTTAGTTATGGCGGTTCTGGTTTATGGGGATTTACCATTTTATTGTTCATCTTTATAAGACTAGATTCTGACAGGCTTTCTTTCTAATATCAAAATTCCATAACTCTGGGCAATCCCCCAAGTATAATTTAAACCTAAAAACATATTTACTATAGTACAGTAGTCTTGTGCTATTATAGCTATTTGTGCAAACTCTAAAATCACTACAGAAGTTAATACTGAATCTAGGTTAGTCTTTTTAGCTTTCCAGAAGTATACATATATTATTTACAAAGAAAAAACTAACTAAAAAATCTATTTCAGGGAAAATTATCAGTCTTTACATTTCAACCCTACATTACTGGGTTACTCAAAAATCCATCTATAAAATCCTTGAATTTAGCCTGTCTATCAAATACAAATTTATTTTTAAAACACTTCAAACACTAACTGCATTTTAAGGTTATTACCTAAGAAACAAGTATTACCGATATGCTATTTACAAATCTAAATTAGGATTTTAGGTTGAATGTTAATTTTATCTCTGAAGAGATCTAAAAATTCCCTTTCAACAAAGAAGAAAAGAAGCAAATTTTAATGCGATATGCTGAAAGTGGTAAGACATATTACTCATTCAGCAAAAGAATAATTACATCGAACAACGATCCACTATTAAAAGAGCGGCCGCAACGATTAGAATTAACAAAGGATAAACGATTTTTCGTTTCATTACATTTATTTACCAATTTAAAATGCCCAAAGTTAAAAACTTTGGGCATTTTAAAATTATTAGTTCAGCAAAGAAATTAGTCTTTTAACTTATCTGAATCTGCTACTTTATGTTTTATGTTATTTCTTTTAATATCAGAAAGTACATTAATAGCCTCTTCAACATAAACATCACGACTTAAATCCTTGTGCCATCTTTCTCTCTTTTCCTGTAAGGTAGAATCTGCTTTAAATAGCTGTTTTTCGTAAGGTAAAGAAGTAAAAGAAAGATTGGTTTTATAATCTTTTAGAGCATCATACTGCTTCGCCACTTCTCTATTTTTTTCAGCATCTGCGGCATAACGATCAAAATTTAAAGAATAGGTATCATCTTCACTTTGTTCTTTAATCCACTGTGCATTTTGCTCGATAAGCTTAATTTGTTCACTTTTTGCCATACGTTGCTTACTGTTCTCAATAGCTTCTTCATAACCCACATAACCATCCCAAATGTTATAGTCTGCCGGATCTATTTTATCCCATGGCAATGGATTTTCCTGATCTTTCTCTCCTATATCTACGTAACTGTAGCGATCTGGAACAACCACATCACTCTTCACTCCTTCTAACTGGGTAGAGCCTCCGTTTACTCTATAGAATTTCTGGGTCGTAATTTTTAATGCTCCCATATCACCATAATCATTATTTCTTAACCAACGATTAAGGTCTACCACATTTTGTACGGTTCCTTTTCCATAGGTTTGCTTGCTTCCAATAATAACGGCTCTTTTATAATCTTGCATAGCAGCTGCCAAAATCTCTGATGCAGAAGCTGAAAGTTCATTTACCAGAATTACAAGAGGACCATCCCAAACAATCTCAGAATCTTCATCATTTAGCACTTCTTTACGTTCTCCGTTAGATTTCACCTGTACAATAGGTCCTTTTTCAATAAACAGTCCTGCGATATCCACTACGGTTTTTAAAGAACCTCCACCATTATTTCTAAGATCTACCACAAGCCCATCCATGCCTTGCTCCTTGAGTTCTATAATATCCTTACGCATATCTGAAGCTGCATTACGACTATTATAATCCTCCATATCAAAATAGAATTTTGGAAGGTTAATTATCCCGTAATGTTTTCCATCTTTATCTACCATAGCCGTCTTTGCATAGGTCTCTTCCAACTCAACAAGATCTCTGGTTAGAGTAACCTGCTCTATATTACCAAGCAACTTTTTACGAACGGTTAAGGTAACTTTAGATCCTTTTGGTCCTTTAATTAAATCTACCGCATCATCCAGACGCATACCTGAGATATTTACAGGCTCATTTTCATTTTCTTGCTTCACTTTAAGAATTACATCGCCTGCATCCAACTCTTCGCTTTTCCAGGCAGGACCGCCAGATATTACATCCATAATGGTAATATCATCATTCTTTTTTTGCAATCTTGCGCCTATCCCTTCTATTTTACCAGACATTTGGATATCAAAGCGATCTTTATCACGTGGTGCAAAATAATAAGTATGAGGATCAAACTCCTCTACTACTGCATTGATAAAAACAGAGAAATAATCCTTTCTTTCCAGATCATCGGTTAAATCAAAATATTCAGATAAACTATTCCTGGTAGTTTCGCGAGCTTTTTTCTCCAGCTCCTCATCAGATTTCATAGTGTAATCAGGATCGTTTTCTTTTTTATTTTTCTCGTCTTCCTTAAGATCATAATAGTTAATAAGGGTAGAAAATTTAAGTTGCTTTCTCCAACGTTCCTTCAATTCGGATTTAGAAGTTACATAATCCAGGTCATCCCCATCAGCTACAAAATCTTCTTCTTTAGAAAAGTCAAAAGGTTCAGCCAGGATTTCAGTATATAAGCGTTTTGCCTCTTCGTTACGCTTTTCTAACTTAGAATAGGTTAAATCGAAAAAATTAAGTTCCTTATTGTTGATTTCGTCATCAATTAGCAGCTTATATTTTTCAAATTCCTCAATATCCTCTTTATAAAAAAAGCGCTTGGAAGGATCTAAACTCGCTATATAATGCTTGTAAACTTTTTCAGAAAAATCATCATTTATCTCTTTAGCATCATAATGTCCCTGGCTAAGAACATAAGTAATAAGGTCGATTAAAAGCTTGTCTTTGTTAGGGTCATCAAACTTTTTTGTGGTGAAGCTGCATGAAGTAGCTGCCATCAAAACAGCTAAAACCAGGATTTTTAAATTCCTTTTCATATATCGCATAGATTTCGTCATTAAATTCTGTACAAAATACATTAAAAACTGTGCCATTCATAAGAACAGCGTCTAATAATTTGTTAAACTACTAAAATAGTCTTTCCGTAGGAAATTACTAATTTAGCAACTATAAAATTTAAGCTATGAGTAAAGAAAAACCGCTAATTCTGGTCACTAATGATGATGGGATTACAGCTCCCGGAATCAGGAGCCTTTTACAGGTAATGAAAGAGATTGGCGATGTAGTAGTTGTGGCTCCCGATAGCCCGCAAAGTGGTATGGGACACGCCATAACGATTAGTGATACCCTATTTTGTGATTCGGTTACACTAAAGGAAAATTATAATCATAAAGAATATAGTTGCTCTGGCACACCTGCCGATTGTGTGAAAATTGCTACGCAGGAAATCCTACATCGTAAGCCAGATCTTTGTGTAAGTGGGATTAACCACGGCTCTAATTCTTCGATAAATGTTATTTATTCCGGAACCATGAGTGCTGCTGTAGAGGCTGGCGTAGAAGGAATTCCTGCTATTGGGTTCTCGCTACTGGATTATTCCCTTAATGCAGATTTTGAACCTTGTAAAAAATATGTAAAAGCCATTACTAAAAACGTTCTTAAAAACGGACTCCCCAAAGGGGTTGTGTTAAACGTGAATTTCCCCAAATTACCTGCAGAGAAAATTAAAGGCATTAAAGTTTGTCGCCAGGCCAATGCGCATTGGGAGGAAGAATTTGATAAAAGAACCAATCCTCAAGGCCGCGATTATTACTGGCTAAGCGGAAAGTTTGTAAATAACGATGAAGGCCAGGATACCGATGAATGGGCCCTGCAAAACGGATATGTTTCTTTAGTTCCTGTACAGTTTGATCTTACAGCCCACCATTTTATCAACCAATTAAACGATTGGAAACTGGATGAGTAAAAGCAATATTGCTATAGGTTTTTTAATTGGTATTTCTACCACTATAGGCGGAGTTTTTTTGTTTACTATATTTTTCTCTGACTATAGTTTTGAAGTAAGCCTTCGTGATTCTATCCACAACGATTACTTCGGAAAATTAATAGCCATTGGCGCTATACTCAATTTTTTACCCTTTTTCGTTTTTATACGAAAGAAACAAATTTATCATGCTCGCGGAATTTTGCTGGCATGCCTGGTGGTTGCGATTGCCATTGCTGTGGTAAAAATTCGAAACTTTTAGTTATTCAAAATTAAAACATATTGCATCCATGTCTTACTAAGAACGTTAAAGCAGCAAACCAGATGTTTATATCGATAAGTAAAGGATATACTCGAAGTTCTAAAAACAGGCAGTTTCTTTTTAAGGTTTTGAAATTTTAAAATACTATGTTTAACCTAAAAATATCCGTGTGAAATATTATATCATTGCAGGAGAAGCCTCGGGCGATCTACATGCTTCCAATCTTATGAGGTCTCTAAAGAAAATAGATCCAACTGCCGAATTTCGGTTTTGGG
This sequence comes from Zunongwangia sp. L-65, assembly GCF_056859415.1. NCBI lineage: Bacteria > Pseudomonadati > Bacteroidota > Flavobacteriia > Flavobacteriales > Flavobacteriaceae > Zunongwangia > Zunongwangia sp. L-65. Next base: position 47,157 of record NZ_JBSXOK010000069.1, read on the forward strand.
GCGGTGATCTTATGCAGGCGCAGGGTGGAACTATGGTGAAAAATTACCGGGAACTTGCTTTTATGGGGTTTTCTGAAGTGCTTATGAATCTGCGAACCATCTTAGGGAATATTTCATTTTGTAAAAAAGATATCACTGCTTACAAACCAGATGCATTAATCTTTATAGACTATCCAGGTTTTAATTTACGTATCGCCAAATGGGCAAAAGCAGCAGGCTACGACACCCACTTTTATATTTCACCACAGATATGGGCATGGAAAGAAAACAGGATTAAAGCCATAAAACGCGATATCGATCATATGTATGTGATCCTCCCCTTCGAAAAGGATTTTTATGAAAACAAGCATCATTATCCGGTAAATTTTGTTGGCCACCCTTTGATTGATGCTATTTCTAACCGCAAAAATACGGATATAGCAAAATTTAAAGCTGAAAACAACCTGGACGAACGACCAATAATTGCTTTATTGCCCGGCAGCCGTAAACAAGAAATCTCTAAAATGCTGGAAGTAATGCTAAGCATCACACAGGACTATAAGGATTATCAGTTTGTTATCGCCGGGGCACCAAGCCAGGAAAAGGAGTTTTATGCACCTTACCTTAAAAAAAACAATATTAACCTGGTAATGAATAAAACTTACGATATTTTAAGTTGTGCGCATGCCGCTCTGGTCACCTCTGGCACTGCAACTTTAGAAACAGCTCTTTTTAAGGTTCCAGAGGTTGTTTGCTATAAAGGCAGCTATATTTCATACCATATTGCAAAAAGAATTATTAATTTAGACTATATCTCGCTGGTCAACCTAATCATGGATCGTGAAGTGGTAAAAGAATTGATTCAGGGAGAATTTAATTCAGATTCCCTTAAAATCGAATTAAATAAGATCCTGGAACCGAAAAATAGAGAGCGAATTTTTAAAGATTATTATGAGTTAGAACAAAAGCTGGGAGGAACCGGCGCCAGTTTGGAGACGGCTAAACTTATTTATAATTCTATAAAATAAATACCCAAAAATAGTACAATATCGATCTTAAGCGAGATGAAGAATATAGAAAGAAGTATGATAATGAAGCAGAGCCTAAGACTGGGCATAATGATTTTAACCGCTATATTTTTAAGTTCTTGCGGCGCTTCTAAACCTAAGGTAGTTACCACCAAAACCGAAAAAACTACCAAAAAAACAAAACATTATGATCCTAAAATCACCAAAAATAAGGAGATCATAAAACCTAAAGATGATCGTGTTTACGATATTGTAAATTATGCGATAAGTTTTGAGGGCACTAAATACAAATACGGCGGCACTACAAAACGTGGCATGGACTGTTCTGGCCTAATGTATATTTCATTTCAGGAGAACGATATTTCCTTACCCAGGACGTCCCGTGCAATGTCATTACAGGGCGAGCGCCTTTATTTAAAAGACGTCACGGTTGGTGACCTTTTGTTTTTTGAAACTGATAAAAACCGAAAAGTAATTAATCACGTTGGGCTCGTGGTCGATATTTCGCAGGGTGATATTCTTTTTATCCACTCTACCACCTCACAGGGCGTAATAATTAGCAAACTTTCTGAAAATTACTGGAACAACACCTTCGTGATGGCAAGGAGGATAATTTAATACAGTTCCAGAATATAGAAGCCATAAAAAATCATTCTTCAATAGACGATAGATGGCATCCTTCAAATTGATTTTCCAAAAAATTCATATAGTATTGAAATCGGAAAATGAAAGCCTACGATTTCAGTAGTATTATCCAACGATCATTACTTCTTTTAAAATTTATTAGTCTTTAGTCAGAAAATCATAAAGTTCTTAATACCATTTGAACCCTGAAATATTGAGTGAAAATTATTAATTTTAAACTGACCCTACTTTATAACTGGCAACAAGAATATGGGGTTTATAAATAGTAAAATTCTTAAATTTTCTATTGCATTTTTATGCGGAATCTTAGCGGTGCATTTTTTTGAAATTCCGTTAGTGCTTATCTTTATTTCTAGCGGAATCATCTTTCCCATTTTCATATTCTTCTTCTTTAGAGCCCATATTCAGCTCTATCAACAAGCTTATTTTGGTATTTCCTGTTATCTCATTCTATTTTTGTTAGGAAGCATTTCCTACGCGCTTAAATCACCTGAAAATCGCTCTCAATATTTTTCAAATCTGGTTCAGTCTAATGAAGATTTTTTACAACTGAAACTAACGGAAGTACTAAAACCTAATTTTCAAAAACGTTTTATTGCTGAAGTACATCGAGTTACCCTTTCGCAAGATTCGACAAAATCAATGCCTACTTCTGGCAAAATTTTAGTGGGCATTCCTTTAAAATCCAATTTAGAAGTTGGGCAGAAAATTACGGTTCCGGCACAAATAACAAACATCAGTCCAGCATTAAATCCGCATCAATTCAACTATGCAGAATACATGAAATTTCAAGGGGTATTCTATCAAATTCAGCTTTCAGAGCACCAAATTTTAATCCATCAAAACCCTGCCCCACCTCTACGTACTAAATTAAGAGTATCACTGCTCCAAGCTTTGCAGGATACCGGTTTCAAAAAAGATGAACTTGCCGTAATTAAAGCTTTAATTTTAGGAGAGCGCAATGATATTTCAGATGAATTATATCAAAGCTATGCTGCCGCTGGGGCCATTCATATTTTGGCCGTTTCAGGATTACATGTTGGTATCATTTTATTACTCATTAATTTTCTTCTAAAACCACTGCAACAATCCAAATGGTTAAAACTCACAATTACTGTAATCGGAATTTGGAGTTTCGCCGTGCTAACTGGTTTTTCGGCTTCGGTAGTTCGCGCATCACTAATGTTTAGCTTTGTAGCTTTTGGGCTTCAGATCAACCGTAAAATCAATTTACTCAATACTGTTTTTTCTGCCTTTTTTATTCTCATAATAATTAATCCGTTATACATATTTCAGGTAGGATTTCAACTAAGTTTTGCAGCCGTATTTAGTATTGCATTATTTCTCCCCAGATTCCATAAACTTTGGTATCCTAAACAAAGGATTGTACGATTTTTTTATCAAATAATTACGGTAAGTCTCTGTGCGCAGATAGGGGTTTTACCCTTAAGTTTATTCTATTTTCATCAATTCCCGGGCCTATTTTTACTAACCAACATCGTGATACTTCCGGTACTCGGGGTTTTGCTTGTTTCAGGCATTTCAATTCTAATTTTAGGTATTTTGGGTATACGCCCTGAAATCCTGATCGACTTCTACTCTTTTTTGGTTGAAAAGCTTAATGAATTCATTAAGTGGGTAGCCAGCCAGGAAAACTTTATTATTAAAGACATTCATCTTAGTGCCTTTTCAGCATTACTTTTATTCGGGGTCATTATTAGCCTGTTCTTTTTACTTCAACAAAAACAGAAAAAACATGTGTTTTTAGTGTTAACGGCAATAATCGTATTCCAGATAAGTCTGTTAACTGACCAATATCAACATGCTTCCCATGAAATTTTTATTCTGAATAAATCGAGAAACAGTATCATTGCTGAAAAGAAAGGCAGAAGATTAAATCTTTATAGCAATCATCTAAAAGATAGCAGCTGGAGTTACATCGATGATTTTAAAATTGCCGAAAAAATATCGAATATCAGGTTTAAAGAACTTGACAATTTCTATGAGTTAAAGAACAAAAGAATTTTGGTAATCGACAGTGCCGGGCTTTTTAATTTTCCTGAATTTAAGCCTGATATAGTATTACTTTCTAATTCTCCAAAAATAAATTTAGAGCGCGCAATTAAGATTTTAAAGCCAGGTATTATTATCGCTGACGCCAGTAACTACCCTAATTTTATTAAATTATGGAAACAAACCTGTATCCATAAAAAAGTCCCTTTCTACCAAACGGGTAAAAAGGGAGCTTTTAACTACTAACCACAAACTATTGTTTATGATACAACTAACACTTACTTACTAAACGTAGGTTCGAAGTTTTCATTGTATTCATTCCATGCTTTTTCAGTAGTTAATTTTTTATACTCATCTTTTGCGAATATTTTCAGGAAAATTTCGATCTGCGCCGGAGTTCTATAGCCGGTTAATGGTGCAATCAATTCGCCTTTTTCATCGAAAAATACAATACTTGGATATCCTGAAATTTGTAAAGCCCGGGCAAATTCATGCGGACTGTTTCTTTTTCCTTTTAGTTCAGCTTTATATTGCGGATTAGCAAAAACTTCATCTTTGTATTTAATTTCTTCCTGCCCTTCTGCATTAAATTTTACCGGGTAATAATTTTCATTAATAAATTCGGCCACCTTTGGATGACCAAAAGTGTTTTTATCAATCATTTTGCAAGGCCCGCACCAATCGGTATAGGCATCCATTATAATATTCTTTGGCGTTTCTTTTTGAGCTTCCAGGGCCTCGTTCATCGTCATCCAGTTAATCTTACTTTCGGTTTCCTGCGCCTGTACGCCAGCACCAACTATCATCAACGCTATAAAAAGTAATGTTCTCATAGTATTCTTTATTTACTGTAAATAACAAAAAACGTTCCTTTTACAGAACGTTTTTACGCTAATATCAAAATCCTTATTATTCTATTGTTGTTTCCTGTGGGATGCCCTCTTCCATTTTAGCATCTTCTGCCCCGTGAGTTAGACGTTTTAAAGGTTTCAGCATTGCAATAACGAGTAGGCCAATTATCGTCCAAATAACCAATATCCCGGTAAATATTTCAAATTCTCCAAGGTCTTGCGCAAACTGACCAATAAGTCCGGCTACTTTATTTCCTAAACCTGTTGCTGCCCAGTACATCCCCATAATAATTGAAGCATATTTTAGCGGTGCTAATTTGGTAATAAAAGAAAGAGATACCGGTGAGGCACAAAGTTCTCCAATAGTATGAAACAAATAAGCTAAAATAAGCCAGTACATTCCTGAAGACCCTGTTTCTTGATACTGTATAGAAGCAGCACTCATAAAACCAAAACCTAATGCCATAATGATTAAACCTATGGCCATTTTAAATATAGACGAAGATTCTTTTCCCTTTTTCTTCCATTTATACCAAAAACTTCCAACTAAAGTCGCTAATGTGATAATGAAAAATGAATTTACCGATTGAAATACCGAAGCCGGAATTTCAATCCCCAGAAGATTTCTATCTACTTTCTCTGATGCATAAAGGTTCATTAATCCTCCGGCTTGTTCAAAAGCGGCCCAAAATAGAATGATTAATAAAAACGAAATTAATAATACCTTTACCCTGTCTTTTTCTATAGAGGTTAAAGGTTTATCCAAAATTGCACGATCAGTCTCATTTTTTCTGGAAATCAGGTTTCCAACATGTGATAGGTGCTTTTGCCCTAACATATACACAACTTGTCCTAATAACATCCCTATCGCTGCAAGGCCAAATCCCCAGTGCCATCCATAGTATTCAGCTAAAAACCCACAGGCAATTGGCGCTAAAAATCCACCAATATTAATTCCCATATAAAAAATATAGAATCCAAGATCTCTACGTTCATCACCTTGCTTATACAATCCACCTACCATAGAAGAGATATTTGGTTTTAAACCGCCTACTCCAAGGATGATAAATAAACAACCAATATAGAAAGAAGTTTCAGATTCAAATGATAATATACCGTGACCAATACATAGGAGTATACCGCCAATCAAAACAGTTTTCTTTTGTCCTAAAAGTTTATCAGCCACCCATCCACCTGGAATAGACGAAACGTAAACAAGCATGGTATACCATCCGTAAAGCTCTAAAGCCTCTGTGTTGGTCCACCCAAAACCGGGATTATCTGAGGTTGTTTCAGCAACAAGGTATAGCGTGAACAAGGCACGCATGCCGTAGTAAGAGAAGCGCTCCCATAATTCTGTAAAAAAAAGAATGTATAATCCTGCAGGATGTCCAAAAATCTCTTTTTGATTAACTGGAGGTGCGGTATTTGCCATAATTTTAAGTTTGTTGATAGATTTTTAAAGATGTTCTTTAATAAAGTTTGTCATTTTGGTATACAGGTGTAATCTAGTATTTCCGCCAAAGATACCATGATTTTTATCGGGATAAATTGCCCAATCAAATTGTTTATTAGCCTGGATAAGGGCCTCTACCATTCGCATGGTATTTTGCAGGTGCACATTATCATCCCCTCCGCCATGTACAATTAAAAAATCACCTTTTAATTTATCTACATGATTAATTGGCGAGTTTTCATCATAACCAGAAGCATTCTCCTGCGGTGTGGTCATAAAACGCTCGGTATATATCGTATCATAGAACCTCCAACTTGTTACCGGGGCTACGGCAATGGCCATAGTAAAAATGTCATTACCCTTTAAAATTGCATTAGAGGCCATAAAACCTCCAAAGCTCCACCCCCAAATCCCGATCCGGTCAGCGTCTATATAATCAAGTTCGCCAAGTTTTTTTGCTGCCGCTATTTGATCTTCTAACTCATATTTACCAAGTTCATTTTGAGTTACTTTTTTAAATTCGGCTCCTTTAAAACCAGTTCCTCTACCGTCGACGCAAGCAATAATGTATCCCTGATTGGCTAGTAATTGATACCAATAATCATTTGTATTGAAATAAGAATTAGAAACCGATTGTGATCCCGGGCCGGAATATTGAAACATCAATAGCGGATATTTTTTAGATTCATCAAAATCCGAAGGCTTGATGATCCACATATTCAACTCGTTGCCATTTACCGGAAGTGTAGATAATTCTTTAGGCGAGAAATGATAAGGTTTTTCAAGTTCCAATAGCTCATCATTATTCTTAATTTCCCGTACCAGTTTTCCGTTTTTAGCTAAATGCAAGGTATACTGCATCGGGGTTTCTACATTGGTAAACGCATTTATAAAATAAGTAAAATCCGTACTGAAATCGGCATTATTTGTTCCCGTTTTTTCGGTCAGCCGTTTCTTGCCTTTTCCATTTGTTTTTATCGAATAGACATCACGGTTTACACTTCCGTTTTCTGTGCTTTGATAGAATAAGCGATTGCTTTTTTTATCATAACCATAGTAATTAGTGACTTCCCAATTTCCCTTGGTTACCTGATTTTTAAGTTTTCCGTTTTCAGCATATAAATAGATATGATTATAACCGTCACGTTCGCTTGTCCAGATAAAACTGTTGTCCTCCAAAAAGGTTAGATTATCAGTCACATCTACATAAGCCTCGTCTTTTTCAGTAAGCACAACTTTAGTACTATGATCCTCCGCATTTACAAAAATCAAATCTAATTGATCCTGGTGCCTGTTTAGCACCTGGGCACTCAAGATGTAATCTTTATTGGTCCATTTAATTCTTGGAATATAAAAATCGGAATAATCACCAAGATCAATTTCCTGCGTGGCTTCAGTTGCTACATCATACATATGCAGGGAAACATCAGAGTTTGCTTCACCGGCCTTTGGATATTTAAAAACCTGGTGGTTTGGATATAAGTCACTTCCAAAGATATCCATAGAAAACTCCGGAACTTTAGATTCATCAAACCTTAAAAAAGCGATTCTATCTCCTTTATTATTCCACTCAAATGCTTTTACAAAACCAAGTTCTTCTTCATAAACCCAATCGGTTACGCCATTAATAATACTATTGATTTTACCATCTTTGGTAATTTGCTTCTCACTATTCTCTACAACATCATAAACATAGATATTGTTATTAAAAACGTAAGCAATCTTAGAATTATCAGGAGAAAATGTGGGCTCCTGAATTTTCTTATCACTAAGTTTTGTAAGTTTTTTAGAATTTATATCGAAAATATAGAAGATCGACTTCGAAGATCTTCGATAAATAGGTTGTGGATCCGTAGCCAATAGCATTTTGCTCTCATCCTGGCTTAAACTGAAATTCTGGAAACTCTTTAATCCTTCCAGGTTTTTAGTATCTACCAAGGTTCTGGTTTTCTTACCTGTTTTATAACTATAAACATCGACACTGGAATTCCCGGAATCCGGATCGTGATCTAACACCACATATTCGACGCCATTATTAAGGGATTGTAGGGATTGTAAGTGTTGCTGACTAAATTTTCCGCTCCATATTTCTTCAAGCGTGATATTCTTTTTCTGGGAAGTCGCAACAGAAGCTGCCATCATCATAAGCAGAACTAAAATTTTTGAGAACCTCATTAAATTTTTAAAAATTTTATTGCAGGCCAAGTTTACTAAATTTTGATGAAAAAGCAGGCCCACGCCGTGTTAAATACTAACAATTTGTTAATGATGTTTTCAAACAAACCAAACTTGGCTTTAAATTTAATGTCTTAGCGCAACTCAATAACAATCGTATCTTTGCATTGAAACTATTTATAAAATTTCATGAAGGAACCAATTTCTGGCTTTTCAAAGCTAACAAAGGAAGAAAAGATTAACTGGTTAACAAAAACCTATCTGAATGACGATCCTAAAGCTGTAGATATTTTAAAACAGTATTGGAACAAAAACGAAAAGCTACAACAATTACACGAGGAATTTACCGAAAATACGATATCTAATTACTATTTACCTTTTGGTATAGCACCTAATTTTTTAATCAACGACGAGCTTTTTGCGATTCCAATGGCTATTGAAGAAAGCTCTGTTATCGCCGCAGCCAGCAAAGCGGCTAAATTTTGGAGAAGCCGAGGTGGATTTAAGACTGAGGTTATCGACACCGTAAAAGTTGGACAGGTACACTTTATTTACGAGGGAAGCGAAGAAAAATTAGAACTGTTTTTTAATCATTTAGAACCTAAACTTAGAGCCGCGGCTATACCTATTACCAAAAATATGGAAAAGCGTGGCGGCGGAATTAAAAGTATCGAACTGAGGGACCGTACTACTGAAATAGACAATTACTATCAATTACATTGTAGTTTCGAAACCGTAGATAGCATGGGCGCTAATTTTATAAATAGTTGCCTTGAAAAGTTTGCCGAAGTTCTTGAAAAGGAAGTCGCGGTTTGGGAAGGCTTTAATGAGAAAGAGCGTCATATAGAAGTTGTTATGAGTATTCTATCTAATTATGTTCCTGAGTGTGTGGTTAGAGCTGAAGTTTGCTGCCCACTTGATGATCTCTCTGATGAACCCAATTTAAGCGGCGAACAATTCGCTCAAAAATTTTTAAGAGCGGTTAAAATTGCCGAAACCGAACCTTTTAGAGCTGTTACCCATAATAAGGGAATCATGAATGGAATAGACGCTGTCGTGCTTGCTACAGGAAATGATTTTAGAGCCATAGAGGCGGGCGTGCATGCCTATGCGGCGAAAGATGGACAATACTCCAGCTTAACGCACGCCAGAGTTGAGAACGGAATTTTTAAATTTTGGATAGAAGTTCCTTTAGCTCTGGGTACTGTTGGCGGCCTAACCAGCCTTCATCCATTAGTAAAACTGGCCATAGAAGTGCTTGGCCATCCTAATGCCAGAAAATTAATGGAAATTGTGGCCGTTGCCGGATTAGCTCAAAATTTCGCAGCCATAAAATCACTGATCACCACCGGTATCCAAAAAGGGCATATGAAAATGCATTTAATGAATATTCTTAATCAGCATCATGCAACTTTGGATGAAAAAGAAAAATTAATCGAATATTATAAAACCAATATTGTGTCGCATAGCGATGTTGCTGTGCAACTTGAAAAACTTAGACAATGAGATTTTACAGTCCCGGCAAACTTTTAATTACAGCAGAATATGCCGTTTTAGATGGCGCACAGGCCTTATGTCTTCCCACAAAAAAAGGGCAGTCTTTGAATGTTGAAGAAAATAATCTGGGAATCATCAACTGGATCAGTAAAGATGAACATGGTGAAGTCTGGTTTCAGGATCAATTTAAGAAAGATTCTACAGGAATAAAGTCGACTTTCCATCATAAAAATTCAGCTGACGATGCTACAATATCAAAACGCTGTATTCAAATTTTAAATGCTGCTGAACAATTATCAGGGCAAGACCTCTTTGCTAAGGGTTTTAATATCCAAACAGCCTTAGAATTTAAGCGGAAATGGGGATTAGGCACTTCTTCCACTTTAATCAATAACATCTCACAGTGGCTAAAAATTAACCCTTATATTTTATTGAATAAAACTTTTGGAGGAAGTGGTTACGATATTGCTTGTGCCCAAGCCCATAGTCCTATAACCTACGAACGTAAAAACGATACTCAAGTATCCTTAAAAGCAGGTTTTGATCCGGTTTTTTCAGATCATATTTACTTTGTTTATCTAAACCAGAAACAAAACAGTAGAGAAGGTATAGCGCACTACAGAACAAATGCCGTGGATGACCGACAAATTTTAATTGAAAAAGTATCCAATATAACTCAACAGCTCATTAAATGTGATCAATTAGCTGAATTTGAATTATTGATAAACATCCACGAAAACGTAATTTCGAAAGCATTAAACCTACCTAAAGTAAAAACCAAAACTTTTCCTGATTATAATGGAAGCATTAAAAGTCTTGGTGCATGGGGCGGTGATTTTATAATGGTAACCGGTAAAAAAGACCCCACTCCTTATTTTAAAGAAAAAGGATTTGAAGTGGTGATCCCTTACCGGGAAATGATTTTGTAATCAAGTTAGCTTACTTCATTTTTTTTTAAAATAATTTTTCATTTCGAAGTATCACAATCACTATAGCCACCAGAAAATTTAATCGCGATTATCTAGAAAGTATAGTCATAAAAAAAGCCACTCGTTTGAGTGGCTTTTTTTATGACTATACTAAATCCTAGTAGAATTTAGCTCTTTTATCTTCAATTTCGGCTTTAGCTTTTAAAGCCTCAAAAGCTCTGCTATTTGCCATTTGGCGACGACTGCTAGTTTCCTGCTGTGCAAATGGCTTATAAGAATCCAACTCTGGAGCTTCACTCTTACTTACTAATTCCACCACATAAACCCCTTTATCACCTACGATTGGTTTACTTGTTTCACCAACTCCCAATGCGTAAACAGCTCCTACAACTTCTGGTTCGCTACCGGCTCCGGCAAGTGTTGGAGAACTTAAGTTTACTGCGTTTGCAGTTTGAACAATCTTATTTTGATTTTCTGCAACCTGATCTACGGTAGTTCCAGATATCTTTTCTTTAATAATTTCAGCTTTTTTCTGCTTTGTAAGAATTGGAATAACTTCGGCTGAAGCATCTTCAGGACTCATTAGCCCTTTATTCTTCTTAGCAGTTATTTGCGCTATAATATATCCTGTTGGAGTTTCAAAACGTTTTACATCTCCTACTTTCGCATCATCCTCAAAAGCCCACTGTACCACTCTACGCTGCTGACCTACCCCGGGAATATTTTCGTCTAGAGCTTTCACATCACGTACGGTACGGATTCTATAATCTGCAGCTTTAGCCTCTTCGGTAAAATCACCTTCACCTGCAGCTATTTCAAATTTAGTAACCTCGTTAAAAAGTTTATTTCTTGTTCCTTCAGTAGCGTCAATCTCTCTGGCTACCGTAGCGATTTTAACTGCTTTCTCTCTATCGGTTTGTTCTTCGATATAAATTACGTGGTAACCAAAATCGGTTTCTACGACCCCTACCGTTCCTTCATTGTTATTTAAAACAAAATCATCAAAAGTAGGTACCATCATTCCCGGTCTAAAATAACCAAGATCACCAGAATTTTGCGCAGCAGAAGGATCATCTGAAAATTCGGTTGCCAATGCGGCCATTTTCGATTTGTCTGCTTTTATCACTCCGGCTAAACTATCTGCTAATTGCTTCGCCGCAGATTCTGTTCGGGTACCACCAGCCTGAGCTCCCTGGAATCCTAACAAAATATGGCTTGCCTTTATAGAATCTGGAATCTCTTTCGTCTCTACCAACTTACTTAACTTCCAGTATCCGTTTTCTTCGTATGGGCCATAAACTTCGCCTTTTTCAAGATTAAATAAATCATCGGCAAATTCTTTTGGCAGTTGATTTTTAAATTTGAAGGTTACCGGTTGTTGTAAATCTGAATTAGAGTTTACAAACTCCTGATCGTCTGAAGTCGTATTAAATCCTGCAATAGTATCATTCGTTTTAGAAACCGAGTTATACTCTACTCTATCTTCTAAAAGAGCACTCAAAAAATTTTTAGATTCTTCTTTATCTTCTACTGAAGGCTCTTCATTAAAAATAACATATTGAATATTACGAGCTGCCTCAGTTTCAAATTTAGCTTTATGATTATCTACGTACTCTTTAATTTCAGACTTAGAAACTTCAACTTCGTCATCCGGAATTGAAGAAAAAGGAATCTGAACATAACGAAGATCCATGGTATTATTTTGCAATTGGTATGCTTGTTTACCTTCGGTTAACGTTGCCCCAACACCAGCACGAATCATATTGGCATAAATATTCTGGGCAGCAGATTCTGCAAGTCCTTCTTCATAGCTTAACCATTGCTGATACATCTGCGGTGAAGTTTGTTTTAAACTCGCCACATATTCTTTTACTCGATTTTCATCGAACATCCCGGCTTCATTAGTAAATTGGGGATTTTGAGACATTTGGGCTCTCATCATTTGTCTAACCTGAGCTTGCTCGGCTCTTATCCCAAGCTTTTCTACCTGCTCTTCAACAATAATTTGGTTTAATTCCTGATCCCAAACACGATTTACAGCCTGTGTGGTAGATATGTTGCCACGCATATTTTGTTGATATGCTTCTACCTGACGGGCAAATTCTTCCCTACTAATTTCCTCTCCATTCACGGTAGCTATAGAGTTATCTTTACCACTAAAACCACCACTTCTAATCACATCGGCAAGAACAAACGAAAATAATGCCAATGCAATAATTAAAATTAAGAAAACAGAACGTTGTCTGATTTTATTTAATACTGCCATTTTTGGATATAATTTATCAAAATATAGTGGGCGAAAATAGTGTTTTTAGGCTAATAATAAAACTTATGATTAGCAAAATATTAACTTTTTAACGCTTTAATCTTCAGACTTGATTTTAAGCTCTACAAGATCGATTTTTGTATTAGAAACATCCAGGATAGTAAACTCGAATTGATCTATACGAACCACTTCGTTTTGGTGGGGAATTTCCTCGGTATGATTCACGATAAAACCTCCCAAAGTTTCATAGTTTTCGCCGGTAGGAATATTTAAACGATAGGTTTCATTGATATAATCTACTTCAACACGTGCCGAAAATTTAAAATGTTCGTCACTTATCTTCTCATCCACCAAAATGGGTGAATCGTGCTCATCTTCTATTTCGCCAAAAAGTTCTTCCACGATATCTTCTATGGTCATCATACCACTGGTACCTCCATATTCATCAATAACCACTGCAATACTTTTACGTTTCTTAATTAAAACATTAAGTACATCTTTTACCCACATCGTTTCTGGAACAAAAATTACAGGTAACAGGATTGAATTTACAGATGCCGGTTTTTTAAACAGCTCAAAAGAATGCACATAACCTATAATATCATCAATGGTATCGTTATAGATTAAAATTTTTGAAAGACCGGTTTCCGTAAAGGTTTTTACCAAATCTCCCGGTTCCTGATCCTGATTTACCGCAATGATTTCGGTTCGGGGAATCATAACCTCACGGGCCTTGATATCCGAAAACTGCAATGCATTTTGAAAAATCTGAATTTCAGAATCCACTTCATCCTCCTCTTCTACCGTTTCCATCTGTTCACTAATAAAATTCCCCAGTTCTATTTTGCTAAATGCAAGTTGGACTTCATCTCCATCGGTTTTAAAGAAACGTTTTAAGATCATATCTGATATCCAGATCACAAATGAAGAAATAAAGCTGAACAACAGATAAAAAAGATATGCCGGTACTGCAAAAAACTTCAACATGGTATTGGCATAAATCTGAAAAAAGACCTTCGGAAGAAATTCTGCCGTAACCAGAATAAGCAGTGTAGATAATACTGTTTGGGTAAACAAACTTAAATCGGTCACCAGATAATTTAAAATGGCGCTATGTAAAGGCTGAATTTCATTAAGCCAGGCCATAATTAAATCGCCCATATAAAAACCATACACCACAAGGGCGATATTATTTCCTACAAGCATGGCAGCGATAAACTTGGAGGGCTTTTTAGTAAGGCGCTTTAAAACTTTAGCCAAAAAATCATTCTGAAGCTTCTCTATTTCAATATAGATTTTATTCGAGGAGACATAGGCAATCTCCATACCCGAAAAAAATGCGGAAAGTAGTAATGAAAAAATAATGATGATGGCCTCTGCACTCATTATTTCTTATTTTTTTGTCTCTTTTCAAGCTTTCTCCTAAAATTTCTTTTGAAGAAAAACATAAAAATGGCCATTGCGGCCAGGAATATAAAAATATACGCTCTATTGCGCTCGGTATCCCAAATGGCAAAAGTTTCAAAAATAAAGAAACCTCCCATGATTAAATATGCATACTCGAAATACCTGAAATATTTTGTCATTTTTCTGACTCCTCTATGTTTTGAATCCCACTATTGGTTCTAAAGTTGAATTTATCGAAATTTTGATTGGAATCAAAACCCATTCCTTCATTAAAAGAACCATCGGGAAACTTAATTTGATTTTCACGATCGGTAAACACCCAACTTTGATTTTGATCCCAATAAAGCTGATCGCCTTCTAACCGGGTACTATCTGCAGTAAAGATCACTACGTTACCACGCAGATCTACTAAACCGGTACCATCATATACAATCCCGTAATCTGCTGTGACCGTACTCTTTTGATCATCTTCATCAAAAAACTCGATATAGACCCCTTCTGGAAATTCCCGAAAAGGAAAATCTTTATTTGTAAAATCGAACATTTTCTCACTTTGCAGGGTCGCCACTACACGACCAGAATCTGTATATTTTAAAAGGATACCATTAGCAATTCCTGCCGGTGCATCTGCAGGATTTTGAAGGGCCCTTACTTCATTTAAATTACCCTCACATGAAAAAAGCATTGTCACGCCAATAAGCGTGACAATGCCTTGTATTATTTCACGATATGTGATTTTCATATTATAATTGAGGGATACGCACAGTTTCGCCTATCCAACAACCAATTTGGATAGCATCTCCTGCTTTTTTCCCTTCCTGGAATACATCAGCTTTTTGTGGGGCACGACCATTATAAGCCGCAACTGTTGCATTAGCATGATTAGAAAGAGATGGGTCTACTCTACCCGCTTTTGCTACATACTCTGCAGCTAACCAGTACACCGCTCTTTTATCGAAAGCAGTTTCTCCACAGTTATTAGCACTATCAGCATACATATCTGCAATATTCAAATACGCTCTACCGTAAGATGGCTTAGCCTGAATTGCTTTTTTGTAGAAACTTCTTGCCTGAGAAAAACTTCCTGAAGACTTATAGTTCTGAGCAATTCTATAATAGATCTTAGCTTTATCTGCAGGATCTTCTTCAAGTTCTGCAGCCTCATTATAATACTCTAAAGCTTTAGATCTATCCCCATCAGCTTCAGCTAACTGTCCCAAAGAATAGGCAGAAGCTGCTGAAGGCTCTAATTGGTGAAGCGCTTCAGAAATTTTAAAGAATAATGGATCTTCACAATCTTTAGCAGATAGACGCGCATTCGCATTTCTTAACCATGAAACATCTCCTTTTTTAGCTTCAAAGTCTTTTTCATAAAGTGGCACAAGATTATCACAATCTGCACGGGCACCTAATTTTGCATTTAATGCATTTTTCACCGCATTAAAATTGGTTAATCTTTGCTCAGCAATTTTTGCAGTTTTTGCTTCTTTAGAAGTTAAATCTTCACCAGCATCCTGTTTTTCAATAAGTGGTTGAAGACGATCTGCTTCGCTAATTTCTTCTTCTTCTATTTTCGCCATTACTCGATCATAGATATCGAAAACATCCTGTAACTCACGATCCCCGGCATCCTGCATATTCACCATTAAGTCGAAGTATGCATAAAGACCTTTAGGGCTGGTAAAATTATCTTTATCTTCAGTGTAAGCCTTATCAAATGCGTTGAATCTATCTTCTGTAGTTCCAACTTTATTGTCGAACTTTAATAATGCTATATCACTATAAATGTCACCCTTCTTAGTTTTTTCTGGGTAGTGCTCTAATCTTCCCATATACACATCGATTAACTCATCGATATATTTTGCTTTTTCATCTCCAGTAGCTTTGTCTATTTTATAATTAAGCACCATAGCTAAATACTGGAAGGTAGCCAAACTATAATCTGGGCATTCTTCTTTTACTTTCATTAACGGCTCGTATGCCGCATCATAATTCTTCGCCTTAGCATCGTCATAAGCTAAAGCAGCAGTAGTCGTACAATCCTGTGCAAATGCTCCAGAACCTAGCATTACCGCCGATAATAAAACTATAAATCTCGCTTTCATCTTGTTGTTTATTATGGTTAATTAAACTTTCTCTTTACAAACCATTGGTCATTCAAAGATAAACCAATTGATAATTTAAAAAAATTCTCTTGTATTAAACCTGAGTTAGTTGTACCGCGCTGTCCATACTCCAGACCCAGATTAAGATTAGAGAAATCTCCTCCAATCGGTAATCCTAATCCAAAAGATATGCCAAACTCATCAATAGACTCTCCATTAAGCTGCAACCCAGTTTCTTCGAAACGTCCTCCAAAGCGATAAACAACACGTTTAAAATAACTTGTAAGTGAGCTATATTCTGGTACAATATAACCTCCCAATCGATATGCGTTACCATCATTATATTCTACGTCATTCACCGGAGTATTAAAAACCGAGATTTCCGGTATACTTCCAAATGCGGAATATTCTCCTCCTAAAAACCATTTATTTGGTCTACCAATCCCTAAACCAAATGTTGCTTTTGATGGTAATGTTATATCTTGAGACTCCATATCAAAAGTCTTCACATTAAATATGTTTTCCCCATTTGCGGTAAATAGTACATTCCCAATCTCTCTATAACTCTCTGATGTTATATCAGCCTCAGGTGTATAAACAGCAGAAGCATGTAATTTTAATCCATTTTTCAATTTTGTTTGATAGTCTAATCCAAAATTGAAATTGAAACCTGATATATCAGAGCGATCTATATCCCGGGTACCATATTGTATACCTTCTCTTACAACCGTTCTTCTATGCTGAATATTTCCAAAATTGTAATCTGCATTTACTCCAACACTTAAATCCCTGCTTATGGCGTATGCTGCAGAAAGAAATACTTTATTCATTCCTCCACGGCCTCTTAACCTGCTGGCTCCATTTTCTTCAATATCATAAATTCGATATCCAACTGAAGAATATGGGATTAATCCCACACCAAAACCAAAACGCCCAACAGGAACACCTAATCCTAAATAATCTAAAGAAACATTTTTGGTTCGATCTTCTGCTCCCTGAGTTTCTTGCTTTGTAGACTCTACACTTGCCCCTACGGCATAAGTGGTCCTGGCCAGCTTACCATATCCTGCAGGATTTGTAAGGTTCATATGAATACTATCCGAAAATGTACTAAGACCTCCCATGGACCTGTTTTCCACAGTTCCTTTAAAATTGGTGATCCCTACGCCGTAATAAGAATACGGCGAAGAAGTGTTTTCCTGAGCTTTCGCCCAAAACGCAGAAAATAAAGCTACGATTACTATAAATCGTTTAATCATTGAGTTTTATTATATTCTAAAATGTAGTTTAAACCCTCTAAAAGAAAATTTGAGTTCGCAAATATGCTATTTTTTAGTCGCTTTGACAAAAATAGAAGATCACCACCCGTCAAAATAACTGTTAAATCTTTAAATTCTGAATAATAACGGCTAATCATTCCATCAATTTCTGCGGCAAAACCAAAATAAATACCACTTCTTAAACTTTCTTTTGTAGAGTTCCCTATCAATTTTAGATGGTTACTATCTGATTGTATTAACGGTAATTTTTCGGTAAACTTATGTACGGCCTGAAATCTCATTTGCAAACCAGGAGAAATCCCTCCTCCTAAATATTCAGATTCACTATTAACAATATCATAAGTCACACAGGTTCCTGCGTCGATCACTAGGCAATTTTGCTTTGGATAGGCATATACTGCTGCCGCTGCAAGGGCTATCCGATCTTTACCCAATGTCTCGGGAGAACTGTATTTATTTTCAAAAGGCAGTTTTATTTGATGATCTAAATAATATAAAACAGAATGCTTTTGAAGTATTTTTTTTAATGAATTATCATCTTTCAACACACTGGAAAGTATCGAGAACTCAATGTGGGGATATTTTTGAAAAATTTTTTCAATTTTTTTATTTTTTTCCGACTTCAGAAATTTAAAGCTTTCCAAAACCCTATGATTTTGAAAAACAGCAATTTTCGCAAAAGTATTCCCAAGATCAATAACAAGATTCATAGCCTGATTTTATAAAATGCGAAGTTACAAAAGCATTTTTTTAAAAAAAGGCTTGTGAGTTCCTAAAATTGAATTTATATTTGCAACCGCTTTCAAAAAGCAACTGGTGCCTTAGCTCAGTTGGTAGAGCAAAGGACTGAAAATCCTTGTGTCCCTGGTTCGATTCCTGGAGGCACCACCTTTAAAAAGCCCGCTAATTTTAGTGGGCTTTTTCTTTTTAAAAAATGTCCCGTCCTGAAATAAGTTGGGATCAAGCCTAAATGATCCCTTTTAAGATTGATCCATTGATCCTTTTATACCTTAAATGGGGTTGTTATAAATCTGGGATCCACCTTAATTTTTTGAAACTCTATAGCTTCAGCCTCAATAGAAATATAATTGAATTCATTAACAACTTTCCCTACACATCGATAAATCCCCTTATTATACAATGGATATTTAGCTACCTTGTCTGGGAATTGAACCGTATCAAAAATATTGTAGTCTATATCATAAAATGTAGCAAAACACATTTCTTTACCTCCAGAAGTTGTTGTTTTTTTTGTACAAATTAACTTCCCGTAGATGCTTACTTTTTTCCCTACGAAATTCTTAAGCTCATCTACTCTTGTATAATCATATACAGGATCCTGCAACAACTCAAAATAATTGCAAAGAGGAAAGCCTAAAAGCTCTATCTGATCGTAAGCGTCTATCAAAGCTGAATATTGAAATTCTGGCAATACATATTCTTTGTGCTGAATCTTAAACAGTCCCGGCTGATTGCTGTTTTTCTTTGATTTTATTTTTCTGAAATAAGCTTCCCATAATAACTGATGTTTATCTTTTCCAGTAAATCGAAACGCCCCCACCTTCAGTAATATTCGAAGTTGTTCTATAGAAATTTCCACCCTATCAATAAAATCGTCCAGGCTTTTATAGTATCCAAAAAACTGGCGATTTTCTAAAATCTGCTGTATGGTTTTTGTTTCTAGCTCTTTGATGTATCCAAAACCCAGGTAGATATTTTTCCCTAGTATCGTATTAGGATGATCGCTATGATTAATACAGGGTGCCAGCACATTACCACCACATTTTTTTATTTCCTGAATATAAGTTTCAACCGAATAAAATCCGCCCCCGTTATTAAGCACTGCTACCATAAACTCTAAAGGAAAGTATTTTTTAAGATATAAACTCTGGTAACTTTCTACGGCATAAGAGGCCGAATGCCCTTTTGGAAATGCATAGCCGGCAAACGATGAGATTTGTTCCCAAACCTCATCGGTGATTTGTTGTGTATACCCTCTTTCTTTACAATTACTACGAAATTGCGCTTCAATTTTTTCCATCTGCCCTTTTGAAGTTTTCTTTCCACTCATCCCCCTTCGCAACACATCGGCATCATCAAAACTAAGTCCGGCAAAATGATGTGCTACCTTCATCACATCTTCCTGATATACCATAATCCCATAGGTATCGCCCATAATTTCCAACATTACCGGATGTCCCTGATCTCGTCGTTTAGGATCCCGATGTCGCTTAATATATTCCTCTTTCATCCCACCGCTGGAAATCCCGGGCCTTATAATAGAGCTCGCAGCTACAAGATTCATATAATTATCTGTCTGCAACTTGGTAAGCAAACCACGCATTGCCGGCGACTCTACATAAAAAACTCCCATACAATCACCCATTTTAAGCAGATTGTTGATTGCCGGATCTTTTTTAAATTTTGGAATATTATCGATATCTTCAATAAAAGCATCAGGTTGATTTTGCCGAATCAACTCTAAAGTATCTGTTATTTTAGATAGTCCCCGCTGCGCCAGAATATCGAATTTATGAATCCCAACTTCTTCTGCAATATTCATGTCGATTTGGATCGTCTGAAAGTTTTTAGGCGGTAAAAAAGTAGCACCGTAATTAAAAATATCATCATTAAGGATCAAAATACCCCCTGAGTGTACACTTAAATAGTTAGGAAATCCCGCAATTAAATTCCCATAATTTAGTACTAAAAGTTCCATTTTATCTAAGCTCGAGCGTTCGAATCGCCCTAATGAAAGTTTATCAATTTCAGCCTTAGGAAGTCCAAAAACCTTCCCTAATTCCCTAATTACGGCACGACGTTTAAAAGTTACATAGGTCCCCATTAAGGCTACATGATCAAAGCGATTAAAAATAAAACGAGTTACATCCTCACGATCTCTCCAGGAAAAATCGATATCAAAATCTGGCGGAGAACTTCTATTTTCATTAATAAAACGTTCAAAATAAAGATCCAACTCTATAGGATCCACATTAGTAATCCCAATGATATAAGCTACAATAGAATTCGCACCACTACCACGCCCAATAACAGGATAATCTTTACTACGGGCGTATTGTACAATTTCATGATTAATCAAAAAGTAAGAAACAAAGCCCAGTTTTATAATAGCTGTAAGCTCTTTATCTAATCTGGCATACACTTCTTCATCGGCTTCCGGATATCGATTTTCAATATTATCATAACACATTTTTCGCAACTTAAGCTCATCTGCTTTCGCCTCATCGATGCTCGATAAATTGTTGTTTTGTTTTTTACTAAAAGTGAATTCTACTTCACAACCATCAGCAAGCGCTTTAGTGTTCGATAAAATTTCAGGAAATTCTTTAAAAACTTCGCTTACCTCTTCTTTAGAAAGCATTTTATCTTCAGGATTCCCTTGTTCTTCTACCGCAAGTTTACTCAACAATGTATTATTATCAATGGCCCGCAATAATCTATGTGCGTTAAAGTCTCTTTTACTTCGGAAAGAAACCGATTGTAGAACCACTAATTTTGAAGTATAATTTTTGTAGCCTGAAAATTTCAGTTTATTTAAATCTCGCACTGAAACTCCTATAAATTCATTTTCCATGAATTCAGTTTTGTTAGTTTCCAGTACTTTTTTAAAAGGATAAATTATATAGCAACCTTCTAATATTGGTGCATTTTTATCAAAATTTATTTTAGCATGTAAATGACTAGAGAGATGCTGATTCATCTCCCTAAATCCGTTTCTGTTTTTAGCAATCACCACATACTGCTGCTCCACACCATTACGAAAATCTATGCCCACCAACGGTTTTATGGAGAAATTCTTTGCCTGTTTTAAAAAACTTAAACAAGCCGAAGTATTATTAATATCGGTAAGAGCCACATAGGTAGCTTTATTCGACTCTGCTAATTTCAGCAACTCATTTTCAGAAAAAGTGCCATACCTCAGCGAAAAATAAGAATGACAATTTAAATACATAATCCTCCCTTCTATATTCCAGTTTATTTTTTTAGCTTTTAGCTAACCACTTTCAACTTGCTTTGATTAAAGATTGAGCTAATAATACCTTTTTAGTTTTTCGAATAACTCCCTCTTCAACTAAACTCTATTCTCTAGTTGAAGGAATACTTCTCGAATTCATTATTGATATCTATATCAAAGCTTATTGCAGTTATTTTTAATTTTCGATATAAACTCCACCGCTGGGAGCTATTTATTGATTTCGATGTGCCAGGACGATTGGAGGCTCTCCATCAAAAGGATTACGCATTCTTCCAATAGTTTTTGCACCCATACTCACTGCCCTTACCACACTACGCTCGCCATATTTGTCTTTAATTCGGTCTAAAGAATGATATAGGCTCAGCATCTTTTCACTATCATCAAACAAATTAATTTGGTAATGCCCACCTACAAGTCCGCTTAGCTTCACTCCGATAAGCCGAATCAAAACCCGTCGATTATATAGCTTTTTAAAAAGTTCTTCTGCCTTTGGTATTAAAATATGATCGGCACTGGTATAAGGAATTTTTACCTGAAGGGTACTGGTTTGAAAATCTGAGTATCTTATTTTTACACTGATATTCGAGGTTAGTTTATTCCCTCTTCGTAACTGAAACGCTAAACTCTCGGTCATTGCCACCAAAGTGGCATGCAAGCGGGTAACATCTGTAGTATCCCGATGAAAAGTGCGTTCATTCGAAATCGATTTACGATCATGAAACGGAATAATAGGAGTATGATCAATACCCTGAGCCCGTTTCCAAATGGTACGTCCGTTTTTACCCAACACCCCTTCTAAAACTTCCACTGGCATTTCCTGTAGTGTTTTCACCTTATACACCCCAAGCCCCATAAGTAGTTGAAAGGTTTTATTGCCAATCATCGGAATTTTATTTACATCAAGTGGCGCCAAAAATTGTTTTTCTTCTCCAAGCCTAATAACACTCATCGCATCGGGTTTCACTTCGCCCGTGGCGATTTTAGAAACTACTTTATTTTGCGATAACCCTACAGAAATTGGTAAACCACTCTCTTTGATGATACCTTCCCTAAGCTCTTTAGCAAATCGTTCGATCCCAAAAAAACGATCCATTCCGGTAAGATCAGCATAAAACTCGTCCACGCTAGCTTTCTCAAATAACGGCACCTGATTTTTAATAATCTCGGTTACCAGGTGTGATTCTTTGGTATAAATACTGGCATTCCCTTTTATATAAACTGCATGCGGGCAAAGCCTTCTGGCAATTTTCATTGGCATTCCCGATCGAACACCAAATTTTCGGGTTTCATAACTACACGAAGCTACCACGCCACGATCCCCCATTCCCCCAACAATCACCGGTTTATTCTTTAATTCTGAATGATGCTTTCGTTCTACCGAAACAAAAAAAGAATCCAAATCAAGATGTAACACTGACTTCAAAATCATATAATTTTGGATTTAATCCTATTTAATGGATTTATTCCAAAATTATAAAAATAAATAAAGCGAGAACGTTAAAATCCCGCTTTAGATCATTCATTTTCTATAAGTGTCTATGAATAGCGACCTTTTCAATTAAATTTATTTATCAACAATATGGGTTGGACTACCGTAAAATAATTCGGCACTTTCCATAATAGTTTCAGAAAGCGTTGGATGTGGATGTATGGTAAGCGACAAGTCCCTTGCCGTGGTCCCCATTTCTATTGCTAAGGCAATTTCAGGAATCAAACTTCCGGCATTTTTACCGGCAACACCACCTCCCAGAATAATTTCAGATTCTTTATCTACAATTAATTTTGTAAGCCCATTATCGGTACCCAACGCCTTAGCTCTTCCTGACGCCGACCATGGAAATTTTACCACTTTCGCATCGATATTAGATGACTTTAGTTCTTCTTCTGTAAGGCCACACCAGGCAATTTCTGGATCGGTAAATACAATGGCAGGAATTACTTTTGCGTCGTAAGCAGATCCTTTCTCTCCTTTAATCACTTCTGCTGCAACTCGACCTTCATGCGAGGCTTTATGCGCAAGCATGGGCTGTCCCGTTATATCACCAATAGCGTAGATATTATTTGCTGAAGTTTTACGATTGCTAAAGACTTTTATAAAACCGTCTTGCCCGATTTCTACTCCGGCATTTTGCGGTTTACTAGCTTTAACATTTGGTTTTCGCCCGATAGCCACCAATACTTTATCGAATTTCTTTTTCTGCTCTTTGTCGCCCGACTTCAATACTACTTCTACTTTCTTCTTTTTAGCGTTTACTTTTTCGACTTTAGTATCAAAATACAGGTTTTTAAACGGGTGTTCTTTTTCAAAAACCTTTACCAGATCACGATCAGCACCTGGCAAAAATCCAGAGGTCATTTCAGCAACAGAAACTTCACTCCCTAAATTAGCATACACACTACCAAGTTCCAAACCAATATAGCCACCACCAATCACCAGTAACTTTTTAGGGATTTCTTTAATATCCAGTGCATCTTTAGAATTCCAGATCAATTGATGATCTACCTCGATATTTGGCAACTCGGTTGGCGTGGATCCGGTAGCAATAATCACATTTTCGAACTCCAGTTCGTATGAATCTCCTGAATTCTTTTTAATCTCCAAAGTTTGTTCATCTTTAAAAAAAGCTTTCCCCTGGATAAACTCCACTTTTCTGGCTTTACTAAGCTGCCCTAAACCGCTGGTTAGTTTTTTTACAACCTCATCTTTCCATTCACCAATTTTCTTGACATCGATTTCAGGTTCGCCAAAACGTACTCCAAAATTCGCTAATTCTAATGCCTCCTTTTTCACCTTCGCCACATGTAACAAGGCTTTAGAAGGAATACAACCGCGATATAAACAAACACCACCAGGATTAGCTTCCGGATCGATTAAAGTGGTTTTGATTCCCAAATCAGCTGCTCTAAAAGCCGCTGCATAACCGCCCGGACCTGCACCGATTATAACCAATTCTTTTTTCTCTTTCTTGCTATTTGCCATAATTTCTTTTTACTCGATAATCGAGATTTAAATATTGCAAAGGTTATTTAGAAAATAAAATTACTTTTCTAAACTGTTAAGCTTAGCTCATAAAGAGCTAATTACGCCCCAAGCAAAGCTTTGTAAGGATCTTCCAGCGCCTGTGTGATCCAATTTATAAACGCGGCGCCATCGGCGCCATCGATTAAACGATGATCGTAGGATAAGCTTAATGGTAAGATTTCTCTTGGCTTAAATTCATCATCGACATACACCGGTTTTTTAGCCGAACGTGAAATTCCCAAAATAGCCACTTGGGATGCAGGAACGATCGGTGTAAAATTAGTACCTCCAATCCCGCCAAGATTAGAAATAGAGAAATTAGCCCCTTCCATATCTTCCTTGCTTAATTTTCCATCCCTGGCTTTTTCAGCGATATTGGTTAATTCCGTAGCAATTTCTATAATACTTTTCTTATCGGCATCTTTAATAACTGGCACTAAAAGTCCTTTTTCTGTAGCTACTGCAATCCCGATATTCACATAATTCTTCAGAATCATCTCTTCGTTTTCCATATCTATACTGGCGTTAAACTTTGGAAATCGAACTAATGCACTCGCAACGATTTTAGTCAATAAGGCGGTAATCGTTAATTTCCCACCGGCTTTTTCGGCTTTATCCTGATTCGTCTCTAAATATTGCTGAATATCAGTAATATCGGCTTCATCAAACTGGAAAACATGCGGAACCGATTGCCAGGAAGCAGTCACATTTTTGGCCGTCGCTTTTCGAATATTATTTAATGGCTTACGCTCCACACTGCCCCATTTTTCAAAATCAGGTAAAGAAATACTGGCTGATCTTGTTGATTTCGGACTATCTTTTTTAGCAAATTCTTTGACGTCTTTTTCTGAAACTCTCCCCGAAATCTCTTCTGCCAGTTCAGTAAGATCTACACCGAGTTCTCTTGCTAAGCGACGAGTACCTGGCGAAGCTTGAATTCCGGCTCCGGTAGATGACTCTCCTGAAGAAGATTTTCCAGACTTCTTATTTTCTTTTTCTTCAGAAGTTTTGCCAGCCTCAGGTTCATCCTTTTTAGATGATTTTTTGTCATCCTGATTTTCATCCGCATCATCTTCCTCAGGCTCTTCGTCGTTATCTTCCGGATTTTCTTCTTTTATTTTTTTCTTTTTCTTTCCAGACTGTTTTTCTTCAGAATCTTCATCTTCCTCTTCATTTTCTTCTTCGGAAGTATTTTCTTTTTCCTTCTCTTCTTCTGAAGCTTCCCCGTTATCTTCATCAGTTTCATCATCATCAGATTCTTCCAAAAGAATGATGACTTGACCAACTTCAACCTCATCACCTTCACTGATCTTTATTTCTTTTATAGTCCCCGCGGCCGAACTTGGAACTTCTACTGAAGCTTTATCACTTTCTACAGCAATAACACTCTGATCTTTTTCGATTTTATCACCTTCAGCAACTAATACCTCAGAAACTGTTGCAGATTCTACTCCGTCACCTATTTGCGGAACTTTAATTTCTTTAGCCATTTTCTTTTCTTTTATTGGTTAAGACGTTCTTGGATTTGGTTTTTTAGCGTCGATATCAAATTTCTTCGCCGCTTCTTTAAGCTGCTTTGCTTTAATCTTACCTTCATTTGCTAATTCATAAAGCGCAGCAAAAACAATATGCGCTGCGTTTACTTCAAAAAATTCGCGTAATTCTGGTCTTGCGTCACTACGCCCAAAACCATCGGTACCCAAAACTGCAAGATTAGTCGGAAACCATTTTGCAATCGATTCAGGCAATGCTTTCACGTAATCTGAAGCTGCTACAAAAATCCCTTTTTCGTCTTCCAGACATTCCTGGATATAATTTTTATCTTTATTTAATTGCGTTTTTAAACGATTGTTACGCTCGGTATCTATGGCATCGTCATAAAGCGCTTTATAACTGGTAATACTCCAAATATCTACAGCGACATCATATTCTTTTTCTAAAATATTAGCAGCCTCCAATACTTCGGCCATAATAGAACCGCTACCAAAAAGATGTGCTTTTTTATCAGTTTTGCGTTTTCTGCTTTTCTGAAATTTATACAATCCTTTTAAAATACCCTCTTCACTATCTTTTGGCATTTTAGGCATTTTATAAGTTGCATTCCCTAAAGTGATATAGTAGAAATAATGCTTTTTATCGATATACATTTCTTTAATCCCAGCTTCTACTATCGTTGCCAGTTCATAGGCAAAAGCAGGATCGTAAGCTTTTAAAGTAGGAAAAGCCAGAGCATATAAATGGCTGTTCCCGTCCTGATGCTGCAATCCTTCACCTGGCAAACTTGTTCTCCCTGAAATACCTCCAATCAAAAAGCCTTTGGCGCCGGCATCGGCTGCGGCCCACATTAAATCACCTGTTCGTTGAAAACCAAACATCGAGTAGAAAAAATAAAATGGGATCATTGGTTTTGCCTGATTAAGATAAGCAGTACCTGCAGCTATAAACTCGGCCATACAACCCGATTCAGTTATTCCTTCTTCCATGATGGCCCCATTTTCAGATTCTTTAAAGAACAACAGACTTTCTTTATCTACCGGCTCGTATAACTGTCCCCCAGGGGCATAAATTCCAACTTGTCTAAATAATGACTCCATTCCAAAAGTCCTGCTTTCGTCAGGAATTATGGGCACAATATATTTCCCCAGTTCTTTATCTTTAAACAACCTGCTCAAGGTTTGGATCATCACCATGGTCGTCGCAGCCTCATCATCTCCAGAGCCTTCCAGAAAACTTTTAAAAACTTTTTTATCGGGCTCTTTTAGCGCTTCGCTATTGTCTTTTCGCTGCGGAAGAAAACCACCTAATTTTTCCCGCTTTTCGTGTAGATATTTAAGCTCTTCACTATCTTCTTCAGGCTTTAAAAACGGAATATCTTTTAGCTCTTTATCTGAAATCGGAAGACTGAAAAAATCTCTAAATGCCTTCAACTCTTCTTCTTTAAAGCTTTTGGTTTTATGCGATACATTACTGGCTTCACCAGCTTTTCCCTGTCCATAACCTTTGATGGTTTGCGCAAGAATAATTGTAGGCTGACCTTTATGCTCGGTGGCCTGCTTGTAAGCGTTGTATATCTTTTGATAATCATGTCCGCCTCGCTTTAGACGTTTTAATTCATCATCAGATAGATTTTTTACGATTTTAGCAAGATTCTTATCTTTCCCAAAGAGATCTTCACGAATAAACGCTCCTTCAGAAAATGCATATTTCTGAAGTTGCCCATCGGGGATTTCGTTGAGTAAGCTCACCAGTTTCCCTTCAGTATCTTTTTCAAATATAGGATCCCAATCTTTTCCCCAGATCAGTTTGATAACATTCCATCCTGCTCCCTGAAATAATCCCTCCAACTCCTGGATGATCTTACCACTACCACGAACAGGACCATCTAATCGTTGCAAGTTACAATCGACAACAAAGGTTAAGTTATCCAGTTTATCTCTGGCAGCAACACTAATGGCTCCACGGGCTTCAGGTTCATCCATCTCTCCATCTCCTAAATACGCCCAAATTTGCTGATCGTTCTTTTCTATAATTCCTCGTTTTTCAAGATACTTATTAAAACGTGCCTGATAGATTGCACTTATAGGACCTAATCCCATAGAAACTGTTGGGAAATTCCAAAAATCGGGCATTAGGTGCGGATGCGGATACGAGGTTAATCCTTTATCTGACTTTACTTCTCTACGGAAGTTTTCTAAATGCTCTTCTGTAAACCGACCTTCTAGAAATCCCCTGGAATAAACGCCCGGGGAAGCGTGCCCCTGAAAATATACTAAGTCTGACCCCGCACTTCGATCCATTTTAAAAAAGTGGTTAAAACCAACTTCCCATAAGTGAGCGATTGAAGAATACGTAGAAATGTGTCCACCAATTCCTTTACTTTTATTATTGGCTCTTACCACCATTGCCATGGCATTCCAACGGATATAAGCCAGTATTTTTTCTTCGATTTCAATATCTCCGGGATATTGTTCTTCATCCTCGGGACTAATGGTATTAATGTAAGGTGTCGTTAAAGGTAAGTCTGATTTTACACCGTGCTTTTGAGCTTCTGCTCGTAATAATTTCAGAATTTCTTCTACTCGTTCTTTAGACTCGTTTTGCAAAACCCACCTAAGGGAATCCAGCCATTCCTGGTTTTCAATTTCGGCTGCTGCTTCTTTTTCCTCTGCCATCTTTTGAGATTTATTAGTTGGTAATAGAGTGGTCTCTCTCCTTGAAATTACCAATTAATAAAACCGACTTCAAATGATTAACACAAGATTATAGTCCTATGCTAAATCTTTCAAAAATCGGAAAGCAAAACTTACTGAATTTTAAGACGAAAAAATCATATTAGAAAAGCATCGAATTTCGGAAACTAAAAAAGCCTCAATAATTTTAATAATTAATGAGGCTTTTTATCTAATATCAATTTTTAAACTATGAAGCTGCTTTTAGCGCATTCATGGTCGATTTATTTAATTTCTCTTCGGCATATTCACGAGTAAGCGTAAATTCAGTTACATCGCTTTCAGGAAGATCAAACATCGCATCGGTTAAAATCGCTTCACATAGCGAACGTAATCCACGAGCCCCCAATTTATATTCTACCGCCTTTTCTACAATAAAATCTAAAGCCTCATCTGTAGCATTAAATTCGATCTCGTCCATCTCAAACAGTTTTGTGTACTGCTTTATTATGGCGTTTTTAGGCTCGGTTAAAATAGACCGAAGGGTTTCTTGATCTAGCGGATTCATGTATGTTAAAGCAGGCAAACGCCCGATAATCTCAGGTATCAGTCCAAAATCTTTTAAATCCTTCGGGATGATATATTTTAAAAGATTGGTTCTTTCAATATTATCATCACTTTTGGAAGCGCTAAATCCAACGGCCTGCATGTTTAAACGCTTGCTGATATTTTTCTCGATCCCATCAAAAGCCCCGCCGGCAATAAAAAGAATATTCTCTGTATCTACCTCGATAAATTTTTGATCGGGGTGCTTTCTTCCTCCTTTTGGCGGAACATTTACTGTAGTTCCTTCCAGAAGTTTTAATAGTGCCTGCTGAACGCCTTCCCCGGAAACATCCCTGGTAATTGAAGGATTATCGCTTTTACGCGCAATTTTATCGATCTCATCAATAAAAACAATACCTCGCTGTGCTTTATCTACATTATAATCTGCTGCCTGAAGCAATCGTGTTAGGATTCCTTCTACATCTTCACCCACATAACCAGCTTCAGTTAATACCGTAGCATCCACAATTGCTAAAGGCACATTGAGCATCTTAGCAATCGTTTTGGCCATTAAAGTTTTACCGGTACCGGTTTCTCCAACCATTACGATATTACTTTTTTGAATCTCGATATCATCATCGCTATCAGGTTGTAATAATCGTTTATAATGATTATAAACGGCAACAGACATCACTTTTTTTGTGGCTTCCTGCCCAATAATATATTCATCTAAGAATGCCTTTATCGATTTGGGCTTACTCAGCATTAATTCTGAAGATAACTCGTTTGCTTCTCCTTGCTTAGATTCTTCGAGAACAATCCCATGCGCCTGCTCGATACATCGGTCACAAATATGGGCATCTAAACCTGCAATCAATAAATTTGTTTCAGGTTTTTTTCTTCCGCAGAAGGAGCATTCTAATTCCTCTTTCGCCATCTTGTTATATTTCCTGTTCAATTTCAGAATAAAGTATCCTGAAAATCTCTTATAATTTATCTAATGTTGATCCTAATCTCTGGTCAGGATTTCGTCTATCATTCCATATTCCTTAGCTCTATCGGCTTTCATCCAGTAATCACGGTCACTGTCTTCATACACTTTCTCGTAACTCTGTCCTGAATGTTTAGAAATGATTTTATACAATTCTTCTTTCAATGTAATGATTTCTCTGGCCGTGATCTCGATATCACTAGCCTGTCCCTGTGCTCCACCAAGTGGCTGATGAATCATTACCCTGGAATGTGGTAAACCGCTTCGCTTTCCTTCTGCTCCTGCACAAAGCAATACCGCACCCATAGAAGCTGCCATCCCTGTACAAATTGTTGCAACATCTGGTTTAATAAACTGCATGGTATCGTAGATTCCTAAACCGGCATAAACGCTACCGCCAGGAGAGTTGATATAAATCTGAATATCTTTAGAAGAATCTGTACTTTCTAAAAACAACAATTGTGCCTGGATAATATTAGCTACCTGATCATTAATACCAGTCCCCATAAAGATAATCCTGTCCATCATTAATCGTGAAAATACATCCATAGCAACAGCATTCATCTGGCGCTCTTCGATAATATTAGGAGTCATGCCCACCGGAGTCATACTACTTACTATTTTATCATAATAATTGCTATTTATCCCGTGGTGTTTAGTTGCGTACTTCTCGAATTCTTTTCCGTAGTCCATCAATTTTTTTATTTAATTACACAAGTAATCTATAAAGCCAAAAAAGGCGTTATACCATTATGGTTAACGCCTTAAAGATAGGTATAAATTATAAAAAAGGCTTACCCGATAATCGAGATTTGATTTTTAGGGTTTTACCCTGAAGTAAAATTTATCTGCCGAATTACCAACAGTTTTTTTACTCATAAATTTCTTTTACAAACTCATCGTAAGTAACTTCCTTTTCGTCAAATTTCATATTGTCTTTATAGAAATTTAACAATTTTTCGTTAACTAATTGCTCAGATAAACGCTTAACTTCGTCCTGATTAGATAAGATTCTTGCTGCGATATCATCTAATTCTTTATCTGAAGGATCCATCTGGCCAAACTGAGCCATTTGCTCTTTAATTTTATCTTTAGCAAAGGCTTTTAAAGCTTCAAAATCTACCTGAATATCGTTCTCTTTAACGATTTTCCCTTCGATTAACTGGTAACGAAGCCCTTTTTCGCTGTTCTGATATTCTTCTTTTGCTTCTTCTTCAGTTAATGGCTTTTCACCTACTGTTCTGATCCATTTTTGAAGAAACTCTTTAGGAAGATCAAATTCAGTCTTTTCGATCAACGCTTCAGTAACATCATTCATTAACTGCTGATCGCTTTGCTGAACAAATTGCTTTTCAGCATCCTCTTTGATTTTCTCTTTAAGCTCAGTAACAGTAGTCACTTTACCTTCACCAAAAAGCTTATCAAATAATTCCTGGTCTAAATCAGCAAGTTCTCTTTTATTGATTTCCGAAATAGTGAATTCTACTTCGATATCAAGATCGTGAGCTTTATCATGCTCAATCTTTAAATGTTGGATTAAATCGTGATCGTCCTCAAAAAGACTTTTCGTCTTTAAAGCAATCGTATCACCAACTTTAGCTCCTACAAACTTATTAAGGTTTCTTTTTCCTTTGATTTTCTCCAGTTCGATTGAAGTTTCATTTTCGATACCTTCTTCTTCATTTTTGAAAGTTCCGGCAACGATATCTCCTTCTTCAACCTCATCTTTAGAAACTAATTTACCGTACTGTTTTTGGATATTTTCGATTTGTTTATCGATCATTGTATCATCAGCAACGATATTATATTTTGTTACAGGTTTTTCTAAATCAAGACTTACTTCAAATTCTGGAGCAAGACCAACCTCAAACTCAAAAGTGTAGTTATCTTTATTCCAGTCAAAATTTTCCTGCTCTTTAGGAATTGGATTTCCAAGAACGTCTAATTTTTCTTCAGTAAGATATTTATTAAGGTTTTCCTGTAGTAATTTATTTACTTCATCTACCAATACAGCCTGCCCGTATTGCTTTTTTACCATCCCCATAGGAACGTGACCTTTTCTAAAGCCAGGAACATTGGCATTTTTACGGTAATCCTTAAGGATTTTCTCTACTTTAGGAGCATAGTCGTCTTTTGCGATATCTACTTTTACTACCGCATTCAATTCATCAATATTCTCTCTGGTAATATTCATCTTGACTTATTATAAAAAATTGGTGTGCAAAATTAAGCTTTTTTCACTAGCCTGCAAAGTTTCAAATTATTGAATTTCAGCAAGCTTCTAATCCTTATCAAGAAGAGAATATAATATGGACTGAAATAACGAGAAAAGCAAACTAAATATTATCGCCATAAACCAGCCATCTACACTAAAACCAGGCACAAAACCGTCTGCTAAAAAGATGATTATGGCATTAATGATCAGTAAAAACAAGCCCAGTGTTAATATGGTTACCGGTAAAGTTAATATTACCAAAACAGGTTTAACAATAATATTGAGCAATGCTAAAACTATGGCTACAATAAATGCCGTAAAATAGCTATTTACGGTAACACCAGGTAAAACCTTGGCTAGACCTACCACTACTAGCGCAGACAAAAGGAGTTTTAATAAAAGTCTCATTTTATTATAAGGGTTTGATTGATAGTTCAAAATTGCGAAAAAAAAAGTCGGCTATCTGCCGACTTCCTCATATTTTAATATAAGTTTATCATTACTGCACATCATTACTAAGGGTAATGGTACCGTATTGTCCAATATTTACTTTTGGAACCGTAGCCCCATATGTGGTGTTAATCTGCTCGATAATCTCGTTAGCCACAATAGCGTATCCTCGTGGTGTTAAATGCACCCCGTCTAAAGAAAAAGCTCCACCTGTTGCATAGGTTGCGGTTACAGTACCAGCATCATAAGCCACGCCGCCATTAGCCAGATCGTTTAATAATGCATTAGCATCTACCATGGCCAGCCCTTTTGCATTTGCCACTGCGGCTATGGTTTGATTAAATGCCGTCGTAGCCGTTTGGATTTCTGAAATTTCTGTACTATCTAAAACATCAGCATCGTCCAAGCCATTCACACCACCAAATAGGATATTCGCTTGTGCTGCAGTTGGTGTACCCCCAGACATTAGTAGCCCTAGAACCTGTTGCACTTCTGCCGTTAAATTAACAGAACCGTACCCACTAGCCAAAGCCGATTGATCTACCTGCAATTGAATTAACTCATCTGCAGTCATCTGTCTAAACCCAAGGGGATTAGCTTGAGTAACTGGCACATCGATTATAAATCTATTTGGCCCTTCATTAAAAGTTATTGCATATTGAGCAGCTAAAGCCATTGCCTGTTCCTGCGGAACTCCCTGCGCCATTAGACCTCCTGCAAAAACCTGAGAAACCGCTCCAAAATAAGAGGTTAAACTTGCGGCTGTCTGGGCATCTAGTTGCAAAGCATTATTAGGCACAGTATTGAAAAATGCTATTGAAGTCACATCTGGAATATTAATTAACACTCCGCCGGCGCCACTGGCAGTTAAACTTTCAACCAAACCTGAATACACCTGAGCAAATACCTGCGGATCTGTAATATCATTAGATCCATAGGTAGCTGGATTTAAATTCCCTGTTTGATTAACCCCCGTACCTCCTGAAGTAGCATAACCTAATACATCATTATTACCTATCCATAAAGAAAAGAATGTAGGATTTTGAGCCAATGCATCAGCTATCACACTCGTCTGAGGGGAAGACGCAAATCTTACAAAATAAGGATTTGAAAGACCGGCCTGTACTCCTGCTACATTACCATAACCTTCTACTCCTAAATGATAAGATTTAGCTCCCGGCACTCCCATATTACTAAAAGGACCTTCTAAGACATTAGTGATATCTGTAGTTGCAGCCATTCCGGTATAAACTGAAGGACTATTATTTCCTTCCCCATCTGAAGCTAACACCAAACGGTTATTAAATCCTGGCAATTGTTGTCCGGATAGTAAAAGTCCACCCGCATTATCATTCATATAAGGAATAGTAAACTCATCTGTTTCCTGCGTTAAAGCAAACTGTCCTGCCAAAATATTAGGATACGAATTGGTTTGCCCGGTAATATAAAGTGCATTATCTGCATAACCTGCCGTTAATGAATTTCCTAAAGCAACATAATGCGTAAAATTCGCCTCCCCATTGCTATATACATTTCCTTCTTCATCTATTGGATTGTCTAAATCTGGCTCACAAGAAACTATTCCCAAAGCCAATAAGCCTACTGCTAAAAATCTATAGTTTTTCATCTTTTCCTGTAAGTTTAAATTTTGAATGTCACCCCAAGCCCAGGCACAAATGCCACTGTTTTGTACGAACCTTCAAAAGGTACATTTTGGCCATTTTCCATATAATAATCATAGGATTCCTCTACTTCTTTAAATCGGTTATAAAGGAAAGAGGCGTCTATCGATAGATTATCTGTAATATTTACAGATAATCCGGCCGTGAAACCATGCGCATCATTTCTTGGGGTTTCTGGTGCAAAGTAGCCTGATTGTACAGGAGATTCATCAAAATAGTATCCGGCTCTTAGGGTAAACATTTCGTTTGCGATGTATTGTGCCCCAAATCTGTAGGTATTAGCATCCTTATAATTTCTAGGATTTTTGGAATCTGGAATTGCCGGATCCTGAAAATCGATATCTAAAGATTTATATACGTCCCAAAAAGCCCGGTTATAATCAAAAGCAACCAACCATTTTTCTGAAATCTCATAAGAAGCTCCAATCGAAAGCTCTGCCGGCAACGGTAACGAGGCATCAAACCTGGTATCTTTAAACGGCGTGAGAGGCGAATTAGGAATATTATTAAAATCTGCATCACCATTTTCTGCTTCAACAATAATTTCTGAACGATAATTCGCCCCTATCCTAAGTTTATCAGTAGGGTTATACATGGCTCCTAAAGACCAACCCCAGGCATGTACTCCAGAAGCATCTACAGTTACATTTGCTCTGTTTCCATCGATATCGCTAAGGGTCCTGTTTAAATTTCTGTTGAAGTTTACCGATCCGTTTACATATATAGGCCCTCCACCAACACTAAGTTTATCTGAAATTTTCACAGAAGCTAAAGCCTGAATATATATAGCCTGAAGATCTATATTATTTACCAAATGAGACCCAGACCAATCTGTAGGCCATTCTACAGAACTACCGTAAGGCGTATAAGCTGCAAGCCCTAAGGTTAACCAATCTGAAGCTCTATAAGAAATATAGGCATAAAAAGGCGTCCCCACAGGACTATCTGTTCTTGCCATTTGCCCATATTCATCATTTTGCCATACCACGTCAGAGAATACCGCACTGGCCCCAACGGCTACATTTATGCGGTCCTCTAAATACACTAACCCTGCCGGGTTAAAAAAAGCCAATTCTGCATTATCAACTACAGCCACACCAGTATGCCCCATGGCCAGCCTGCGCTGTCCCTGAAGCCCTACCCTGTATCCCCCGGCATAAGTCATTGCAGTCGCTAACCCAAAAAGGGTCAGGAATAAAAGTTTCTTCATAATATTAGTAGAATTAAGTTTGTCTCTATTTGTAAATCGTGTAATGAATTTAGCACAAAATACAAATACCACAACAAAATAGGTAAAAATATTATGTATGCATAATATTTAGAGGGGTTTTTTAAAGAAATCTAATTACAGTACTATAAAAATCTTCTTGATTTTCCGCATGCACCCAATGACCCGCATCGCTAATTACTTCAATTTCAGCATTTGGAAAATGATTATGAAGCAAATCTTCATCTTCAGGCAATTTGATATAACGAGATTTTTCTCCTTTTATAAACAAGGTTTTCCCTTCATAAATCTTTCCTTCTTCTAAGGCAGCCCCGATATTTTCAATTTTAGCCTTTAGAGTTTTCAGGTTAACTTTTAATACATACTTATCTTTACCTTCACGGTCTAAATTTTTTAAAAGAAAAAGTTGGGTAGGTTTATCAGGAACGTATTCAGAAATTATTTTAGCTGCTTCCTGACGGGAGGATACATCAGACTCGTCCAACAGGGTTAATCCAGCTAAAATATCCTGATGATGTGGCTTATAATATTTAGGGGCAATATCCACTATAATGAGTTTTTCTAGCAAATCTGGATAAGTTACTGCAAAGAACATAGCCGTTTTACCACCCATAGAATGCCCCATCAGCACTATTTCCTCCAAATGATGCTCTTTAATATACTCCTTTAAATCCTCTGCTAATATTTCATAGGAAAAATCATCGCTATGTGGACTTTTACCATGATTTCGCTGATCCACCAGGTGAACTTCATATCCTTTTTCAGAAAACATCTTCCCTAATGTCTTCCAATTATCACCCATTCCTAGAAATCCATGTAAAATAATAAAAGGCTTCCCTTCTCCTATAATGTTAGTGTGTAACTTCATTGCAATTTTTTAAAAAAATAACCAAAAATGATCATTTTAAGTTTACTGTAATTTTTTTAAATATCGTGAGATCGTTTCTTCCAAACCAAGATAAAGCGCTTCAGCGATTAAAGCATGGCCTATGGATACCTCATCTACAAAAGGCACCTCATTTTTAAAAAATTCTATATTATCTAACGATAAATCGTGCCCCGCATTAACTCCCAATCCCAATTGATGGGCCAGTTCTGCACATCTAGCATAAGGTTTTACAGCTTCTTTTTTATCTCCATCGGCAAATTTTTCGGCAAAACTTTCTGTATATAATTCGATACGATCTGTCCCCGTAGCAGCAGCACCTTCAATCATTTTTTCATCTGCATCCACAAAAATAGACGTCCTGATGCCGTGTTTTTTAAATTCAGAAATGACCTCGATAAGGTATTCTTTATTTTTTACAGTATTCCAACCAGCATTACTGGTAATAGCATCTTCTGCATCTGGCACCAAAGTTACCTGCGCCGGTTTTACTTCTAAAACCAGATTAATGAATTTAGTTACCGGATTTCCTTCAATATTAAATTCGGTTTTTAAAACGGGTTTTAAATCTCGTGTATCCTGATATCTGATATGTCTTTCATCTGGTCTTGGATGGACGGTAATACCTTCCGCTCCAAATTTTTCGATATCTAATGCACATTGTACCACATTAGGGATATCCCCCCCTCTCGCATTTCTTAAGGTGGCAATCTTATTGATATTTACGCTTAATTTTGTCATATTTCTGGCTTTGCCTTTTGAATCTGGTTTCAAATTTGATATAAATTAAAACGACCTGCCACAATAATAAAGCAGATCGTCCTGAGAACTTCTAAAGCTTATCCTAAAACTTTCTGTTTTAACAAAAATACAAAGTTGAGGATGGCTTAATGAATATTATTTTAATTAATTTGCGTTAAACGACGCTAGGATTATGGATATTGAAGAATATATATTAAATGATGTTGCCATTCGGCATTTTTCAGATAAGATTGGTGATTTACAGAATGATTTTAACCAACTTACCTACTCTCATTTACCTGTTGAGAATAATGGTATTTATATGGGGTGTATTTCTGAAAATGACATTCGATGTTTTGAAGCTGAAAAATCGATCGAAGATTACCAGTATGCCCTGGAAGGATTTTTTGTTCGAAGTACCGATTACTGGCTCGACATTTTAGAATCCTTTGCACAAAACAATTCCAATATTTTACCAGTACTGGATAGTGATAATGAATATTTAGGATATGTAGAGTTAAATGAAATTATGGGTATTTTTAACGAAACGCCCTTTTTAAATGAAGCCGGAAATATTATTGTAGTTGAAAAAGGTTTTAAAGATTATTCGTTAAGTGAAATTAGCCAGATTATAGAATCCAGTAATGTTCACTTACTGGGCTTATTTGTTTCTAAGATCGAGAATGACCTGGCGCAAATCACCATAAAAATTAATCCTAGCGGAATTAATGAAGTGATACAATCTTTACGACGTTATGGTTATAATATTATTTCACAACATCAGGAAGATGCGTTCGATAAAAATTTGCGCGATCGATCTAAATACCTGGATAAATACCTAAACATATAAATAAAGAAGAACAATTTTTGTTCATTTAAAGAACCTCTTGAGCAAAGCCATAAGGCATGACAAAACCATTTTTAAATTTAGAGGCAGGTCTTAAAATGTTATACCCTTTGGCTGGGTCATTAAAAAACAATGAGCAATATTTCTTTAGCAGCGTAAAAAATGCTTGAAAAAATATCCAAAATAACAGAGCAGGTAGTTTTAAAATTTAATTAGGATGTTTCTAAGCTTGATTGCAAAAATCCTGATTATCGAAAAAATTATACATAAATGAAAATAGGCATTTACGGCCAGTTTTACCATGAAAACGCCGGCACTTATATTAATCAGCTTTTAGAACTTCTTCAGGAAGAAAAAGTTGAAGTGATTATTGAACGTAACTTTTTGGATCTTATCAATAAGAACAAAAGCGTTACCGGCGAATATAGCGATTATAAAACCTTCGATATTCTGGATGCCAGCTACGACCTTTTCTTTACCATTGGCGGTGACGGTACCATCCTTAAATCTATTAACTATATCAAAAATCTGGATATTCCCATTGTTGGCATCAATACGGGCCGACTTGGATTTTTATCCACGATCCAGAAAGAACAGATAGGAGAAACGATTCACACCATTTTAAAAAAAGATTTTAGCATTTCCCCAAGAGCCGTATTACAAATTGAAACCAATCCCAAATCTGATGATGAAGTGTTTAATAATGTAGCGTTAAATGAAATAGCGGTTAGCCGAAAAAACACCACTTCTATGATTACGGTAGACACCTGGTTAAACAACCAGTACCTTACCTCTTACTGGGCTGATGGTTTAATTATTGCCACACCAACAGGCTCTACCGGATATTCGCTTAGTTGTGGTGGCCCGGTAATCACTCCAGATGCAGATTCTATA
The DNA here is from genome assembly GCF_056859415.1 of Zunongwangia sp. L-65. Taxonomy (NCBI): domain Bacteria; kingdom Pseudomonadati; phylum Bacteroidota; class Flavobacteriia; order Flavobacteriales; family Flavobacteriaceae; genus Zunongwangia; species Zunongwangia sp. L-65. Next base: position 86,456 of record NZ_JBSXOK010000069.1, read on the forward strand.
GTCATTACTCCTATTGCTCCGCATAATTTAAACGCCAGACCCCTAATTATTAAAGATGACACCAAAATCACTTTAAAAGTTAGTGGCAGGGAAGATTCTCACTTACTGTCTATGGATTCCCGATTGGCGAGTCTTGAAAATGATACCGAAATTATTATTCAAAAAGCTCCATATGCCATTAATTTGGTAGAGCTAAATGATGATAGCTTTCTTCAAACTTTACGAAAAAAGCTATTATGGGGAGAAGATAAACGCAACTAAACAATATTTTTTTTCAAAAACTGTTAATGTAATACTAATGAGCTCAAATTATTGCAGAGCAAACATAATTGTTATATTTGCAAACTTTTAAGAACCTATGCGGTATCTAATAGCTTTTGTTTTTATGTTGATCACTTCAGTTAATTTGCAATCTCAAACCTATGAGGTGGGTGCCTTTTTGGGAGGCGCAAATTATATTGGAGATGTAGGAAACACATTTTACGTTAATCCTAGTGGTCTTGCAGCTGGCGGCATCCTAAAATGGAATAGAAGCCCGCGTCATTCGTTTAGATTTTCTCTAATCATGGGAAATATAGAAGCAGATGATGCAGAAAGCAATGATACTCGCAGACAGCAAAGAGGATATTCGTTTAGTAATACCATAACTGAAGCTTCTTTGGGTTTAGAATTTAATTTTTGGGATTTTGATTTACATAAAGGAACATCGCAAAGCGCACCTTATCTTTACACCGGGCTCACCTATTTTAGTGCAGACCATGTAATATTGGATGGCTCTCGCGGAGCTCCTTTAGTTAATGAAAGTACTAACTGGGAATTTGCCATTCCTATGGTTGTTGGTTACAAAACAACACTTAGCCAGCATTTGGTTGGTGCCATAGAAATTGGTGCGCGGTATACCTTCACTGATAATTTGGATGGAAGTAATCCTGAAGAATTACTTGGGGAACCGGATCCTATACTTACTTTTGGTAATCAAAATACTAACGATTGGTATGTTTTTACCGGAATTACATTCACCGTAACATTTGGTAGAAAACCATGTTATTCGAGCTTTTAGGAAATGAATTTTAAAGAAAATCTCAACTTAACAAAATTACCCTCGCATATTGCCGTTATAATGGACGGCAACGGCCGTTGGGCAAAAAAACAAGGCTTTTTAAGAGCTGTTGGCCATAATGAAGGAGTAAAATCTGTAAGAGATATTGTAGAAGGTGGCGCCCAGATTGGAATAAAATTTTTAACCTTATATGCTTTTTCTACTGAAAATTGGAATCGCCCCAAACTGGAAGTTGATACATTAATGAAGATTTTGGTGTCTTCCTTGAAGAAGGAAATCAAGACGCTTCAGGACAACAACATTAAACTAACCGCAATAGGCAATATTGATAATCTGCCTAAAAAAGCAAAAAGGGAACTTTTAGACGTTATTGAAAAGACAAAACATAACGCTAAAATGACTTTAATTTTGGCTTTAAGCTATGGTTCCAGAGAAGAAATAACCTCTGCAGTCAAAGCTTTAGCCAATAAAGTAAAAGAAGGAACGTTAGAACCAGATAAAATAAATGATTCTTTAATATCTGAAAGTCTATATACCAAAGATATTCCCGACGTCGACTTGATGATTAGAACAAGTGGCGAGCAAAGGATCAGCAACTTTTTGCTTTGGCAAATGGCTTATGCCGAGTTGTATTTTACAAGTATTTTATGGCCAGACTTTAGAAAAGATAATCTTTATGAAGCCATTTACAATTATCAAAACAGAGAACGAAGATTTGGAAAAACAAGTGAGCAACTTAGTTAGTGTATTTATGACGAAAAGAATATTAGCATTCGTATTAGTTTGTTTTACTTTTAGCATCGCTGCAAATGCGCAGGATCTCCCTATAGGGAACGGTAAAAAATACACTTTAGGCGAAATAAAAGTTACCGGCTCTACAAGATATAACGAAAGCACAGTAGTCTCGTTTACACGACTTAAAAAAGGCGAAGAAATCTATATCCCTGGTCAACGCCTAAGTAATGTAATCAAGAAATTATGGGACCTTGATATGTTTAGCGACATTGAATTTTACATTACTAATGTAAAGGATGGGGTTGCAGATCTTGAGTTGGTTATCACCGATATTCCAAAACTTTCTGAAGTTAGGATACAGGGGATTAAAAAGAAGAAAGATAAAGAAGAACTTATTGAGGAAAATAAACTAAGAACCGGTGTAAATGTTACTGAAAACCTCATTACTAATACTAAAAATTACATCGAAAACAAGTATAAAAAAGATGGATATTTTAACGCTAAAGTAGCCATCAATACGGTTGAAGTTAAAGATACTACCAATAACAACCTGGTGAACATGGTTGTTAATATCGATACAGGAGATAAGGTAAAAATTTCCAATATCGATATTATCGGGAATAAGCAAATCTCTGATGCTAAATTAAAAAGAGCCATGAAAAACACGAAACAAAAACGATTTTATCGTTTTTGGAAGCGCTCAAAATTTAACAGGGAAGATTACCAAAAAGATAAGCAAAATCTTGTAAACAAACTGAAAGAAAATGGCTTTAGAGATGCCCGAATTATCTCAGATAGTCTTATCACTGTTGATGAAAATAATATTGCTTTAGACATAAAAGTTGAAGAAGGTAATAAATATTATATTGGGAATATTGATTTTGTGGGTAATACGGTTTATACTGATGATTTCTTGCACCGTGCTCTAGGAATTAAAAAAGGAGATACTTACAATGGTGTTCTTATGAACGAAAGGATTGAAGATCCTGAAGATCCCAATGCCACCAATATCTCTACCATTTACAGAAATAATGGTTATCTATTCTCCAGTTTTAACTTAGTAGAAACAAACGTATATAATGATACTATAGATTTCGAATTACGAATCACTGAAGGAAAAGAAGCTTATTTTGACGAAATCCGGGTGGTGGGTAACAACAAAACCAAAGATCACGTTATTTACAGAAACCTATTAACAAAACCAGGCCAAAAATATAATCAACAGGATGTGGTATCTACCGTAAGGGAATTAGGTTCTTTAGGATTTTTTGATGCAGAGCAACTTAGCCCTGAATTTATAGATCCCGATCCACAAACAGGAACATTATCACTGGAATACAATGTTGTTGAAGCCGGGGCCAGCCAAATCGAACTACAAGGTGGTTACGGCGGTGGCGGTTTTATAGGTACTTTAGGCCTTTCCTTCAATAACTTCTCTATTGCAGGGATATTTGATAAAGATGCTTACAAGCCGGTACCAATGGGAGATGGGCAAAGCCTTTCTTTAAGAGCACAGGCAAGTACCTTCTACCAAACCTATAGCCTATCTTTTGTAGAGCCATGGCTAGGAGGCAGAAAACCGGTACAGCTTTCTACTTCCTTTTCTTACACAAGACAGTTTTTATATGACTATCGTTCAAGAAAAGCAGACAGAAATCGTAGTTTCGATATTTTGGGTGTTAGCGTAGGATTTGGTAAACGTCTTACTGAGCCCGACCCATATTTACAGATCTCGCATGCTGTAGGTTTCCAGCGTTATGATCTTAATAACTATAATACCGGATTATTCACCTATGGGGATGGTTTCTCTAACAACTTAACCTATACATTGGGAATTACCAGGGACAATACAAGATACAATCCTATCTTTCCTATTGGTGGATCTGTTTTTAGCATAACCGCTAAATTTACCCCTCCTTATTCACTTTGGAATGGCGTAGATTACAATGACCTTCAGAACCAAAGTGAATTTCAGCTAAAAGATGATAATGGCAACTTTATTGATAACAGCGGGAACCGCGTATTACCTGAAAACGCCGTAGGAGATCAATCTAAAATCGATCAGGAAAAATACAAATGGTTAGAATTTTACAAAGTGAAGTTTAAGGGAGACTGGTATACTACTTTAGCCAACTTTGGTGAGAACAAAAATTTAGTGTTAAGAACTAATGTTGAATATGGTTTCTTAGGAGCTTACAACCAGGATCGCGGTGTTCCTCCTTTCGAACGTTTTTATCTTGGAGGTGACGGTTTAGGATCCTACAGTCTTGATGGGCGTGAAACCATTCGTTTAAGAGGATATCCTAACCAATCTTTAATTCCATTAGATAGAACTTCTTTAAGCCAGGCTTCCAATGAAGATGGCGCCACTATATACAATAAATACTCTTTAGAGCTTCGCTTCCCTATTACGTTAAAACCATCGGCTTCGATATATGCATTAACCTTCCTGGAAGGTGGTGCCTCTTACGATAACTTTAGGGATTTTAACCCCTTCCAGTTAAACAGATCTGCCGGTGCCGGTCTTAGAATCTTTATGCCTGCATTTGGTTTACTAGGAATTGATTTTGGTTACGGGTTCGATCCAATACCAGGACAATCTGGAGCCAATGGATGGGAAACACACTTTATCATAGGTCAACAATTTTAAAATGGCATGATATTTTCTATCTTCGGGCGTATGAAAAAATTAAGTCTACTACTCATCATTACGATACTTGTTCCTCTGGCAACATTTGCTCAGCGCGGTCTTAATATTGGGTATATTGACATGGACTATATTTTACAAAATATCCCCGAATACCAGGAAGCCTCATCCCAACTTGACAATCGGGTACAAGAATGGAAAAATGAAATTGATGCCAAGAGACGTGAAATTTCTGAAATCCAGACCCAGCTTGAAAATGAAAGAGCACTACTAACTAAAGAGCTATTAGAAGAACGAGAAGAAGATATCAAATATTTACAAGATCAGTTAACAGAGTATCAACAAAAAAGATTTGGCCCTGGAGGTGATTTTATTCTTCAGAAGAAACAACTAATCAAACCTATACAAGATCAGGTATTTACCGCTGTACAGGAGATTGCAGATCGAAGAAATTTTGATTTTATTTTTGACCGCACTTCAGAAATTGGTATGATTTATGCCAAGTCCAATTATGATATGAGTGATCAGGTTTTAAGAATTATTACCAGAGCGGCTAATCGCGAACAAATCGAAACGCGTCAGGATCGTAGAGAATTACGACAGGCAGAAAACAGAACTGTAGCACAGGATTCTGTTGTTCAGGCCAGAGCTCAGGCTTCTGAAAATGCTAAAACCGAAAGAGAGCTTTATATTGAACAGCGCCGAAGAGAACGTGATTCGCTTAGGGCAGCAAAAAAAGCTGAATTTGAAGCAAGAAGAGAAAGAATATTAAAAGAGCGTAAAGCAGCTCAAGACAGTATACAAGCTGCGCGGGAAGCTGCAAAACAAACAAAGGATACAATCAATTAACAAATAATTACTTTAACACTTAATAATAATTAAAATGAAACAATTTAGAACATTTTTTATAGCCTTAGCATTAACCCTGGGAGCTACGACATTTGTAAATGCTCAGAACTCTAAAGTTGCACACATCGCAACCCAAGAGCTTATAGAGTCTATGCCTGCTTATAAGGATGCCATGACTCAGCTTGATAAGTTGAGAAACACTTATGATGCAGAAATTAAGGATATGATGAGTGAAGCACAAAAGACCCTACAACGCTATGAAGCTGAAGCAGAAACAGTAACTGAGGAAGAAAACCAAAAACGTTCTATGGAATTACAAAGTGCTGAGCAACGAATCCGTGAGCGTAGCCAAAAAGCTTCTCAGGATCTTCAAAAGAAACAACAAGATCTTGTACGACCAATTTTAGAAAAAGCACGTAATGCCATCCAGGAAGTAGCAAGAGCTAAAGGATTTGATTACGTTTTAGATTCTACAACTGGAGCTGGTGTAATCATGGCAGATGGATATGATTTAATGCCAGACGTAAAAACTAAATTAGGAATCTAATAAAGATTCTATCCTATAATTTATGATAAAAACTGCGCAGATATCTGCGCAGTTTTTATTTTTGAACCTATGAACAAAAATAGTATCGGCATATTCGATTCTGGTATTGGCGGAACTTCCATATGGAGAGAAATTCATGAACTTTTACCTTTTGAAGATACCGTTTATCTAGCCGATAGCTTTAATGCACCTTATGGTATTAAGACCAGAGAGGAAATCATTGAACTTAGTAGAAAGAACACTATTAAACTTTTAGAACTTGGTGCTAAAATAATAGTCGTAGCCTGCAATACAGCCACCACCAATGCAATAAACGAATTAAGGAACGAATTCGATGTTTCTTTTATCGGCATTGAGCCGGCCATTAAGCCAGCCGCATTGCAGTCCCGAACTAAAAACATTGGGATCCTCGCAACGAAAGGAACGCTTAGCAGCAGTTTATTTACAAAAACTTCAGATTTATATACTCATGGATTAAAAGTGATTGAAGTTGAAGGAAATGGTCTTGTAGAACTTATTGAAGCCGGAAAAATCTATTCTACAGAAATGGATATGTTATTGGATCAACTTCTCGCTCCCTTAATATCCCAACCTATTGATTATTTGGTTTTAGGCTGCAGCCATTATCCCTATTTAATCCCTAGATTAAAAGAAAAATTCAATCCGGCATTAAGCATTATCGACTCGGGAGAAGCCGTAGCAAGACAAACTAAAGCCATTCTTGAAAAAGAAAACTTATTAAATACCGATTTTCAGCAAAAAGGGACATGCACCTTTTACACAAACTACGACCCCTACGTACTTAAACATATCATCAAACGCGACAATGAAGATTTTCAAGTGAAACGCCTGGACTTTTAATTAATGGCAGGGCACCGGCAATCGTAACGCTTCCTGCTTTCTCCAAAATTATATCCTAAAGTAAGTTGATGAAAACCATTATTACTTAAAACTATTGTATTCATCTGATAACTGAAGGTATAACCAAAAATAAATCGCTTATACTCCAAACCTAAAAATGGAGTGATATATCGTAAGTTTTGTCGCTGTATTTCTTCACCAGTCCTGTTATATTCTACTCCGTCAAAAGCCTGCCGATAAGACATCCCTATCCAGCCCTGGCCAAAATCAAAATCTTTGTAGGCTTTTATATTAACATCTATGCTAGCCTGAGAATTCAGTTCTCTTAACTGAAATAAAAATGAAGGCTCCAATCCCCAATCATTAGGAACAAAATCAAAAACATATCCTGCCGAAGCCAGATATTTACGCTGATTACTAGGAACTGCGTCGGAATAAAATAAGTCACGTTCTATAGAAATAATATTCTTTACAGCAACATGCGCATAAAAATCCATATAATAATACGACATCCCAACATCCATATTGGCAAAGAAATCTGCAGTAGTATCATTATTTCCAATAATAGGATCATAAACATTAAATTCAGATTGATCCAGCCGATGTTGGATAATACCACCACTAAGTCCAAATGACAATTGATTAAGATTTACATTATCCTTGGAAAACATAAGATGGTAGGCAAAGGTTCCATAAGCACCTAACTTAGAGAAATAACCATTTTCATCTCTAAAAAATATCGTTCCTACACCAATTTTGTCACCTAATCTACCATTCACACTTAAAGTTTGTAAGTTAGGAGCATCGTCTACGTCAAACCATTGCTGCCTGGCCGTAAGCCGAATTTGATTATAGTTTGAGGCCCCTGCCATTGATGGATATAGTAAATATAAGTTATCCATTAAATAATCAGAGTATGTTGGGATCACCTCCTGTGCCGCTACCCTACTAGTTGAAAATAAAAGAAGGGGGCAAAAAATTATTAAAACCAGGATTCGTTGAAAACGGTCAGGGCACATAAAATCGAAGTAAAATTTTATCAAATTAAAGAATACTAATTAATATAAGTGGGGTAAATATATACATAAGCTAACTTTTGTTTAGTATTTTTGCTCAAAATTTTAAGAAATGGAAAATTATACCATTAATATACAACACACTACACAGCCTGAGATTGTTAAATTTGAAGCGAATAAATTCTTGACCAAACACGAGAATTTTGAATTCAAAAATATCGATGAGGCTGCGAAATCTCCCATCGCACAACAACTATTCTACCTTCCATTTGTAAAAACAGTTTACATTTCCCAGAATTTTATAGCTATCGAAAAATATGATATCGTAGCCTGGCCAGAAGTGGAAAATGAAGTTGCTGAGCAGATTCAAAATTATTTGAATAAGGGTGGGATTGTTATCAAAACCGATGAGCAGCAAAAAAATATTCCTGTTACCGTTTATGCCGAAAGTACGCCTAACCCAAAGGTTATGAAGTTTGTGGCAAACCGAAAACTGGTACTTCATGCTGCGGAATTTAAAAATATTGATGACGCGGCAGAATCACCGCTAGCTCAAAAGTTATTTCATTTTCCTTTTGTAAAGGAAGTCTTTATTGACGAGAATTATGTAAGCATCAATAAATACGACGTTGCTTCCTGGGATGAGATCACTATGGAATTACGTGAATTTATCCGTAATTTTATTCAGGAAGGAAATTCAGTATTAAATAATGATGCCATTACCGTAGCACCAGAAGGGCAAAGTGGATCTGAAACTTCTAAAACTGCACCTAAACCACAAATTAATATTGATGAACTAGATGATACTTCACAACAGGTGGTGGCCATTTTAGAGGAATATATTAAGCCTGCCGTAGCCAGTGATGGAGGTAATATTTTATTCGATTCTTACAATGAAGAAAGCAGGACGGTAAAAGTGATCTTACAGGGCGCTTGCAGTGGCTGTCCCTCTTCTACCATGACTTTAAAAAGCGGTATCGAAACCATGCTTCGTGATATGCTAAAAGGAAAAGTAGATTACGTAGAAGCCGTTAACGGATAAATTACAAAATTAAAAAGCCGCTTTAAATAAGCGGCTTTTTATTTCCTATCTAATTTTTATTTCACTCAGCTTAAAAAGTACTTTTTGCTTCTCTGTAAAATTCCTGGAACAACTGCAGTAAACTCATGGTAGAGGTGATCAAATCCCTTGTTTCCAAAAGCAATCCAAAGTAAAGCTTGGTGTTACGCGGACTCGTTTCTGAAGTTCGAATACGGTTAATTTGCTTCTGAATTAAATCTGAAACGTAATCTAGTAATTCCTGCTTGTCTTTTAATATCTGGTCTATTTTTGCAAATTCATGGTTATTAAAAGCATATTCAATATCATCAAAAAGCACCTGCATTCTTTCATCTACCTTTTTTAAATCACGAATCTGATTAAACTTAAGATTCTTATGGTTATTGTGTACGTGATTATAGCTATTACGTGTAATAAATGCGATAGACTGCGTCATATCCTGAAGGTAATCAAGAATCAAAATATAAAATTTACTCGCTTCAACCGAATCATCATCCAGGGATTTAATAAAATAGAAGATGTTCCCCTTAAGTTCATCAACCTCTTCTTCAAGTTTCCCTATCGCTTTATTATTCTTCTTCAATTTACCAAGATCATGGTAACCAAGATTATCGACAGTCTTGGTATACATTCGATTAATTCCATGAATTACACTTGAAATATTTTCTGAAGTTTCCGTCGTTATCTCATTAATCGTAATGATATCTGTACGATTATAACGCTTATTTTTCTTTTCTTCTTTGGACTTTCTACTATGTATAATACCGCTACGCACCACTAAAACTACAGCCAGAATAATAAGTATTGCCAAAGCAATAGTCCCGCCGTAATAAATGATACAGGCAAAAATTGCAGCGGCCGTAAAAGCAACCAAAGCAGTTACAAACCAACCACCAATTACATTTAATACGCCAGCCACACGATATACCGCACTTTCACGGTCCCAAGCCCTATCTGCTAACGAAGAACCCATAGCTACCATAAAAGTAACATATGTGGTTGATAATGGTAATTTTAAGTTCGTACCAATAGATATTAAAATACTGGCCACAACAAGATTTACAGAAGCCCTAACCATATCGAAGGCAGGAGCGTCCAGGCGTTTACTACGAGTATGATGCTCTGGTTTTTCAAACTTCTTATCAATCTTATTTTTTATAGCTTTTGGCATAACTGTAGAAACTGCACCACTAAACATTACAGAATAACGCACAATGCTTCTGGAAAGCCAATTGGGTTCAAAACGTTCTACACCATCACCCTGCCTGGCCAGATTCACCCCGGTTTCTACCACAGCCTTAGCTTTACTACTAAACCAAAGTGTTACTACCATTACACCACCGGCAATAATCAATAAGAATTCTGGCGTAGGTACACTTCCGCTTAATCCACTCATTAACATTTCAGAAGGTAAAGTCCCAGATGATTGATAAGCAGTTTCCCATAAATTATATGATTGCCAGGCAGCAATAGGCACCCCTATAAAGTTTACCAGATCATTCCCGGCAAAGGCTAATGCCAGGGCAAAGGTTCCTATAACAATAATTACTCTTAAAATGTTTAATTTAAACATACTCATTAGTAACTGGCTTATGATAGAAAAGAAAACAAAGCCAATAAGAATAATAATAAGGGTATTTTCGTTAATATACGTTAGGGTATCTTCAGAAAGATAAGGAACACTTTTAAGACCTTTTATCAAAATAAAATAAAGGATTGCGGTTAGTGAAGCTCCTCCAAAAATACTTCCAACATATTTCATTTTCCTTTCAAACTGAAAGGAAAAAATTAATCTGGAGATATATTGCACCACTAATCCCACAATAAAAGCAATGACCACTGCCATAAGAATACCTATAATAATCTCTGTAGCTTTACTGGTATTAATATAACTGGCCAAAAGACTTAAATCATTTCCGTCTTTATAAATTTTAATAACTGCAATACTTACTGCAGCTCCCAGTAATTCAAAAACTATAGATACCGTAGTAGAGGTGGGCAAACCAATAGAATTGAAGAAATCCAGAAGTAAAACATCTGTAATCATGACAGCCATAAAAATGATCATGATCTCTTCAAAATAGAATTGCTGCGGAAGAAAAATTCCTTTTCGGGCCACTTCCATCAAACCACTGGAAAAAATCGCACCAATAGCCACACCAATACTCGCTACAATTAAGATGGTTCGCATCGAGACCGCCTTAGACCCTATAGCCGAATTTAAAAAATTGATGGCATCATTACTTACTCCTACCACCAAATCTGTAATCGCAAGTGCCAAAAGGGCGACAAGCATTACAATGTAAACATCTTCCATAAATCCAATATTTTCAACCAGCAAAAGTCTTTCTTTTTTTTGAAAATTAAAGCGGTCTAAGGTTATGAAAACTTTAAGTTATTTAGCTTTTAAATCACTGTCTTCATGCTGATTTTGAGACACAAATATACTAATCTTAAGTTTGCATCATCTATCAGAAGATAAAGTAATCTACATATCATTGTTGCAAAATTTTTAAATTTTCCTACCTTCTATTATAATTAGGTTATTAAACCCTATAATTACTTTTGATTAAATTACCTCAACAAAACCATGAGGTAGTAGTTAGAAAATTATTTTTATTTCAAGGCATTTAATATCGATTGTCGAGTAAAAAAGTATGATCAACTTATCCCAAACCATAGATTTTTATGAAAAGCGCTACCAACGATCTTATTTATGAAACCAGCCCTTACCTTTTACAGCATGCTCACAACCCGGTAGATTGGAAAGCATGGCATAAAACTGTTTTAGAAGACGCAAAAAAAACTAATAAATTATTATTGATTAGTGTAGGATATTCGGCTTGTCACTGGTGCCATGTAATGGAACATGAGAGTTTTGAAGATCCGGAAGTGGCCGATATAATGAATGCCCATTATATTTCTATAAAAGTAGATCGTGAAGAACGCCCCGATATTGACCAGGTGTATATGCAGGCAGTACAACTAATGACCGGTAGTGGCGGCTGGCCTATGAATATCGTAGCTTTACCTGATGGCCGCCCGGTCTGGGGAGGGACTTATTTTAGAAAGGAACAATGGAAAAGCGCTTTATTACAAATCCAGCAGATTTATAAAAAAGAACCTACACAACTTACCAACTATGCTAATAAGCTAGAAGAAGGCTTACAACAACTTAATCTAATCGACATTGGCAATAATTCATACGAATTTTCACAAAAAAGACTTGGTGAGTTTATAGAAATCTGGAAACCCTATTTAGATATGAAGCTGGGAGGAACTAAAAATGCTCCTAAATTTATGATGCCAACCAATCTGGATTTCTTATTACGTTACGCTTATCAGTTTAAAGACAAAAAACTACAGGAATACGTACTCCATAGCTTAGATAAAATATCTTTTGGCGGCACTTTTGACCATATTGGCGGTGGATTTGCAAGATACTCTGTAGATGATCGCTGGCACGTACCACACTTTGAGAAAATGCTTTATGACAACGCCCAACTTTTAAGTTTATATAGTAAAGCTTATAAACTCACTCAGTACCACTGGTATAAAGAAGTTATTGAAAAAACAGCCCATTTTATCGAAACTGAACTTACCGATAGCACTGGTGCTTTTTATTCCGCATTGGATGCAGATTCTGAGAATGCAAAAGGCAATCAGGAAGAAGGTGCTTTTTATACCTGGAAAAAAGAAGAACTGGAGGAACTATTGGCATCAGAATTTGATCTTTTTTCAGCCTATTTTAATATCAACGCCAGGGGGTATTGGGAAAATGGAAACTATATCCTTTATAAAACTGAAAAAGACGATGATTTTACTAAAAAGCATAATATCTCTTTAGAAGAACTTTATCAAAGAAAGTCAAATTGGACTAAAATTCTTAGTGAAGCGAGAAAAAAAAGAAAAAAACCAGGTTTGGATGATAAAACACTTACTTCATGGAACGCCCTTAGCCTTACCGGTTTTGCTGAAGCTTATACGGCCACAGGAAAAAATCATTACCTGAATATTGCACTTAAAAATGCCGAATTTATTATTCAAAATCAACTAAACCCCGATTACAGCCTTTTCCATTCTTATAAAAACAAGCAAAGTAAAATCAATGCTTATCTTGAAGATTATGCCTTCACGATCGAAGCTTTTCTAAAATTATACGAGGTGACCTTTGATAAAAAATGGATTGATATTTCTTCTCATCTTACCGAGTATTGTTTTGAGAATTTTTATAATCAGGAAAATACACTTTTTAATTTTACCTCTAAAAAAGACGATGCTTTAATTAGTACTCCCATTGAGCTTACCGATAATGTGATCCCTGCCTCCAACTCGGTAATGGCCAATAATCTATTCAGATTAGGTCGTTTAACGGGAACATCTAGATATTTAGAAGTGTCAGAAAAAATGCTTCAGGTAATTTCAGGAAAAATAGGTTCTCATCCCATGGGACATTCCAATTGGCTTCATTTGTACCTCAACATCAGTAATCCTTTTTACGAATTGGCAATCCTTGGAGAACAGATAGATAGAGAACAAAAAGAAATTCAGAAAAAATACCTCCCAAATCTTATTATTTCCGGTAGTAATACCGAAAGTGAATTATCCATTCTTAAAGGTCGTTTTGTAAAAGGAAAAACACGCTACTATTTGTGTGAACAGGGAAAATGTCAACTTCCTAAAGAAGAATTAACGCATGTTTTAAAGAATATCGCTCTTGTTTAACAAAACTTAAACGAGAATTTCTCGCATTTAGTACAAAAAATTATTCTCTTTGTGAAAAACTACTTGAAACTATGGATAAATTCAACGACTTTTCTGAGTTAGCACAGGAATATGCTAAAAAACTTATTGACTTTTTACCGGACTTAATTGCGGCAATTTTAATTCTAATCATAGGCTTTTGGATTGCAAAACGCGCGGTAAAATTTATGCAAAAGGCTCTAGACAAAAGAGATTACGATGTTGCATTAAAAGGCTTTTTAACCACACTGGTAAGCTGGGCCTTAAAAATATTAGTAATTATTGTTGCCATCTCCCAGGTGGGTATAGAAACCACATCTTTAGTTGCTATTCTAGGTGCGGCAGGTTTAGCCATAGGTTTGGCATTACAGGGATCTCTGGCCAATTTTGCCGGTGGTGTTTTAATTATTGTTTTAAAACCATTTAAAGTTGGTGACTGGATTGAAGCACAGGGTGTTTCTGGTAGTGTGAAAAGTGTAAGCTTATTTTATACTAAACTAGATACCTTTGGAAATCAGGAAGCCGTTATTCCTAACGGAAGTTTAGCTAACGATAATATTATAAACTATACTGTAAATGGGGTACGTCGTGAAAATATGACCTTTGGAATTTCTTATGATGATGATATTAAGAAAGCAAAAGAGGTGCTTATGAATCTTATAAAAGAGCAGGAAGGTATTGAAGCTGAACCAGCGCCACAAGTACTAGTTGGTGAATTAGGTGACAACTCGGTTAACTTTTACGTAAGATACTTTGCAAAAAATCCAGTTTTTTGGGATATCCACTGGTTTATGCTGGAAGAAGGAAAAATAAGGCTAGAAGAAGCTGGAATGACGATTCCTTACCCACAACGTGATGTTTATCTTTATGATCAAACTAAAATGAGTGGTACGGTTTTAAAGGAGTCTAAAAAAGAGAAAGACAGTACAGATAAAACTGAATAAAATAGCAGATAGATTAACCTGCTACAAAATCCTTTAAATAATAAGGTTCAAAATAAGCGACATCCTCTATGTCGCTTATTTTGTATTTATCATAAGCGATTTGTCCCATTTCTTTTGCTGATGGCAATCGTCCTTCTATAAACTCGGCATTTTGCTGCGAGCAAATTTCTCTAAACTTTTCTACTCCATTCCCAATAAAATAAACCTTTCCTTTTGCCAATTCCTCCTGAAAAGAATCTTCGGAAAGTACTTGAGCTTTAGTTTCTCTTATTTGATTAAATGCTGAATCAAATACTGCGGAATAAACTTCCATCCTTCTGGCATCGAGCATAGGGATAATTTGATCTCCTTTATTAGGAGTTACTTGCTTTGCTAAAGCGGTTAATGTTGGTACTGAAATAAGCGGAATATCCTTAGCAAAACATAATCCTTTTGCGGCAGAAACACCTATCCTAAGACCGGTATAAGAACCCGGTCCCTTGCTAATCGCAACAGCATCAAGGTCATCGATTTTAAAATTGTTTTCTTTTAAAATTTCATCGATAAAAACATGCAACTTTTCAGCATGAGAATAACCTTTACTATTATCTTCTTTCAATGCGATTACATCACCATCTTTACTCAAAGCAACCGAGCAATTGGTGGTTGCTGTTTCC
Organism: Zunongwangia sp. L-65; assembly: GCF_056859415.1. Classification (NCBI taxonomy): domain Bacteria; kingdom Pseudomonadati; phylum Bacteroidota; class Flavobacteriia; order Flavobacteriales; family Flavobacteriaceae; genus Zunongwangia; species Zunongwangia sp. L-65. The sequence continues at coordinate 101,574 of NZ_JBSXOK010000069.1, forward strand.
AAACAAAGAATTACTGCCAATTTATATAATTTTAGACTCTATCCTTCGCTGTTGGTACTCCCGGCTACCTCAACTTTATCTCCGGATTTTAGAGTTTTTGTTACTACATTATAAGGACCGATAATTACAGTTTCCCCTTCCTTCAGACCTTCTGTAATCTGAATATTAGAATCATCCTGTATTCCGGTTTTTACAACGCGCAATTTAGCTTCTTCCCCGTTCTTAACAAAGACACATTCAAAAAGTTTAGAAGGATCGGTCTCTACATTCACGGCAGGTGCAGTTCCTATCGCTGCCGTAGTAGTATCAGATTTTACAACGATCGCACTAATAGGCACACCAATAACTGCCGTCTTTTTATTAGTAATGATATCTACGGTAGCCGTCATTCCCGGTCTAAACGGTGAGTAATTTTCTGGTTTCCCTTCTAAAAGATCTTTATAAGAATCCTCTAAAATGCGAACTTTCACTTTAAAATTGGTAACCTGATCTGTAGTTAATTCACTGTCGGCAGAGTTAGATATTTCAGTCACTACACCTTTAAATTCTTTTCTTAGATAAGCATCGACCTCAACAACAGTAGAATCTCCAACTTCAACTTTTACAATATCATTTTCATTTACATCTACTTCTACTTCCATATTAGAGAGATTAGCGACCCGTAAAATTTCGGTCCCCGCCATTTGTTGCGTTCCCACTACTCGCTCCCCTAATTCAGCATCCAGTTTAGAAATGGTACCGCTCATAGGAGCATAAATATTTGTTCTTCCAAGATTATCCTGAGCTTCAGTTACCGTTGCAGCCGCACTTTGCATGCTATAATAAGCCGATTCTTTATTAGCTTCAGCAACTTCGTAATTAGAAACGATACCATCCCATTCTGCTTTAGAAATCACTCCTTTCTCAAAAAGTGTTTTATTACGTTCATAATTTGCCTTCGCTTGTTTTAAACTAGCCTGAGATTGCGTATAATTGGCACGGGCATTCTCCATACTGGCCTTTGAACGTTGTACACTAGACTGATAAATATCGGGGTTAATCCTCACTAATAAGTCTCCTTTTTCTACCTGCTGCCCTTCAATGATCGGAAGTTCGATAATCTCTCCAGAAACCTCGGAAGATAACTTCACTTCTACTTCAGGTTGAATTTTTCCGGTTGCCGATACGGTTTCAACGATATCCAATGGTTTAATTTCAGTAATTTCTACTTGTTTAAAATTACCGCTTTTACCAAACATTCCAGACTTTTTACCCACAACGAGTAATATGGCTAAAACCACAACAATTCCCAGAATGATAAAAAGAGTTTTCTTCTTCATTTATAAAATTTTTAAAAGCTATACTTTAAATATCCTGTTTTGATAAAAAGCAGAATATTAATCAGCATTTACAAGAAATTTAGAATCTTAAATTAGCCACCGGAACCCCAAAATATAATTCCAGCACTTTTAGTTTAAAGATGTAATCATACTTGGTACGAATCACTTCTCGCTGCGCATTTTCGTAACGCACTTTAGACTGACTAAAATCAAAAGCATTAGTTAACCCAACATCAAAACGCTCTGTCGCGTATTCGTAAGCCTGTTCCTGAGATTCTTCTGCCACCAAAGCGGCCTCATAAGCTTCAAAAGCCCCGGTTGCATCTACATAAGCCTGATAAACATTTGCCTCAAGATCCAATTCTGCCTGTTCTAACTGATATTCAGCCCTACGTACGTTTACTTTGCTTCTTTTAACTTGATTCCTGGTCGCAAAACCGTTAAAAATCGGAACGCTTAGTTGAAACCCATAAGAAATACCATCATTTAACCATAACTGGTCTATAAATGGCCTAGGAGGTAACGAAATGGGAACGGCAGGGTTCTGAGATTCGGTCACTACTGTTTCCCCTGTGGACTCTACATAACCAATTTCAGTAATTGTAGTGCCCGGTGGATTAATATAATCTATCCTGTTTGCACCGGTCTCCCTGGTATTATAGTTAACAAAAGCACCTAATGTAGGTAAATAGGCCCCACGGGCTATTTCAACATTTTGCTCAGCGATTTCCTTGTTGGCTTCCGCAATTCTAATTTCTGAACGTTCTTCTTTAGCTCGCTCGATAATATCATATACTGAATTATCTAAAATTTCGGTACCAAAGATATCATAGTCATCCTCTACGATATCAAAATTTTCATAATCCTTGATCAGTAAAGTCTGGGCCAGACTAATCAATGAAATCCTGATATTGTTTTGTGCGATTATAATTCGTTGTTTTTCATCGGCATTTGTAGCCTGTATTTCCAAGAGATCGCCCCTTGGCAAAGAACCGGCATCTACCAGTTGTTTGGTACGATCTAACTGCTCTAGGGTTACTTCATTTTGAGATTTTAAAACTTCAAGGTCCTGCTTAGCAAACAATACTTGCAAATAAGAGTTCGCTACCGATAATGTAATATCATCTTCCATCTTATCTAGAGAATACTGGGCAGCAAGTTTAGACATCTTGGCTCTTTGTAGCTGCTTGTAATTCCTCAGACCGTCGAATAACGTAATACTAGCCGTTACTCCTGCAGAAAAGTTTCTGGTAGTTTGATTTTGTAGCACCCCGGTAGTTACATTTTGGGTTAAACCTGTATTCCAGGAATTGCTGGCATTACCATTTAAACCAGGCAATAAATTACCTATGGCATCAAGTTTATCGATTTCAGCTGCTTCTACATCAAGTTCAGATTGTTTTACAGAGATGTTATGCTCTAAAGCATACTCCACACATTCCTGCAAGGTCCATTTTTTCTCCTGCGCATTGGCGATGAACCCAATGAAAAGTAAAATGGTAAAAAGTCTAAATTTCTTCATAATGTATATTGTAAAAGATAGGTCTAACAAAAAGTTGAGTTGTTACAAAAAATGCATAAAATTAATTTGCAGCAAAATTTTGAGCTGGTTTTAGTTGGTTCCACACTTTAATTTTATCGTCTTTACCGACTCCGCTTTTAATTTCCACATTAATACCATCACTCACCCCAAGCTCCACGTCTTTACGCTCAAATTGTTGATTTCCGGTTTCAATTTCTACAAAAGGCTGTTGCGTATCATTATCAAATTGAACCAATGCTTCTTTAATGGCCAGGACATCCTCAGCTTTTGCTAAGATTATAGAAGCATTCGCACTTAACCCAGCTCTAATAAAAGTGGTATCTGCTTTATCTAAAGTTCCTTTAATTTCAAATTGAATCGCTCCGTTTTCTTCCACTCCCTTTGGTGCGATATAATCCAAAACCGCATCGAAAGTTTTATTTTCTATAGCACCCACAGTGACTTCTAGTGGCAAACCTTCTTTAATCTTGCCTACTTCGCTTTCGTCTACTTTACCTTCAAAAATCATCTTATTCACATCGGCAAGCGTAGCCAGGGTAGTTCCGTCGTTAAAGTTATTGGATTCGATCACCTGATTACCGGTTTTTACAGGTACATCTAGCACCATTCCGGTAACGGTACTTCTAATTAATGTATTTGCTGCGCTACCAATTCCTCTGGTTGTTCCGGTTTTTACGATCTCAAAATTTTGCTCGGCCGATTTATAATTCTGTTCTGCTCTTTGATAAGCTACTTCAGCATTATCATAATCATTAGCAGAAATAACTCCCTTATCGAATAAAGATTTTTGACGCTCAAATATTTTCTTTTGATTATCAAGATTGATTTTAGCCGTAGCCACAGCATCTTTCGCACTCTGAAGCGAGTTAACATTGGGAATAACCCGAATTCTTGCGATTAGATCTCCTGCCGCTACAGACTCACCGGCTTCCACATAAATTTCATCTATAATTCCACTAATATTAGGTTTAATTAGAATCTCTTCTAAAGGAACAATATTCCCGGTTGCTACTGTATTTTTAGTGATGGTTTGCACAGAAGCCTGTTCGGTTTGATAAACCACCGGATCTTGCTGTCCCTTTTGAAAGTAATAATACAGCGAACCCAAAAAGCCAATAAAGATTACGGCTAAAATAACGATGGTAACTGTTCTTTTCATTTTTGATTGTGTTTATTCTATTTTCTAAAATTGTTATTCTGTTCTTAACGCATCTACAGGCTTGATCTTTATCGCATTTTGTGCAGGAATTAACCCTGCCAGTAGTCCTGATATCACCAGGATCGCCAGTGCGATTAAAACAACCCCAATATTAACAGATGGATTAATAAACATCATTTCTGAGGTATCCATTCCATCTAAAATCATATTAATTATAAAGATGACGAAGGTAGAGAGAATGATTCCTGCCATGCCTGAAATGATGGTAAGAAATATCGACTCTAAAAGTATTTGCCCTCTAATGTTCCAGGGACTTGCTCCCAAAGCACGCCTAATTCCTATTTCGTTCGTACGCTCTTTCACCACGATAAGCATAATATTACTTATCCCTATAATTCCTGATAACAAAACAAGTGTCCCTACAAAATAAGCCACCAGGCGCAGTGCAATAAATAAACCGTTAATACGACTGTATTCTTCATACAAGTCAAAATTTCCTACGGCCCGATCATCATCTGGAGCTATACTGTGACGGGACTTGATAACATCAAACACACTATTTTTAAGATTGGTTATCGAATGATCATCATCTGCCGTGATCGCCATCCAGCCTACCACATTTCCCATATTAAAAGCTTGCGAAAATGCTGTAAAAGGCACAAAAATCTCTTTTTGCATTTCTTCTACATTTCCACCACCGCTACCTTTTTTCTTATAAGTTCCTATCACCATAAAACTAACGCCGTTAATTTTAATATAGGTTCCCAAAGCTTCTTCGTTAATATCATACAAACCAGCCCTTACCCCTTCACCAATTACCGCAACTTTTCGGTTATCTTTAATATCCGAATAATTTATAAATCGGCCGGAAGTAATATCCATAGGCTGCTGTCTTATAATTTCAGGATAATCGCCATATACGTTATAAGCCCCACTATTTAAACCGCGCACTACATTGTTAGCTCCACCAAAACCTCCTAATTGATTACGGGGAGAAACAATCTCTAAACCGGTTACCGTTTGTTTTATAGCTTGAACATCACCTAATTTAAAATTATAATTTCGGCCTTTGGGCAAACCTTTATAGGGTTTAGACACCGTTTGGGACCACATAAACATAGAATTTGTAGCCATCCCACTAAATCCTTGCTTAACACCGTTCTCTAATCCTTTACCGGCAGCCAAAAGGATAACCAGTATAAATATTCCCCACAACACTCCAAAAGCAGTTAAGAGCGTTCTAAACCAGTTTGCGGTTAACGCTTCTATAATTTCGTCCCAGCGATCTCTACTAAACATGATTTAAAATTTTTACTCGTCCCTTAATGCTACGATTGGTTTTATCTTTGCCGCCCGGTAAGCCGGAAAAAATCCAGCGACCGCTCCTGCTATTATCAGTATAAATACAGTAGACAAAGCCACATTAAAATTTACTGTAGGGTTATAGATAAAATCAGTCTGTATCATAGGGGCAACTACATCCAGCAAAATCAACCCAGAAATCAAACCTGTAAATCCAGCAAACGAAGTCACAAAAATTGACTCGTGAAGCACCATCCCAATAATGGAAAGCGGCTCTGCACCAAGGGCTTTACGTACTCCAATTTCTCTGGTTCGTTCTTTTACTATAATTAGCATAATATTACTAACCCCAACAACACCTGCTATAATAGTACAAATCCCTACTCCCCAAAAAAACATCTTTATCATGGCCATTAGATCATAAAATCGCTTGGTGTTTTCCAGCATATTGTTCACCCTAATTGCGCTATTATCATCTGGAGCAATAGTGTGCTTCCCTTTTAAATAGGTTTCTACTTTATTAGTAAAAGCGTTAGCTGATGCCAAAGCTTCTTCATAAGTATCTTCGGGTTGTAATGTGTAAGACATGTAGTTAATATCATTACCTCCACCAAAAACTTTTTGAGCCGTAGTAATAGGAACAAAAACCCTAGTTTCCTCACGTTCTCCTCCGGGATCTGTATATACTCCAACTACCTTAAACTTAATTCCCGAAATTTCTACGTACTCTCCTAAAATGTTTTCTTGGTCTTTAAATAGATCATTTTTTACGCGATTTCCTATAATTACGACTTTTCCAGACGCTTCTACATCATTATAATTTATAAAACGACCTAAAAGCATGCTGCTATTTTCAAGAAATTGATAATCTGGATACACACCTTCTACCCTATAGGAGCCAGATTCCTTCCCGAAGCTTACCATACCGCCCCAAATTCTATATACCGAAGATTTATATTCTAGATCCTCTTTATTTTCTAAAGTGGTAAATTGATAATCTTCATTTTTCATCTGAATCATTCGGCCTGGATTTAAGCCTTTGTATTCTTTCGAAGTTACTCCGGGAAAAACATAAATGATATTTGCTGCATCTCCCTGAAATTCTCTTTCAATCCCATGTTTCATACCTTCACCTATTCCAAGAAGAATGACGAGGATAAAGATGCCGGATGCCACTGAAAGTCCTGTTAAAAAAGTACGCAGTTTATTTTTGCTAATGGTCTCAAAAATTTCCTGCCAACGTTCAAGATCAAACATGTTGTAGTGCTCTTACCTGATTAACTTGAGTATCGTCGATAATTAAACCATCTTTAAGGTTTACTATTCGCTTGGTCATTTGTGCAATATCATGCTCATGCGTAACAATGAGTATGGTCCTACCCTCATCGTTAATTTGTTGAATTAAGTCCATTACTTCGTATGAGGTTTTAGTATCTAATGCCCCGGTGGGTTCATCGGCAAGTAATACTTTTGGGTCTGAAGCTAAAGCCCTGGCTATGGCTACCCGCTGTTTTTGCCCTCCTGAAAGCTGGTTTGGTAAATGATCCATCCACTGCGCAAGACCTACTTTTTCTAGATAAGCCTGAGCCCTATCCATACGTTCGCTGCGTTTCATCCCCTGATAATATAAAGGCAGGGCTACATTATCGAGTGCCGTTTTATAATTAATAAGATTAAAAGATTGAAATATGAAGCCAAGAAATTTGTTGCGGTAACGGGCAGCTATTTTTTCATTAAGATTCTTTATTGCTACGCCATCCAGGGTATAAGAGCCCGTATCAGCTTCGTCCAACATCCCTAAAATGTTAAGAAGCGTAGATTTACCTGAACCTGAAGATCCCATTATGGAGACAAGTTCACCTTCAGCAACATTAAAGTTTATTCCTTTTAAAACATGAAGTGAATTATTCCCTGTTTTGTAAGATTTGTGTAAATCTTTAATTGTAATCATAACATTTTGACTGATGGTTAAAAGCAAACAATGTGCTCATATCCATAAGACTTCCAAAAACTTAAAATGTTACAAAAAAATTAAAAAATACTTAAAAAATTCTAAGCCTCGTATTTCTTTTTACGGTAAGAACGGTAAATATAATATCCAAGACCTCCTACAAGCAGGTAGGGAAAAATCATTAAATAAAGAATTCCATCATTAATACCTTCAGCAGCGTTTTGCGAAGATTCACTTTCTAAAACGGCTCTACACATGGCACATTGAGCGTCTGCAAACAAGGGTATAAAAAGAAATACCAAAATAACCAATATGGTTTTTGCATTAAAAATCCTCTTCATTTTATTCAATTTTAATAATAAGGATACATAAAAATATACACCAAAACCCCAGTTATCGCCACGTACAACCATATTGGAAAAGTCCATCTGGCCACTTTAGCATGTTTCGCATACTCACCAGTTAACCCACGATACATCGTAAATAAGACTAATGGAATGATGATTGCTGAAAGGGCGATATGTGAGATTAAAATAAAAAAGTAAACATATTTAAGCAATCCTATACCTTCATAATGTACTGGCTCATTACTTATTTTTGAAATTACATAGCTTACTAAAAATATTGAAGAAAGCACAAAAGCCGTAATCATTACATTTCTATGTAATTTATATTCCTTTATTCTCATAAAGAAAAATCCCATTAAAAGCAACACCGCTGTAGAACCATTAAGCACAGCATGGAATAAAGGAAAAGTACCCGCTTCTGCTCCTAATAGATTGTAGCGTTCTGGTAAATTCATTAAAATTAAAACTACAATCGGTACTAATACCGAAAGCGCTATAATCACCGGAATGGCGATTTTGTCTGTTTTTGTCAATGTTTTTTTCACAACAATGTTTTAATATCCTCAATCAACATATCAATTTGCGGCTCCTCTTCTCCCTCAGCTATCGATGCATTTCTTTTTACAAACCCTCTATAGTAAATCAATGGATTTCCGAAATTATCCTTTCGTGAACGAATATATCCCTCCTTATCAATTAAAGCAAACATACCAGAATGAACAAAACCGCCCTTCACATCAGGGTCTTCTCCTGCGTACGTTTGAAATCCTGCATTTGCCAATTGATAAATTTTTTCCTTTTCTCCGGTTAGCAAATGCCAGTTAGGATTTGTTATGCCGTATTGGTCGGCATATTCTGAAAGCACCTGTGGAGTATCGTGCTCTGGATCAATAGAAAAAGAAGCCACGCCAAATTCATTTTCGTAATCCTTTAATTCGTCCTGAACTTCAACCAAGTTTTCACTCATTACAGGGCAAATTGTCGGACAAGTAGTGAAAAAGAATTCTACCACATACACCTTACCCAGATAATCTTCATTACTAATAGTATCCCCATGTTGATCTATAAATTCGAAACTTGGTGCTTTTCTTTTTTCACCATTAAATTCAAGATAACCAACTTCCGGAGATTCCTTAGTAGGACGCTTTGTGCCTTCTTTATTTAGACGATCTCCTTCTACTATTTCTCCATTATTCATTTTATCTACAATTTTCGGAATTACAATAATTCCAAAAATAAGGATGATAATAGCTAGACCTATATATGAATATTTCTTCTTCATTATTATGAATTTCTAATCAATTATTTTTTCTTTCAGCATTATTCTTTTTCAAAGCCAGGCGATATTCAGCCAATATAACTTTTACGTCATCGTTCATCTTATTGGTCAATTCTGCTATATCTCTGGAATCATACCCATAAAGACTACCTTCATCGTCATCATCCCTACCTCGAAGGTTTCGGGACTTATCCACTATAAAAACATACGGAGAGTAACTATCTTCTGAAAGCTGATAGGGACTACTAAAACTATTAAATACCTTTTGAATTTGTTCTGGAGAGCCAAATATGAATTTCCATTCTTGAGCATTGGTAATCCCTTCAAACTCTTTTATAAAATCAGCAGCGCTCGCTTTGGCATTTTCAGGAAGAATAATAACAAACTGAAAATCATCAAATGCATAATATTTTTCAAGAATTTTTTTATCGAGATTAAAAGTATTTCCCTTTAAATCTTCTATTTTCTCTCCAAAAAAAGCGACTACACTAATATGATCCTCAAGAAATACAGGTTCGTCTTTATAAGTGGTAAGACCAGAAATTTCAGAAACATCTTCTGTTAAAATTGGTAGCCTGGCGAAATTATTTTTCCCCGATGCAAAAAAAAGGTAAGCAACGATCGGCAATGCAAATAGTACTGTGAGCACAAAAAATTTCTTCATAACACCGTTTCAGAAAAGGAGTACAAAAATAAAAAGACGGTTTAACAAAACCGCCTTTTCTTAATGTTTTAACTTTTGTAAGATTTAAAAATCCCAGGCGATATAGCCATTTTTATAAACCTCATAAATATAATCTCCTTCTGTTAATAAGATGAAGATTAGATAAATTGCAAGAAAAACTCCAGACCATACGACTGCTCTTCGAAGTCCTTTTGTTTCCTGCTCCATGTGCATAAATGCCCATGCAATATAATATGCTTTATATAAGGTAAGAATTATAAATATCCAGTTTAACAGGTGCATTCCTACCAAAGAAGTATTTGTAAGAAAAGTAGGTCTTATAATTCCTAAAACTACTTCTACAATGGTAACTACAGAAAGAATTGCAAAAACCTGCCAGATTCTTTTTGTATTTGATTCGTGGTGATGTGCTGTACTATCGTGTGCCATAATTTCTTCGATTCAAAATTTAAACAAGGTAAAAGAAGGTAAATACAAATACCCAAACTAAATCTACAAAGTGCCAGTATAAACCAACTTTTTCAACCATTTCATAGCTTCCTCTTCTCTCATAGGTTCCTAAAATAACGTTGAAGAAAATAATAATATTAATTAGAATTCCCGAAAAAACGTGGAAACCGTGGAAACCGGTAATAAAGAAAAAGAAATCTGCAAATAGTGGTGGCCCATATTCATTCTCAGTAAGGTTTGCTCCTTCTACTACGCCAATAGCATTATTGTCCAACCATTTTTGTGATTCCTCTCTAGAAAGTATTTTTTTAGCTCCTACTTCATCAAAATCTAATGTTCTTATAAAAAGATCATCGTTTGCCGCAAATCCTTGTTTAATACCTTCTAAGGTATATTCTGATACTGTCGAGCCGCTTTCAAACCAAATACCTGTGTTTTCTGTATGCGTAGTACGTTCAGTCCCCTCTGTAATAGCGATATCTTTTAGGGCTACCCGATGACCCTCACCATCTACAAACTGAAGAATGTTTCCTCCTTTTGTTTTTAATGCACCGTACTCCCCAGAGATAAAGTTACTCCACTCCCAGGCCTGAGAACCTAAGAAAATCAAACCACCAATAATCGTTAAAAACATATAAGTAGTTACTTTCCCCTGCTTCATCTGGTGACCGGCATCAACAGCCAATACCATTGTAACGGAAGAGAAAATAAGAATAAACGTCATCAATGCTACATAATACATTGGTGCGTCTACCCCATGAAGAAATGGAAAGTGATTAAAAACTTCATCAGCGATTGGCCAAGAATCCATAAATTTGAACCTTGAAAATCCATAAGCTGATAAAAATCCTGTAAATGTAAGTGCATCGGAAAGGATGAAAAACCACATCATCAACTTACCATAGCTGGCTCCAAGTGGCTGGTTACCACCGCCCCAAGTTTTACCTTCGGTGCCTGTTCTAACAACAGTAGCGTCCATAGAAGAAGTCATTTAATTTAAAGTGCAGCGCAAAAATACGCAATTTTATTATCTAAAGAAATATAAAAAGAAAAACAGGTAAACCCACAGTACATCAAGGAAGTGCCAAAAAGTCGCACCAAGCTCTAATCCAAGTGTTTGCCCCTTATAGTAACGTTGTTTAAAATGATTATAAATTAATACTAAAAGTACTATCAAACCCGCCGCCAGGTGGGCTAAGTGAGTTAAAACCAGTACATAAATGAAACTTGTAGTAATTGTACTTTCACTTCCTGTAAAATAATAACCCTCATTTACAATAGCTGCAAATCCCTGAAATTGAAAAAGCACAAACAAAAGTGCCAGTATTAAAGTCCCCAATAAAAAGGCAGTACCATTTTTTCTATTACCAGATATAATATTCTTTTTTGCAAAGAACATCGTAATACTACTGCAAAAAATCACTATAGTACTCCACATAAATGATTGTGGTAATTCAAATTCAGTAAGCCAGTCGGGCCGTGTTTTACTTACCACATAAGCACTGGTTAGACCGGCAAACATCATCCCCATACTAATAATCGCAAACCAGAGCATCATTTTTTTAGCTCGATTTCTTCTTTCCTGCTCGCTTCCTTTTGTTAAATCCATTCTCTAATAAATTTATCCAATACGTAAACTATTTGTAATAAAGTAATATATGACACACTGGCTAACATCAATTTTTTGGCTGCATCTGCTGTTTTTAGCTTAAAAAGACGGATCGCATAGTAAAGCATTCCCAAGCCCAATAGTAGGATAATGATTCCTGAAACCGGAGTTAAAAACAATCTTCCCGTAACCCCAAATACAGGTATTAAAGAAACTAATATTGTCCAGACCACATATAATACAATTTGTATGGCTGTTCCTTTATCTCTCTTCCCTGTAGGCAACATAAAAAAGCCTCCTTTCTTATAATCATCATACAACCACCAACCAATAGCCCAAAAATGAGGGAATTGCCAAAAGAACTGGATCATAAACAAGGTTCCCGGCTCAATACTAAATTCTCCTGATGCTGCTACCCACCCCAACATAAAAGGAATAGCTCCTGGAAAAGCCCCTACAAATACAGATAACGGAGTTTTTGTTTTTAACGGAGTATAGATACTCACGTAAAGAAAAATACTAATCGCCCCAAACATTGCTGTTTTGGGATTAATAATATAAAGCACCACTAACCCTAAAATCGTAAATACACTTGCAATAATAAAAGCTGTGGTGACCGACATTCTGCCTGATGGAACGGGACGGTTTTTGGTTCTATCCATCAGCGCATCCAAGTCTTTTTCGATAATTTGATTGTAGGCATTAGACGCTCCTACCATAAAATATCCTCCAATTGCCAAAAGAAGAACAACCACAAAATCTACGGTTTCTGCTCCCAAAAAGTAACCTGCAACAGACGAAAAAACCACACTTATGGCCAATCGCATCTTGGTTATTTCCTTAAAATCTGATAATAACGAAGGTGAAGAACTATGTACGCGCGCGCTACTCAAAATTATTTTTTATAATTGGCGCAAAGATACTCCTTAATTAGGTTTTGGCAAGGCCGCACAATTGTTAATTTTAAATCTATGTATATGCTTAGTAATCGTAGTACCAATTAAAAATATCTGTACGAATACCAAAGTTTAACCAGGAGGTGGAAATATCAAAATTATTCCTAGTATTTATATCGGTATTCATGTTACGATAAATAAAACTACCATAGAGCTTAAGATTAGTTTCCGGATTTATAATATAACCTGTTTCTAACTGCCCAAAGAAAGAGATCCCAGTATTGCCCTGCCCTATTTTCACGCCGTTATCAAACGGTCGGTCTTCATAATTACGATAAATATCTCCTCCATAAGAATAGAAGTCATTGTCATAATCAAAACCTCGTTTTCCGTAAATAACTTTAGCCATCCCATACCAGCGATCTTTTTTATATCTGGCAATAGCAATTAGTTCTCTAAAATTTGCTCCCCATAAATGTGCCAGGGACTGGTTATTATGTCCATAATTCAATACTTCTGTATTATGAGAATAGGTATAGGGACGCACCTGATTATATTCTAACTGAAGGAAAAGATTGGGAACTTTAAAAGCATCAAAATATTTTAAACCTAATTGATAACCTAATTTGTTTTTCCAACTTTTTTTACCCCCAAAAATATCGCTCGATGAAAACTCATCAATAATAACCTGAGTATAAGCGTTTAAATAATTACTCAACTTATACTTACCACTTAGTCCAATTAGAGCATTTCCCCCACGTGCACCCGTTGAAAATTCGATGGCCCGGTAAAAAATCACCGGATTTAAATAATTAATATCAAAACCTCTATTATTATCATTCTCCCAGATTACAGATTCAAAAAGACCTATATTAAGTCGTTTAGTCACATTTAAACTTAAATAATGATTTGCCATATACTTTGTACGATAACTACCATCTTGTGTGACGGCAGGCCTCACATCACGCATAGACATCCAGGTATTGGTATATTTTAATTTCCAAAATGTAGTATTTAGCTTAAAATAGGGATATGGCGAGGTCACATCACTCACCAATAAGGAACGATAACCATCCCCTATAAAGTTCTTTCCATGTCCAAACTGAACATTAAAATATTTTGAAGGACTATAAGATAGATATCCCTCGGCCACAGGGTAATCGTAGGCATCGTCTCCAAATGGCTTGGCTATACCTCGTCCTGGAATAATAGCTGGGTCTCCACCATCTGGCCTTATAGATGCTGCCCAATTATTGAAATATCCAGCAAATCTTCCCTGGTTCTCATAGACCACGGTATAAAAATTAAGGTGTTTACCTAATCCGCCCTGAAATATTGCTGCTCTGGTATTATTATAAGTGTAATCTGCGGAATTATCATTAAAGTCTTTTCCCAGTTGAAGATCCAAGGCAAAATCGAAAGTAAACCAATAATCCTCATTTTGAAATCTAAGCATATGCTCATTCCAGATTTTTCGTCCAACCAGAGTTTTTCGATCCTGATAAAGCTTTTCAACATCAGATTTTAGGTCGTAATATTTCGAAACATCTTTAAAAAGAAATGGTTTTGAAGCTGTATGGTTATTAGTTCCTATTTGATTTAACGCGGCATCAAACCTGGAATAATATTCATGTGACAAAGGTATATTTATATTGCTTTCATAACGAGGATTGGTAAAAAGATCAGAGCGAACAGCATCATATTCATTATTCGCTCTAACCAACTCGTTGGCCTGCAAATTATTAGATTTCTTTTCCTTAGGAGCTTCATCTATATCTGCAGGTAAAGACTCCAACTCCTGAATCTCGTTTCTTTTTAAAGGAATTTTTATAGGCAACCTAAATTGCATAGAAGTAGGCTGCGTATTATATTTTGCTGGTTCTATTACGGGAAGCAAACTGAATATTCTGGAAATTTCATCCTTTAACTCATCATAAGCCGCATTAATATACATCAGTCTAAAAACACCTTCTTTACTCACTTCAAAAACAACGGTGATTTCTCCCGTGTAATTATTACCAATTACCTTTGGAGGGGTTTCAAAATGATCTATGATAAACGTAACCAGGGCATTCTTAAAACAATTTTCTAAAGAATTGTATTTTACAGATTCACAATCAGGAAAAACAGGATAAACCTCTGCATTTTGTGCCTGTACTAGAAAAGAAGCTAATAAAATAACGGGAAGTAAAAAAAACTTCATATTAGAATTATAGATATTCGGCTAAAAAGATACATTTTTAAAATATATCCTAAAATAAAGAAATCCCGGTAAAAACCGGGATTTCAATAAATAATATAAGTAATATTTTTCCTTAATCTTGAATTTGGAAAGTAATCGGTAACGAATAAACAACACCTACCGGCTTACCTCTTTGCTTACCTGGTTGCATTTTAGGTAATTTATTTACTACTCTGGCAGCTTCCTGCTCTAACCTTGGGTGTGGAGCACGAGCTCTGACATCTGTAATCTTTCCTTGTTTATCGATCTTAAACTGTACAATTACACGAGTAATACCTGATAATCCAAGTTCAGATCCTAAATCTGTATCAAATTCCTTTTGTACAAATTTCATCACTTTTTCACTCATACAAGCTTTACGCTCTTCATTGTCTTTAAGATTTTCACATCCTGGGAAAATTGGCACGTCCTCGATAACTGCAAAAGGAACATCAGCTACCTCTTCTTCTTCTGGTGCTTCTACCACTTCTTCCACTTCAACGATGTCTTCAAGACTGGTTTCAGTAGATTCGATTTCATCTTCTTCTACTTCTTCCTCATCCTCCACAACTTCGATAACCTCTGGTGCCGGTGGTGGTGGCGGAGGTGGTGGTGGCGTGTTTTGCATTTCTGTAATTGGAATTTCTTCGTCTTCTAATTGATCCATCTGCACCATTCCAGTATCAATATCAGACTTCTCATAAGTCTTCCATTCAATAGCCTGCCAGGTAACAAAAAGAACCAATATAAGACCTAATTGAAGAAACAATACGCTTCTTTTCGATAAATCAGCTTTAGGATTTTTCTTAGGTTCCATAATGGTTAATGATTAATAAGGTTTGCTAAAATAAATATTTTTTCCAAAAAATTAAATAAATATCAGTTTTTAACCTTTTTAAGTGGCCTTTCCAAAGTTAAAAAAAGAATTGATGCTATTAAAACACCTGTTGAATTCGCAATCACATCTAACCAATCGGGCTGTCTGTAACTGGTAAGTGTACCCTGTAAAACCTCAATTAACATACCAAAAGCAATACATAAAACACTTATTTTTAAAATTGTAGCTTTATACGTATAGTTATTCTTAGCCTTAAGAAAAAAAGAAAATTTCCAAACTAAAAATAAAACAAAATAAGCTGAAGCATGCAAAAGTTTATCTCCTACACTCAAATCGCCCATTGTAATTTCAGGGGTTATTTTATATAGGGAGAAAAAAATGAGCGTAGCCGTATATAGACCTGCCAGAAAGAAGGCAAGTTTAACCACCGATGATTTCTTTATATTCTTGCGCGGTAAGCAGATCCTCTAACTCGGCAATTTCAGCATATTTAATCTTAATCATCCACCCATCAGTATAAGGTGCATTATTTACTTTTTCCGGCTCATCCTCTAGACTATCGTTAAACTCAACAATCTCGCCAGTTAATGGCAAATAAAGGTCTGAAACTGTTTTAACGGCTTCTACCGTACCAAAAACATCTTCTCGGTTTAGGGACTCATCTACAGACTCTACCTCTACGTAAACAATATCTCCTAACTCACCCTGTGCAAAATCTGTAATTCCTACAGTTGCAATGTCGCCATCGATTTTAACCCATTCGTGGTCTCTGGTGTACTTTAAATCCTCTGGAATATTCATAGTTATGTTTTATATAGCGACAAAGTTAATTTTTTCGGTTAATTGTTCAAATAGGGCGGCATTAATTTCCAAAATTATATCTCAAAGTAATTCCCGACCTTATTGTGGTTTGTGGAAACGCTGTGGAAACCGCATATTCAGAGAAGGTATGCTCATAATAGAACAATGCAGTTAGGTTCTTAGTAATGGCATAATCGGTCACAAAATTAATCGACCAGATATCCTGACCGGCAATAACCTGATTATTTGATAAATCCAGATACCTTACGATGGTTTTATTTTTACGGTAAGAAACATCAGCTTTAAAGTTAAGATCACTACTTAATACCCTGCGACGCCCACCTAAAGCGGTAATAATCTTCATATCTTTTAAACGATAGCCCATCCCTAAGGTGTATTGATTTCCACTAATTTCAGTAAGGATATTATTATCGAAACTAAGGGAAAGCTGCCTGTCTTTCTCCAATCTGCCTAAAAACTGAATATTATTTGTGGTCTCTAAATCTACCTGCAGCAAGGGTGTAAACAACTCTGACAACACGATATTCGAGAATAATGTTGGATTTTTGTAATCTCCAGCCTGGTTGGTTTCAAAAGGTTTTTCTGCATCATAATCCAAATTGGTTTGAAATTGGTTAATCGTATAATTAGACTGATAACCATGAGACAGTGAAACCCTCCTAAAATTACGTTTAAAAAACGCCAATCTCATCAATCCGGTATATTTTATATTCCAGTTTGGCAAAGGAATACTTCTAAATGCTCCTAACTTAACATTATCTACAGAAGTTCCCGTGTATGCAGCAAGGAAAGCCGGCAATAATACTGCCTGATTGGTTCTGCCCAATCCTACAGGATATCCGCTTTCATCTACATTATCCGGATCTAAACCACGTTCTACTGCTAACCTTCTCGCTATTTCAATTCGATTTGCCCGAAACTGTTCAAAGGTTGCCGAAGACTGCTCGTTACTTTGACTAAAAGCGGTTTTAAGCAGCACCGTAGAAATATTATAATTCCCAAAAGTATAAGGTGTTAAAGCTTGATATTGCAGGTTTTGAGGATCTACCTTAAAGTTTTCAGAATAAGTTTCAGAATATAATTTCCTTCCAATAATATCAATCGTCAGATCAGGAAGCAAATCTACAGAAGCCTGAGCATTTAATTCTTCATTTTTATTGGTGGTAAATTGCTGATTAAAATTTTGATATAAAGTTAACCATCCTCTCCTTGCAGCCTCATATCTAATTTCATCCTGCATTCCAAAAGTAAATCCTGCAGAAGGTTTTAAGGTTCCCATAAAGCCTATACTACGAGTATAACCTGGTAAAAAGGTTCCCTGGGTATTTCTATAGTTTACCTGAAGCCTTTTTACAGCGGTCACCACATCAATAAGTGTATTTACCGCTTTATTGCCGGAAGCGGTATTTCTATTACGTACTGGCTTAGCCTGTGTTTCTTCTCCTGAGGGCTGTAGTGTTGGCACTCCCATACTACGCTCTGCTATCGAAGTTGCTCTCTGATTATCTTTTTTTCTAATTCCTACATAAGTATACAGCTTTTGCAAATCCATATTGGCTGTAATTTGATGGGTATTCGAATTCTGAACAGAATTTCCAATATTTGGGATACCTTCAAGATTTTGATAAATTCTTGAACCTCGTTGCCACTGGAAATCCCCGGTATATGAATAAGAAGCTTTTAAAAATTCAAAAACCGGCAACTTATTTAATGGCAATTCATAATTTACCTGGATACTTTGATAATGATTATTGGGCTCGCCTACATTAAAATAGTCATCAAAAACGCCAATAGCATTATTCGCGTTTCCATCTTCATCGATATAATTTCTTACAATTCGATTATTTGAAGCATTAAAACTAAAATTCAAAGCACTGGTAAGATTATAGTTTATTCCATACTCCCAATCAAAAAGGAAATTTCTTTGATACAAAGTAGGAATTCCTATATCATTATCGCTCAATTCTAAGGACCTGAATTGTTGCTGAGTAAACTGCCTGAAATAATTTGCACTGGCATTGATATTGGAAGGCAATAAATTAAGGTTGAAATCTTTAATAATTGAGAAATACTGACTACTATCCAGAGCAGCTGTATTTTTAAACGGCTCTAATTTTTTAGGCGCGAAATTAAATTCATACGTTGCTCCTGTTCTTACATTTTGATCTAAGGATTCCTCGATTTCAAAATCACGATAATCCACCTGATTATAAGAACCTGAAAAAGCAAAGTTTTCAATATCATAAGGCTGTGGTTTTGCTTCGCCAGTTCTTTCCTTCCTTAACCCTATAAGATTTATACTTTCTCGTTTCGTATAGGTTTGTGATTGCTTTTTAACCCGGTCTCTCTCTTGTGGATCGGTAATACCGGCTAAACGCGTATCTAATTCGATATCTAAAAATTCCTGATCGTATTTTGGGGTAATTACTTCTTCGCCACGACTATAATTCACAGGAATTTTAAGCCCCCATTTTTGTGGAAGCAGTTGCCCCATATTAATATTGGTTACAAAATCATACTGTTCTGCATCCTCCCTGCTACGTTGATTTGGTCCCTGATCCAAAGTACCGAATCCTACAGTACTTTTTCTTCCTGTTGCAGAAAAAGTTGCGAAATCGGCTAAATTGGTATCTATGTTTAGGACGCCTGCCCATCCTCCCTCGTTATCAAGATCTGAAAGTCGAAGCTCATTAAACCAAACTTCCCCACAAACTTCCTGCAAACCAGCCCTGGGCATTCCGTTTTTAACCCCTAGCATAATCAGTCTAACATTTCCAAAACTTGGATTCCCCTTTACACCAATCCTTAATCTTCCAGGCTCATAGGCATCTTGAGGGTTACGCGGCTCCAAATTTTCGTCAAAGAAATTTAAACGAGTTGTATTATAGGACGGATCTCCTAAAACCGTTGTTTTCACCCGCTGAAGCAACTCTAGTGGCAAATTTAAACGGTTAAGCTCTGGCCAGATATCTGTGGGATTCACACTACCGGCAGCGGTGATAGAAAGCGGAATTTCAATCTGATAAAAGTTATCAGTAAAATCGGTCCCTATTCTTATAAAGGCAACCATATCGCCATCATCAGGATCGGCCTGTCCCTGAAACCCTTCAGCATGCAGAAACATTTCTAGATTTTTATACTGCCGCATATCTACCTGAAAATTTTTATACACTGCACGTGCATCCTGCGGCTCTAAGCCGCAAACACGCATCGCCAGAGATTGCTCGTTTTGCCTGATATTGGTGTTGTTTTGATATAATTCTTCCCTAATCACTCCCGGCGGAAGTACGTAAGGAATAGGCTCCCTGTTTTCGTTTTCTTCGATATTTACCGCAGTAACTTCAAAGAGTACATCAGAGCTTTCCGGCAAATTACTTTCTTCATCCAAATTACCATTATAGCGACGATAATCTCCCCTAACCAATTCCATCGTTCCAAACCTCAACAAGGTAGGATTCTGGAAGTCGGTTAAAAACATCCTCATAAAACGAATCGAACGATAATCCGCAATTCCACCAATAGCATCGGTAGGTTCAAAAATAGGCACTTTAAACTGCACCCAACGCACCCGCTGTGTTTGCCCATTTTTAAGGGTTACATTTAACTCTTTTGTATCTGAAACGTACTCGTTATTTTCGCTATTCATCCCTTCAAAAAACGGAACTTCATACTGAAAATAGCTATTAATCGTATTCATGGTATTATCCCGGTTCACATCCTCTGTGGTAGGCAGGGTTGTGTTTCCACGGTTATTGTTTCCCGAATTATCCGGGGAGTTCCCCTCTACTCCGTTATAATTTCTATAACGCTCTTTAATCCCCCCCTCGGCATTTAGAAAATACTCATAATTATCTGCAGAAGGATCAGGTAAATTCCCAAATTGCGGAAATTTCTGCGCCTCCTCAGCATCGTTTAGCCCATCGTAACCCACATCTTGATTAAGCCTGGCCTGCCCTTCTGAACTAAAAGCATACACCAATGATTGGTCTGTGGGTACTTTACCAAAAGCAGTCTCGGTAGTATTAAGATCAGATCCATCCTCCGGGAGTCCGTTTTCATATTGCTTTCTACCATCTTTGAGTACATCTTCGCTAATATTCCCTAAGTTAAAAACAATCTTTCCATCATTATTCACATTATTAGGATCATCCTGATAAATAAACGGATCCATCACCCAAAACTGAATATACTCTACATTAGACTGTTCAAAATTTGTCGTATTTATTCCACGCATCATCCCTCCAAAATTACCGGCAGGATTAGGTAAAGTATTACCGCCAGCTGCGGCAGAATTGTAATTATAAGGCCCTCGCTCCCCAGGGTAATAAGCTACATCCATGGTGTAAATTACCTGCGCCTGCCCCTGGATCACATCTACATTTGGAAAAATTTCGTCTACAGTCACTCTTCTTGCGGCATAACTGCTAAGATCTGAATCTGTTATCCCATCGGGACGGCTATTACTGTAAAAAACAGGGTCGATAGTATACCAGGCCAGCTTAGCCCTTCTATCCCCAACGCTTAAATCGCCGTTTGCCAGTTCTCCTCCAAAGCCAATAGGCACACTGGAAAGCTCCCAACTAAGCGGAGTACTAATATCTATCGAAGTTTGCGCAGATTCAAAATCATCGATATAAGAAGTTGCCTTTCCATCAAAATCATTTACTGCGGGTGCCCCGGGAATCAAATACGCAAATTCCCCCCTTACCGAAACATTTGATTTTACATCGGTATCCACATTAGGCAATTTATTAACCAGTCTGGTTAAAAAAGGCACCTCTTTTGTGTAATTAAAATTAAAACCTAAAATGGTATTATTTATAGGTTCATAACTATAATTTGCTTTTTGGGTAAGAGGGCGCTCTCTTAGATTTAGAAAAGTACCTGCTACAATTAGATCTTCATTAAACTGATGCTCTACATTAATCCCTGTAAAACGTTTAGATTGCTGCCCAAATAATGCATTACTTTCCGTATTCACCTGAATAGGGGTATCAGAAGCTAAAAGAGCTTCATCCAGGATCTGCACCCTACCTAAATCATAATTCACCACATAATCTACCCCTTCCTGAAGTGTTCTTCCTCCGGCCGTTACTGTAACCGATCCCTGCGGAACATTAAAACCGATAGGAATCCCTTCAAAATTGGATGATTTGTAGCGTCCTTTTAGTTGAAACTTATTTTTATCAGCATCTTCTTGCTCTGCCTGAGTTTTAGTGGTTCGATATAAGGATCGAAACACATATTTCTCCTGGTTGTCATTCCAGGTTGAAGGTTCAGAATAAATCTCCTGATTGTTATTAGGTGTATTATCTAATTTTTCAAACAAATATTCTCCAAAAGGCTCAACTGAAGTAAAGATAACCAGTCCGTTTTGTACATCGATTGTAAAACCAGGTACAAAATCAAAGAATCCGTCGCCTCCATTAATAGGATCATTATTATTATTCAGGTTATCCAGGTTAAAAACACGCAAAAGCGGAGTTTCCGCAACATCAGCGGGTAGGGGTAAGGAAGAATTTTCAGCGGGACGAATATAATTAAGCGGTTGGGGATCTGTATAAAGAATGTTCAATCTAAAATCATTAGGGTCTAAATCGTAAGCTCCTAAACTATAGATATTTTTCATCATTAAATCCCACACCGGCTCATTTACATTAGTAACAGTACTTTTAAGCATTTTAACCACCAGATTCTGACTTATCCTTGCATCAGTCTGTCCCTGTTGCTGCTGAAATTCATCTCCGGTAGCATTAACACCATCGTTTGCAAATTCACCAACCTGATACACCTGCCCATTTACCGTGTACTGAAATGCTACGGCAAGTACCTCATCATTGCTCAACCGTTGGTTAAGAGTAATATATCCCAGATCCTGGTTGAGTCTGTACTCATTTGGACTAAGCTGGCGTGCATTTTCCAGCTTTACATAATCAATACCCTCTGAAACGCGCACATTCCCAAATCCACTTTCTACAGTTGAGATATCTCGAATAGCGGGAGTTAAAATAGATTGTTCATTTCCTGTTATCCCTACCGGGTTAAAATCATTATTTTCGTTATCTGGGTAAGCTCCTGCAGGCTGATTAAAAAATCCAGGTGGCACATTATCCAACCCAATATTTCCTTCTACCGGACTTTCCCCAATATCCTGAATAGCGACAATATTTCTGGTATCGGTTAGATTTTGAACATTATTGGTCCTGTTAGTAATCCAAACCTGTATACGTTTAATCTGTATACCGCTTCTTACAAAAGGGTAATCGGCTATAAATTCGTTATAATTATCCCTAAAATAATGAGCTAAGAAAAAGTGACGATCCTGATCATAATCCAGTGCAAATTTTTCATAATCTTCTACCGCAGCACCTCCTTCTACATTTACAGTTCTACGCTCTGAATTTTGTTCTGAGAAAACTCCTGTAATTCTTGTTTTACCAAACTGAAGCTGTGTTTTAAATCCAAATAGGCTTTGTGCTCCCTGAATTAAAGTATTATTCAGCGGCATATTTACATTACCCACTTCTATTTTCTGTATAATGTCGTCTTCGCTGGGGGTATATTCTAATTTTAACTGATTTTGAAAATCAAAAGTAGATTCGGTATCATAATTGGCGGTAATTCCCAGACGTGTTCCTACCTGTCCCAATAAAGACAACTGAATTCTCTGATCAAAATCAAAAGTGAAATTAGAACGGTTTCTTGGGGAATAAGCCGGGTTATCCTGCTTGGTATATAAAATACCAAGATCCATAGCTACTGAACCTTGCGGAGCAATATCGATATTGGTTCCGCCAAAAATACTTTGAAAGAAATCTGAATTCACATAAAAATCCGGGAGCAAATCCTGTTGCAGAGCATCTGCATCATCGGATCTACCGGCAAGCGCCTGATTTTTTAATAAGAAATAGCGCTGCATTTCTTCTTTAACAACCAGCTCCTCATACTCTTTTGGAGAAAGAACTAAAGGAAGACCAATATTGGTCTCACCCAGACTCTTTTTATAGAAATATAAATCTAAGACAGGATCATATTCATATTTAGACTGTATGGAACCAGGATCGGGCATAGAAATCCTACCAAACGAAAAGGTTTGGGTCGTATCCTGCTCCTGCTGCGTTTCTTCTTCCTCTTCCTCCTGTGCAGATAAATTAAAAGAAATTAACAGCAACAGCACTAATGATGAAGGAAAACGCATCGATGTTAACAACCTCAGGTAATTGTTTCTCAATGTAACTACAAATTTTTTAGCGCCAATTTAATGAGAGTCTCTACAGTAGGATCTTCTATCTCTTTTATTAGCTTATTTAGAACTTTATCTGCCTGTTTACGGGCGTAGCCCAACGTCTCTAATGCAGATAACGCTTCTTCTTTAATTGTATTGCTCTGTTCTACAAAAACCTCGTCTATACCAAAGATTTTAACAATCTTATCTTTTAAGTCTAAAATAACACGCTGTGCCGTTTTTGCTCCTATCCCTTTTATGCTTTGTATCGTTGCCACGTCTCCAGATGCAATAGCGTCCCTAATTTGAGCAGGATCTAAAGACGAAAGCATTGTTCTGGCGGTACTGGCCCCTATACCACTTACGGAAATAAGAAGTCTAAAGATTTCCCTTTCAGATTTTTCCTGAAATCCAAAAAGGGTATGAGAATCTTCCTTTACCTGCAAATGGGTGAATATAGCAATCTGCTCTTCGTCCTTTATCTTTGAAAAAGTATTAAGCGAAATATGGACAAAATAACCCACGCCATTACAATCTACAACAACATAGGTAGGATTCTTCTCTACCAGTTTGCCCTTTAAGTGATGAATCATACGTTAACCAAAAGTTAAGGCTCAAATGTACTAAAATAAAATAAGGGGAAAAACACTAGTTCTCCCCCTTAAAATCAAGTAAGCGTTAAATTTATTTTTTAGCCTTTTTAGCTTTTTCCTTTTCTTGCGCATCTACAACTGCTACGGCTGCCATATTTACCATTTCTTCAACACTTGCTCCTAACTGAAGAATATGAACAGGCTTGTTCATCCCCATCATAATTGGGCCAATAGAATCGGTATCATTAAGCTCTTTTATAAGTTTATACGCACTGTTTGCTGAATCCAGATTTGGATAAATTAAAGTATTTACTTTTTTTCCTGCTAATTTTGAAAAAGGAAACTTCTTCTGAAGCATTTCTTTATTTAAAGCAAAATCAGACTGAAGTTCTCCATCCACTAATAAATTGGGATGGTAACGATGTAAATAAGAAACGGCATCTTTAACTTTTCTAGCCTGCGGATGATCAGAAGATCCAAAATTGGCGTACGATAACATAGCCATTACCGGTTCTAAACCAAAAAGCCTCACCACACCAGCAGTTAACTGCGCTATTTTTGCCAAATCTTTTGCAGAAGGATCTATATTTATAGAGGTATCACTAATAAAAATTGGCCCCCGACTGGTATTCATAACATTAGTTGCCGCCACTCTCGAAATCCCTTTTGCCATACCTATAAGCTGTAGCATTGGTTTAACAACAGTAGGATAGGCACGGGAATAACCTGAAAGTAAAGCATCGGCGTCCCCTTCATTTACCATCATGGCTGCAAAATAATTACGCTCACGCATTAAACGTTCTGCATCGTACAGGGTTACCCCTTTTCTATTACGAGAATCAAAGTAAGCTTCAGCGTATTTTTGAAGTTTACCCCGCTCTTCATCAGATTTCGGATCGATAATTTCTACATCGGCATCAAAATCGATTTCCCCCATCAGTTCTTTAATCACTTCTCTGCGCCCCAAAAGAATAGGAGTACCAATACCTTCATCGTAAACAATCTGTGCTGCTTTTAGTACATCCAGATGATCTGCTTCAGCAAAGATCACACGCTTTGGATTGTTTTTAGCGCGTTGCATTAGCAAACGGGTAATTTTATTGTCACTGCCCATTCGTTCTAAAAGCTCATCTTCATACTTCTGCCAGTCGGTAATTTCGGTTCTGGCCACACCACTTTCCATTGCCGCTTTGGCAACCGCAGGTGGGACTTTAGCAATAAGCCTTGGATCGAATGGCTTAGGGATTATATAATCTGAGCCAAAATTAAGTCTTGTTTCTCCGTAAGCAATATTCACCTGTTCTGGCACAGGTTCTTTAGCCAGTTCAGCCAGCGCCTTTACAGCGGCCATTTTCATATCCTCATTAATCTTGGTTGCCCTAACGTCTAAGGCCCCACGAAAGATAAAAGGAAATCCAAGTACATTATTTACCTGATTAGGATGATCGCTACGCCCTGTAGCCATAATAACATCTTTACGGGTATCCATCGCCAATTGGTAATCGATCTCTGGATTAGGATTGGCCATAGCAAAAACAATAGGTCGCTTTGCCATACTCTTAAGCATCGCTGGAGAAACGATATCTGCTATGG
The DNA here is from genome assembly GCF_056859415.1 of Zunongwangia sp. L-65. NCBI lineage: Bacteria > Pseudomonadati > Bacteroidota > Flavobacteriia > Flavobacteriales > Flavobacteriaceae > Zunongwangia > Zunongwangia sp. L-65. The sequence continues at coordinate 127,406 of NZ_JBSXOK010000069.1, forward strand.
AAAGACCGATAAAAACATCAGCATCTTTCATAGCATCATCCAGGGTATTTAAATCCCTATCGGTTGCAAATTCCAGTTTTTCCTCTGAAAGATTAGGACGATCTTTTCGTATCACCCCTTTACTATCCAACATCACAATATTTTCAGCCTTTGCACCAAAAGCTTTGTAAAGTTTAGTACAGGAAACAGCTGCCGCACCGGCACCACTCACTACAATCTTAACCTTACTCATTTTCTTTTTTGCCAGCTCCACAGCGTTTAAAAGTGCTGCAGCAGAAATAATAGCAGTCCCGTGCTGATCATCGTGCATTACCGGGATATCCAATTCTTCTTTTAACCTTCGTTCAATTTCAAAAGCTTCCGGAGCTTTGATATCTTCCAGATTAATCCCACCAAAAGTAGGAGCGATATTTTTTACAGTTTCCACAAATGCATCTACATTTTTGGTATCTACTTCGATATCAAAAACATCTATATCTGCAAAAATTTTAAAAAGAAGACCTTTACCTTCCATTACCGGTTTAGAAGCTTCAGGACCTATATCACCAAGTCCCAGAACAGCCGTACCATTACTAATTACGGCCACTAAATTTCCTTTCGTTGTATATTTATAAGCGTTTTCTTTATCTTTTTCGATTTCTAAACAAGGTTCTGCTACACCAGGAGAGTACGCTAAAGAAAGATCTCGTTGTGAAGCATATTTTTTTGTTGGAACGATCTGGATTTTACCGGGCTTCGGCTTCGCATGGTACACCAAGGCTTCCCGTCTTTTTCTTGAGTTGTTGCTCATAACTTTTGGTTTTAGCTATTACAAAGTTAGCAAGGTAGATGACATTAACTACTTAAAAATTTTAAAATAATGGTAAGATTTTAACCTGTTTTAGTCAAATATGACGTTTAAGGTTACGATTTTTTAGAGCATAAATTAAAATTCGAATCACTTAGGAATCCAAAAACTTAATATTACGCTTTAAACCTTCGAATTTAGTTCTTTTAACTGCAGATTTTCGAAAGATTTCATTGAAAGTTTCCCTGGTAATTTCCTGCCAGTCTTTTTTATCGAATTTCAACAAATCCGGATGAGGATCAAAAAGTGGCTCATTATGCGGTTTTGAAAATCGATTCCAGGGACACACATCCTGGCAAATATCGCAACCAAACATCCAGTCTTCGAAAGTGTTTTTAAAACTGTTGGGCAACTCGTCCTTTAACTCTATCGTAAAATAGGAAATGCACTTACTACCATCTACTTTATACGGTTCTACAATCGCATTGGTAGGACAGGCATCTATACACGCAGTACAGGTACCGCAATGATCGGTAACCGGAGTATCCTCCTTTAATTCTAAATCAACAATTAACTCGGCTATAAAGAAAAAGGATCCTGCTTTTTTAGATAATAAATTCGAGTTTTTACCAATCCATCCTAAACCACTTTTTGCCGCCCAGGCTTTATCTAAAACCGGTGCCGAATCTACAAAAGCACGTCCTGCTACTTCCCCTATTTCACTTTGTATAAATTGAAGCAAAGATTTCAGCTTATCCTTAATGACAAAATGATAATCTTTACCATAGGCGTATTTACTGATTTTATAGGATTCGGGATTCTGAACTTTATCTGGATAATAATTCAACAATAAGGAGATGACACTTTTAGAACCATCTACCAGCTTTGTAGGATCAAGTCGTTTATCAAAATGGTTTTCCATATAGGACATTTTTCCATTTCGATTTTTATTCAGCCACTCTTCAAGTCTTGGCGCTTCTTCTTCTAAAAAACCAGCCTTACTAATTCCACAGGACATAAACCCCAGTCGTATTGCTTCCTCTTTAATAAGATTTGTATATTTTGCTTTATTTCCTACGATCATCAAGCTCTTTTCTCAAATTCTACGTAAGCATTTTTGGGTTTCAGGGTGATTAGAGGCAAGATTTCGATATCTTCTTTTACCGATAAAATTTTAAAGTTTAAAATTAATTCTGAAACCGCCAAAATCATCTCGTACATCGCAAAATTGCTACCAATACATTTTCTTGGGCCTGCTCCAAAAGGAAAATAGGCCATTGGGTTCTTTTCTGAAGTAAAACGATCTGGATTAAATTCTAAGGGCTGCTCCCAGTGTTTCTCACTGCGATGAATCTCATAAAATGAAAATAAAAGATCTGAACCTTTATCGAGTTTTATTCCATTAAACTCATCTTCTTCCAAATTCACCCTATCCATAAAATAAGCTGGCGGATACAAGCGCATACTCTCTAAAATTACATTTTGCGTGTAGGGGCAGCTTTGAACAAACTCCATTAAACTAGTTGTAGCTTCTGAAGCGACCTTTACTTCACTGTAAATTTTATCCTGAATTTGTGGATTTTGAGCCAGAAGTTGTGTGGTAAAACTCAGTGAATTTGAAGTCGTTTCATGCCCTGCTACAAAAAGTATAAGAATTTCGTCGATTAACTGCTCTTCACGCATAGGCTGTCCATCTTCATATCTTGCATCCAGTAGCATATCCAAAAGATCATCATAACGCTTAGGATTTTGCTTTCTTTTATGGACAATATTCCTTAAAATTAGTCTGGATTCCTCACTAAGCTTAAGATGGTATTTTAGTTTTCCACTTAAACTAAACCATAGACGTTTATAGGGCTGCCGCAATTCTTTCACCAGCATTTTCTGATTCTCTTCGGTCACATACTGAAGTCGATTGATTTCTTCCTGACTTGCAGCGCTACTAAAGAGGGACTTCACCACAGTTTGAAAGGCCAGATCATTAAAAACTGGAAAGATATCCATTGTTTTCCCCGGCCGAATCTTCACATATTCTACCCGAATAGCCTCTAAAACCGTATCAAGTAAATTTGCAATATGCTTTTTATGAAATGCAGGTTGAATAAGTTTTCGCTGTTTCTGCCAGTGTTCCCCGTTAGAGGTCAAAAGGCCATTCCCAACATATTTTACCAGATCTTTGGTTTGAATTTCAGATTTGATGTAGTTCTTTTGATTTTTCTGGAGCACATATTGCGCAAATTCAGCATCCCTACAAAAAATAACAGATTTTTTACGGCCGATATTTAACCTAAAAATATCACCATGTTTTTGGAAATTCTCATGATGAAAGGGTAGCGGATTTTTTACAATCCTGGCTGCATTTTTTAAAAATGTTAATGTGGAAACCTCTGGAATTTCTCTCCTCATATTCAAAATCGTCAAAATTAAAACCGCATTTCTTCCTCACTTAAAACAAACCTCCCTGACTAGCACCACGAGATTTCCCTAAATGTTTATAAGCAGCTTCGGTTACCTCTCTCCCTCTTGGTGTTCGATAAATAAAGCCCTGCTGTATTAAAAAAGGCTCATAAACTTCCTCGATAGTCTCTGCACTCTCACTAACCGCCGTAGCCAGCGTAGTGATCCCTACAGGACCACCTTTAAATTTATCGATAATTGTTTCTAAGATCCTATTATCCATTTCGTCCAAACCATGGGCATCAACATTTAACGCCTTAAGACCATATTTGGCAATACCGATATCTATTTTTCCATCACCTTTGATTTGTGCAAAATCGCGCACCCTTCTTAAAAGCGCATTGGCAATACGTGGGGTACCGCGACTACGCCCAGCAATCTCTATGGCTGCTTCCATAGTGATAGGGACCTTTAAAATCTGCGCACTACGCTGTACAATATCAGAAAGCAATTCAGTAGAATAATATTGCAATCGGCTGGAAATACCAAATCGAGCACGCATTGGTGCTGTAAGCAATCCTGACCTGGTGGTAGCGCCTATCAGGGTAAACGGACTCAGATTAAGCTGTACACTACGTGCATTTGGACCAGATTCAATCATAATATCGATACGATAATCTTCCATCGCTGAATACAGGTACTCCTCTACAATCGGACTTAATCTGTGGATCTCATCTATAAAAAGAATGTCCCGTTCATCCAGATTCGTTAACAGCCCTGCTAAATCTCCGGGCTTATCCAAAACGGGACCGGAGGTAATTTTTAACCCCACACCAAGCTCATTAGCTAAAATATGCGCCAGTGTTGTCTTCCCCAGGCCGGGTGGGCCATGCAAAAGGGTGTGATCTAAAGCCTCACTTCTTAAATTCGCCGCTGCCACAAAAACCTTCAGATTATCCAAAACCTGTTCCTGACCGGCAAAATCATCAAAACTAAGGGGTCTTAGCGCTCTTTCTATATCAAATTCTTCCGGAGAAAAATTTTCACCAGTGGCATCCAGGTTTTCATTCATAACAGATCAATTAATTTTCACCTAAGTATAGGCAAAACAAAGATAAAATAAAAAAGCCTCTTCAATTAAGAAAAGGCTTTGGTGTATTTTTAAAGAAGTTAAGATTCAAAAATTTGCAATAATTAAAAATAAAAGATCATCATAGTCATATTTACTTGGGTATTCATTTGAGTTCATAAAGGTAGCAGGCGTATACCTTATATTATTTCTGTCAGTCCAATTCCTGTGCTCTTCTAAAGCTACGAAATCATTAAATTTAAAATCGCCATAATCAGAAACTAATTTATTTATATTCTTATGCTCAAACCACTACAAATAAACCTCTATAAACTCTTTAGCTCCATAAGTTTTATAAACTTCAAAAAGTTTTAAGGCTACTTTATTCTGAGCATCATCTTTGGGATTTAGTATTGTATTAAAACGTATAATTATCTTAATATTATCCAAAGAATTATATACCTTAATATAATTAACAAAAGCATTTTCACAGAATCCACAGTATGGATTTGTAACCGTTGTAATAATCATATCTCCATTCCCTTTCTTTAATATAATATCATTGTCAAGTATATCAGAAGAAATACTACTACTCTCTTTATATAAAAAATGAAATATATTCGAATCTTTCTTAAACCGAACTAATTGTAAATTTGCTTTCTTTAATTCCACATTTTCTTTAAAAAGTTTTTTGAAAGTAAAATGTGTGATAACTGCCATAATTATTGAAACAAGCAACTGAGAAATCTCAGAAATTCTGATTTGCAATTCAAAAAGATAAAAACCTAAAAAAAGTAAAGTATAACTCCATCCTAAAATAATTATACATAAAACGCAAAATCCCTTTATATAAAATTTTTGAATCGCAAGACTTATAATTGAAATAGGTAGTACGGACAATAATACTATCAAAAGAATATTATCAAATCCCCAAGTGAATATATAAAATAAGTTAATAGCAAAAAAATTGTACTAAGATCAGAAAATTTAAATGATATTAAAAAGGGTAATTTATAATTTAAGGCTGCGTCACAACCACTCTCAGAAATTTTTGAACATAACTTATCAATGTTTTTAGATTTATAACCATTCTCTTGATTTATAATGTAAGTAGAGATTAAAATTCCAAATATCACTACTACTAAATAAATTATTTCTAACGTTTGAAATTTGTTTAAGATAGAGAAAGCTACTAATGAAAAAATGACGCAAAATACAAACAATTTTTTACTACCCCCTCGAAAATTTCTCCTAAAATTAATTTTTCGTCTTTCGTTGGTTCAATTAAAATCACTTTAGGTTTCCAAATATCCATGAAATTCGGAGAACTCATATTAATTTTACGTCCGGACAAATGAACCTTTAAAATTGACTTTTTTTTCTTTCTACTAATGCAATAACATCTTCATTATCGTACCTGATTACAGTCAAAAAGTTTTTAGGTAATTCTTTTAATTTTTCGGGATCAATTTTCAGAGCCAAATTCGATATCCCGAAATAATTTAATGTGTCAGTTATGGCATTAAATGAAGATGCATTCGGGTGTGTTCTAAGATGATCAAAATAATCATTCACAATCCCAAAATAACCGTTGAGGATAAGATATTTCTTTATTTCTTTTCTCATACAATAAAAAAATCCTCTAAAATTAGAGGAAAAAATTTATATTTTTAATTAGTATTACAACCTGTAACAGTTACCAGCACAGTCGTGACAACCAGGGTTTGCCTGACATCCATAACCAGGACAACAATCTGCTGCAGTTTCACAATGAGCTCCGGCAGGCTCGGGACATTTTTTTTCTAAAGCTCCACCATAAATTACTTTCTGTTCATCTCTTGATAGCACAGCTCCTAATTCTTTAAATTGATTAAAATCCATAATTAAAAAGTTTTATTTATTTAAATTTAAAAAATTATATTCCACACACAAAAATATTGCCTTTTTTAACAGAAATAAAATGAAAAACCTAATTTTCCTAACTACCGTCAATTAGATAAGAAAGATTGTGGCCCAACATGCCTTCGAATTATTGCAAAATACTATAGAAAGGAAATTAACATTCGTTATCTTTGGTTATTAGCCAATACATCTCGAATTGGCAGCTCTATATTATCACTAGCCACCACTGCTGAAAAAATCGGAATAAGGACCTTGAGCGTAAAAGTATCAATAGAAGAACTAAAGCAAGCTCCATTACCATCCATAATTCTTTGGGATCAAAATCATTTTGTTGTCTTATATAAAATAAAGAAAAATCAGTTTTACATTTCGGATCCCGCAATAGAATTACAAAACTACGGCTAAAATATTTTCAAAACATTGGATTGGAAGAGTAGAAAACGATGAGTCTCCAAAAGGCATCGCCCTCCTATTGAAACCAAGCAACAACTTTAAAGACACGGAAATAGTTCTTGAAGAAACCTCTGATAGCTTCAACTTTAAACACCTGTCAAATTATCTTTTAAGATATAAAAAACCTTATATAACAATTAATTTTAGGTTTACTTTTAACTAGTATCTTACAATTAGCGATACCATTTATGAACCAAAGCGTTATAGATGTAGGCATAAAAAATAATGATATTGAATTTATCTATCTATTTTTAATAGCACAAATAACATTGATATTTAGCAAAAATTCAGTTGAGGTTTTAAGAAGCTTTATCCGTCTACATCTTAGCACGAGAGTAAACATCTCAATACTCTCTGATTTCTTTTTAAAATTAATGAATCTTCCAATCGAATATTTCGACACTAGAATGACAGGAGCTCTAATGCAAAGAACAAGTGATCATAAAAGAATTGAACAAATTTTAACCACGTCGTCATTAGAGTTCATTTTTTCATTATTTACATTTATTACGTTTTCAGTAGTATTAGGAATTTATAATTTAAAGATACCGTTTGTTTTTCTTTTAGGGAACATAATTTACTTCGTTTGGATCTTCCTTTTTATGAAAAAAAGGAAAATTATTGATAGTTACACCTTTAAATATCGTGGTCAGGAGCAAAGCAAAATTATTAGAATAATTAATGGTATGCAGGAAATAAAATTATTTAATTGATTATCCGTAATTAGTCATACCCTGTGATTCCTGCTATTACGAACCCATCGACGAGCCTTTCTCCGAAATATCTCCTGTTAAGTTTGTAGATAAATTCATTGAGGTAGAACTGTAGGTATTTGCCCTTTATTTTGTTATAATTCCCAACGAAGTTCTTCTTAGAATTACTGAGGGTAATATGTACCCATCGCAAGGTTTCTTTGGTAAGTCACTGGCTGGATTTTTCAGAGATATGTAACTTCACATAGTCTACTACATCGACGTAGGAGGTATTATCATCACTTAAGACAATGCTTTTTTCGTCAAAACTTTCTTTAACAGTCTGATTGATCCCTTCGGCTTTATGGTGGTCCAGCACTTTTGCCTTGAAGTAGCGGCACTGACTTGACTTTTTTCCGCTTTCAAGATCTTCCAGCTGTTCCGACTTTGCCATTACCGCAACGTTGGATTTGCCTGCAGCACCCCGGCGACGCTTCCCTTTTGATTTTTCTACTTCACAACCTTCCACGGTAAAATAGCCCTGATCCATTTCTATCACCCCCTACAAAGTATAGCCTGCATCACGCCTGCCCATTGCACGGCGTAACTTATGCACCATTGACCACACAGACTCATAGCGTTTCATCCACAATTGTTTTTGTATTTCTTTACTGGAAAAGCCTTTTTTGGTAGCATTCATAAGGAATATTGTTTTATATCATACCTAAAAGGGAAGGTTTGATCCCTGCATAATGGTAACGCTACGCAAAGAAGTCCGGCTTCGGCACTCCTTGCACTCATAGCTCCAGCGGCTCTGGATCCAAAAATGTTCAGTGTGACCGCATCGTTTGCATACCACCCCAATCTTATCCCTTTCTTCTTTAAAATGAATCCGACAGGCTTCCTCGCTATCAAAATGCGACGTAAAAGTGAATAGGTTCATACCACTGGTTTTGAGATAAATATAAATGAAGGGAAAAATAAATTTACTCACAAATCAAAAATTTCAGGACAAATATCATACGTTAAATTATTGAAAAAAAATCAATTAATAAGTAAAAATGATTTACTCTAATTGATTTTTAAAAACCAAAAAAAATTATAGCACATTAAATATTACAACAAAATTATGCCAAAAAAAGGAATGGAAGCTAAAATTCATTTGGATAAATTTCCAACTGATGAATATGGAAAAATATATAGAAAGGTAAAGTACATATCAAATTCGCAAAACCAAGATGGATCTTATGAAATGATCATTGATTTGGGTTCTAAACTAATTACTAGCAAAAATAAAAAGATTAATTTTAATGGAGAAATAATTGGTAATTGCAGAATTACAGTTTCAAAAAAATTATTTTTAAGTTTCATTTTTGACAAATTAAAATCTAAAATAATTATTGAATGAAATTTCTTCATACTCAAAACAAGTATGATTTCTAAAATTTTCACCAGTGGCATCCAGGTTTTCATTCATAACAGATCAATTAATTTTCGCCTAAGTATAGGCAAAACAAAGATAAAATAAAAAAGCCTCTTCAATTAAGAAAAGGCTTTGGTGTATTTTAATATTCTTTTTATTAATGATGTAAATCTTCTTCATTTTCCTGCATCGGCACCGTTTGTGGCACGTAATCCTGCCCTTTTATCACGTACTCTCCATCCGCATTCGTCTTACTGTAATCGTAAGCCCAACGATAAACCACAGGAAGTTCTCCTGGCCAGTTACCATGGATATGCTCTACCGGAGTTGTCCATTCCAGTGTATTCGATTTCCAAGGGTTCATTGTAGCTTTCTTACCGTAGAACATGGAACTAAAGAAATTATAAATAAACACTATTTGCACCAGTGCAGTTACGATAGCACATACTGTTACGATCACGTTGATATCTGCAAGATCATCAAAATATGGGAAATAGGTATTTGTATAATAACGTCTTGGAAGACCGGCCATACCAAGGAAATGCATAGGGAAGAAAACTCCGTAAGCTCCTACCGCTGTCACCCAAAAGTGGATATACCCAAGATTTTTATTCATCATACGACCAAACATCTTTGGGAACCAGTGATAAACACCGGCAAAAAGACCATACAATGCAGATATACCCATTACCAAGTGGAAGTGAGCCACCACAAAGTACGTATCATGAACGTTAATATCTAATGTTGAATCCCCAAGAATAATACCGGTTAAACCACCAGTAATAAATGTTGATACTAATCCTATAGAGAATAGCATACCAGGGTTCATTTGGAGGTTACCCTTCCATAACGTTGTGATATAGTTGAAAGCTTTTACCGCAGAAGGGATGGCAATCAATAATGTAGTAAATGTAAATACTGATCCTAAGAATGGGTTCATACCAGACACGAACATATGGTGTCCCCATACAATGGTTGAAAGGAAACCAATCGCCAATATCGAAGCGATCATTGCACGGTATCCAAAGATTGGTTTACGAGAGTTGGTAGCCACAACCTCTGAAGTAATACCAAGTGCTGGAAGGATTACAATGTATACCTCTGGGTGACCCAGGAACCAGAATAAATGCTCAAAAAGAACTGGTGAACCACCGTGGTGACTAAGCACTTCCCCATCTAAGAAAATATCACTTAAAAAGAACGAAGTACCAAAACTTCTATCCATAATAAGTAATAAGGCCGCAGATAATAATACAGGGAACGAAACCAAACCTAAGATAGCAGTTACAAAGAACGCCCAAATAGTTAATGGCAGTCTGGTCATAGACATTCCTTTAGTCCTAAGGTTAATAACAGTAACTATATAATTAATACCACCCAGTAACTGAGAAGCGATAAACAGTGCCATAGAAACTAGCCAAAGCGTCATCCCCATTCCAGAACCTCCAATGGCTTGTGGAAGGGCACTTAATGGTGGATAAATAGTCCAACCTGAAGAGGCCGGTCCTGCTTCTACAAATAGTGAACAAAGCATTATCACACAAGCTATGAAAAACAACCAGTAGGATAACATGTTCATAAATCCTGAAGCCATATCGCGCGCACCGATTTGCAGTGGAATAAGGAGGTTACTAAACGTACCACTTAATCCTGCAGTAAGCACAAAGAATACCATGATGGTACCATGAATAGTTACCAATGCTAGATAAATATTGGGTGTCATCACACCGTCTGGCGCCCATTTACCCAGTAAAGCTTCAAATATAGCGAAAGACTGCTCTGGCCAAGCTAATTGAATTCTAAACAAGATAGACATTCCAATTCCTACAATTCCCATCAATAAACCTGTAATAAGGAACTGCTTAGCAACCATTTTATGATCAAAGCTAAAAATATACTTTGATATAAACGTTTGCTTATGATGATGTCCGTGATCCTCGTGGTGATCGTGAGCTGGTGCGTTTACTACTGCTGACATATCTTTATTATAATACTTTAAATTCTTTAATATTTTTATTCCTCAGACATTGATTCCCCAAAAGTAGATTGTTCGGCTAACCATGCTTCATAATCGGCTTCAGACTCTACTATTACCTTCATCTGCATATTGTAGTGCGCCTGTCCACAAATTTTGTTACATAGCAAGAAATAATCAAACTCGTAAGAATCATCTCCGTTATCCTTTCTGATATCATTGATACGTTCTACCTTATCAACCATATCATCACTATTCCTCATTTCTTCTGTAGTTACCGTTGGTGTAAATCCAAACTGAGTAATCATCCCAGGAACCACATTCATTTGCGCTCTAAAATGTGGAAAATAAGCGGAGTGTAAAACGTCCTGTGATCTTAATTTAAACAACACTGGTCTATTTACCGGTAAGTGTAACTCTCTCACAATCTTATCATCCTGTGCATAAGAATCTTCTTTATCCACACCCAAAGCATTTATTCCTTCAATGAATCTAACATTTGCTTTACCCAATGTATTATCCTCTCCGGCATATCTTGCCGTCCAGCTAAACTGCTGTGCATAAAGCTCGATAACCAATGGGTCCTCATCTTCATTAACACTCATTATATCATTCCATGTAAATAAACCATAGATAATTAAACCTGCTAAAACAATTACAGGAATAATGGTCCAGATAAATTCCAACTTATCATTATCTGCATAGAACAATGCTCTTTTACCTTTAGCGCCTCTATACTTATAAGCAAAATAATGCAATAAAGCCTGAGTAACAATCTGAACAAACATGATCAATAACATTGAGATCAACATTAGATTGTCATATTTGCCTCCATGCTCTGAAGCTGCATCCGGAAGAGTTACATTCGTAAAAGTCCAAAAACAGTAAAACATTAAAAGATATAGGAAAACGGCAAACCCCATCATTAATTTACCCTGGTTCTCGTTATCCTTGTTGTTAGCTACCTGAGAGGTATCTGCATCAGGCGATTTTGACAATTCAAATATTTTTGAAATCTGCCATCCCGTTACAGCAAGAAGTGCTAATACTATGATTACTAAAAATACGGTCATTTTATAAAGTCTTCTTTAAACAATCAATCTTTAATTAGTAATGGTAATTTTCACTTTCCTTAAGGAAAGGATTACCTTTTGGATATAAGGATTCTTTCGCCAGGCCTGTCCCAACACAGAATATAAACAATCCAAGGAAAAATAATATTCCAGCAATTTCAGTGATACCGAAAGACCAATGAGGACCAACAGTAGAAGGCATGATCAATAAGAAAATATCGATATAATGCCCCACAAGAATTACCACTCCTGCCATAATCACAAACCAAGGAATACGTTTGTAATCACTGTTGATTAACATCAGGATTGGGAATATGAAGTTCAGCACCAACATTCCAAAGAAAAGCAGATTGTATTCTTCTATTCTGATAATAAAATAAGTTACTTCTTCCGGAATGTTTGCATACCATATCAGCAGGAACTGACCAAACCAAAGGTACGTCCAGAATACACTAAAGGCAAACATAAATTTAGCCAAATCATGTAAATGACTATCATTTACAAATTTAAGATGACCAATTTTCTTAAGGAACATGGTAACTAAAGCTATAACAGTAATTGCTGATACAAACATACTTGCAAAAACATACCAAGCAAAAAGCGTACTGTACCAGTGAGGCGTCATACTCATAAACCAGTCCCATGCCATTGTAGTTTCAGTTATTACAAAGAACAACAAGAAAAATACTGAAGCTTTAAAATTCTTTTTATAAGGAGTAAGTGTAGTTGCAGTAGCCTGCGCCAAAGAGTTTCTTCTGGCTACAAATCGATATAAATTCCAACCGATTAAGTATATAATCGCTCTTATCACGAAGAATGGAAAATTAAGATATCCCGATTTTCCTTGAAGAATAACATCTTCTTCAACCAATTCGTGATTCTGCCAGGGATAAAAATGAGTTCCTGCAAAAATAACGATTAATACCACGATAATAGATCCTGGCAACAAGTAATTTGTAACACCTTCTATCACTCGAAATAATACCGGAGACCAACCTGCCTGGGCAACGTACTGAATGGCGTAAAACACTAGAGCTCCTAATGCAATCATAAAGAAAAAGAAAGCTGAAACAAACATTGCCGACCAAGGTTTTGTTTGAAACTGGTGTAACAAGTGCTCCATATGAGAGTCACCATGCTCTCCTTCTGCATGAGCACTTTCCCCATGTCCTTCAGAGGCTTTTGCATGACCTTCATCCATGGCCATACCATGTTCCTCTGTTGCTACTGAAGCCTCATCGTGTTCAGCACCATGTTCTCCGTGAGCATCTGCCGCCAATAATTCCTTCAATTCTTCTTCGTTCGATGGTGTAGAAATAAATCCATAAACCAAACCTATGGCACCAACAATTACTAGAATAATTGCAGTTAATTTTAATTTACTAGAAAGCGTATACATATTACTAGATCTAAAAGCTATATTCCTATTTAATTATTCTTCAGATTGCGTTTGGTCTTTTTCACTAAGATCTTCAGCAGGTTCTGCAGGATTAAGATTATCTGAATTCTCCTGAGTTACAGTATTTGTTTGAAAAGATCTTTCGGGATTACCTTCCAGTTTATCTTTTAAACTCATTACATAATGATCGATCTGCCAACGTTCTTTAATACTTGTTTGTACCGCATAAGACCCCATATTATTAAGACCATAATACATGGCATGATAAACACTACCCTCTGTAATACTACGTCCTGGATCATCATAAGAAGGCACACCAAGAATTTTCTCTCTTTCTACTAAAGTACCCTGGCCATCACCTTTATCTCCATGACAAACCGCACAATAAACGGTATACAAAGCTTTACCTTTTGTTAAGTTCTCTTCGGTGTAAGGAAGTGGATTTTTAAGGTTTGCTTTGGCATCAGCTCTTCCCTCAGGAGTATCTTCATAATCATAAGGCATCCATCCTCTTGGTATTGTTCCATCAACAGGTAATTTAGCTTCCTGTTGATTGGCAAAAATATCATAAGCGCCGTAAGGTTCGTAAGGTACCGGACGGTACATATCTGGGAAATATTGATAATTACGATCCCTGTCACCCGCACAAGAATTTAAGAAACCTGCGATTATAACAAAGACTAAAGATTTATGAAATAAACTTCTCATCTGGTCTATTTATTGTCAATTAATTTAATTTCTGCAGCACCTGTATCGTATAAAAATTTCGTCAGGTCTTCTACATTATGATTCGTTGCGTCTATCTCCATTAAGAACATATCATCTGTAGTTCTAGGATCTGGATTTTCAGCTTTTTTAAAAGGCGCCAGTCTACTTCTCATATAAAAAGTAATAACCATTAAGTGAGCTGCAAAAAACACGGTAAGCTCAAACATGATCGGAATAAAAGAAGGCATATTCGTTAAGAATGAAAAACTTGGCTTTCCACCAATATCCTGAGGCCAATCCTGAACCATCATAAAATTCATCATCAAAACAGCAACTGATAATCCAGTTATACCGTACAAAAATGAAGTTATAGCTAATCGTGTTGGTGCTTCTCCTACTGCTTTATCAAGGCCGTGTACGGGAAAAGGCGTATAAACCTCACCAATATGATAGCGCGCTTCACGCACCTGCTTTACCGCATGTAAAAGCAGATCATCATCGTTATAAATAGCGTGTATTGTTTTTGATGCCATCTTGATTATTTATTTTTTAATTCAGTTGCCTGAGCATTCCAATCACCTCTGTTCTCGATAATAGGGAAGTTTTCAATAACTTCATCAAGCAATTTGTAATCATCCTTGGTTAAATTAGCTACCTGGTCGTATTTATAAATACCTATCTGATGTAAATGCTGCTCTAAAAGCGGACCTACACCGTTTAGCTTTTGTAGCTCATCTGCACTTTCTACTTTAGGATTATATGTACCTATTCTGGCTAGCATAGCATCCAATCGATCTTTCTGAGCTTCAGTAACTCCCAGAGCATCCGCATTAACAGTAGATTCATGACCTGAACCAGGTTCTTTTTCTGTTGACGTATCACCAAAAAAGTCCTTTTTATCATCAATATTGGCAGAAGGTTCTTTTGCTGTTGGATCGTTATCTACATGGTGCGCTACATCATCACCATGCTTAGCTCTTAAATTCTTATAATATTCACCTGAAGATTTCAATATTGTCTTTACTTCGGCTTGTGCGATCACAGGGAAAGTTCTTGCATAAAGAAGAAACAATACAAAAAAGAAACCTATCGTACCGATAAAAACACCAATATCAACAAACGTAGGAGAGAACATTGCCCAAGAAGAAGGAGTTCTGCCTTTACTCAGGTCGATCACAATAATATCAAAACGCTCAAACCACATCCCAATATTTATTACAAGGGCCACTATAAAAGTCCAAAGAATATTTCTTCTCAATTTCTTAACCCACAATGTTAACGGCACTACAAAGTTACATACTATTAAGGCCCAAAATGCCCATGCATAAGGTCCTGTTGCAGCTCCAAAAGAAAGATAAGTATAATTCTCATAACTGGTACCGGAATACCATCCTATAAAGAATTCAGTAATATAAGCTACGGATACGATTCCTCCGGTCAACAATATTACCTTGTTCATATATTCGATATGCAGTAGCGTAATATAATCCTGAAGATTAACCACTTTTCTCATAATAATAAGCAAGGTTTGCACCATTGCAAATCCTGAGAAAATCGCACCGGCAACGAAATAAGGAGGGAAAATCGTACTGTGCCAACCAGGAACTACTGATGTAGCAAAGTCAAAAGATACAATCGTGTGTACCGAAAGTACCAAAGGTGTTGCTAAACCAGCAAGCACTAAAGATACTTCTTCAAAACGTTGCCAGTCTTTTACACGTCCACTCCATCCAAAACTAAGTATACCGTATATTTTCTTTTGAAATTCATTTGTTGTTCTATCACGAAGCATTGCAAAATCAGGAAGTAAACCAGTCCACCAGAAAACAAGTGACACCGATAAATACGTTGAAATTGCAAAAACGTCCCATAACAACGGTGAGTTAAAGTTTACCCATAAAGAACCAAACTGGTTAGGAATAGGTAAAACCCAATATGCTAACCAGGGACGTCCCATGTGAATAATAGGGAACAAACCAGCCTGAACTACAGCGAAAATTGTCATGGCTTCTGCAGAACGGTTTACTGCCATTCTCCATTTCTGGCGGAATAACAATAATACTGCAGATATCAATGTTCCGGCGTGACCAATACCTACCCACCAAACGAAGTTGGTAATATCCCATGCCCATCCAATGGTTTTGTTCAATCCCCAAACTCCGATTCCTGTAGAAACGGTGTAAATGATACAACCTAATCCCCACAAAAATGCAATTAAGGCAATAGTAAATACAATGTACCAGGATTTATTTGCTCTCCCAAGTACAGGCGCTCCTACTTCAACACTTATATCATGATAAGTTTTCTCTCCGGTAACAAGAGGTTCTCTTATAGGTGCTTCGTAATGTGACGACATATTTCTTTAAAATTGATTCTTATTACTTAATTATTATGCTTCAGCAGTATTGGTAATTTTAGCCTGATACATTACGTTTGGCCTTGTACCTAAACTTTCCATCATACGGTAAGTTCTATCATCCTCTTGTAATTTAGAAACTTTAGACTCTTCGTCATTAATGTCTCCAAACACAATTGCTCCGGTATCACAAGCCGCTGAACAAGCTGTACGGAATTCTCCATCTTTCACTGGTCTACCTTCACGCTTGGCATCAAGAATCGTTTTTTGTGTCATTTGAATACACATAGAACATTTTTCCATAACTCCACGTGAACGAACTACAACATCAGGGTTTAACACCATACGACCTAAGTCGTTATTCATGTGATAGTCAAATTCTTCGTTTTGAGCGTAATTAAACCAATTAAACCTTCTTACTTTATAAGGACAGTTATTTGCACAATATCTTGTACCAACACATCTGTTGTAAATCATTTGATTTTGACCCTGGCGACCATGAGACGTTGCCGCAACCGGACAAACTGTTTCACAAGGAGCGTGGTTACAGTGTTGACACATTACTGGCTGAAAAGCAACCTGAGGATTATCATACGAAGGATTTTCGATAACATCATAAGTCTCGAATGCTCCTAGATTATTCAGTTTCTCCTGCTCTTCTACAAAAGTATCCCCGGCCGAATAATATCTGTCGATTCGTAACCAGTGCATATCCCTGAACTTTCTAACTTCATCCTTTCCAACAACTGGAACGTTATTTTCAGAATGACAAGCAATAACACATGCTCCACAACCTGTACACGCATTAAGATCGATAGACAGATTAAAGTGATGCCCAATACTACGGTCAAAAGATCTCCAGATATCAGCTTTTTGATCACTAACAGGAATTTCCTGATGATTATAGTCTACCTCAGGAACAGCGTTCCATTCATGCTTGCTATTTGATGTTAAAACAGAAAGAGTCGTCTCTTTAAGAATATCATCACGTCCCGCTAAGGTACTTTGCATTTGCACACTTGCAAATTCATGTACACCTGCAGCTTTTTCTATACTAACATTTTGAAATGCACTAAAGTTCTTATACAAAGGGTAAGCATTTACACCTACTTGCATTTCCTTCTGCATTCCTTCTTTCTTACCATACCCCAAAGCTAAGGCTACAGAACCTTTAGCCTGACCTGGCTGAACAATAACAGGAACATTTTTTAAAGTAGTATCACCAACACTAATATTCACATAACTACCATTTAAAGCTCCATTGGAAACAATTTCGTTTTCAAGCTCCAGCTTATCAGCATCTGCTTGCGAAATCATTAGATAATTATCCCAAGTTGTTCTGGTAATAGGGTCTGGAAGTTCTTGTAACCAAGGGTTATTAGCCTGATTCCCATCACCCATTGAAACTTTGGTATAAAGTGTAAGTTCAAACTCACTTTCTTCCTGAGCAGAAGCATTCATCTTTCTTAAAGAAGAAGCATCATTCGCTGAGGAAGCAAAACCTTCAAGCACTGTTGTCCCTACAGGACTAGTACCCTCAAATACTCCATCATGAAGTGCCTGATTCCATCCACCTGTTAAATTACCAGACCATGTTTCTTTGATATAATCATGATAAGACTGGCTATTTCCTGACCACTTTAATAAACAGTCCTGAAATTGGCGAGTATCAAATAATGGTCTAATTGTTGGTTGCATTAGGCTAAACTGGTTATCAGTAAACTGAACATCTCCCCAGCTTTCCAAATAATGAGGAGTAGCCGCAATATATTTACAAAGTTTAGCAGTTTCATCCTCTTTCATTGTAAATGAAACTGACACTTCTACATTTTTCAATCCTTCAATAAACTCCGATGCATTAGGCAAACTATAAGCCGGATTCACTCCAACCACCATAAGTGCACCTACACTACCATCGTTCATGTCTTTAACTAACTCGGCTACCTGAGCACTATTACCCTGGCGCGTCATTCGTGCATTATCGGTATCCATAATTGAACTACCTAATGCTTCATTTATAGCCAGAACCAGTGATTGAGCATCTGCATCTGGAATACCAGAAACCACAACTCCTTTACTGCCAGCTTTTCTTAACTGACTTGCTGCTTTCACTACAGCATCATCAATTTTAGAGGGAAGTTCGCTTGTAGAACCTCCTCCTACAATATACCCATACAAAGAAGCAAGAATTGCCTTTTGCTGAGATGGTTTTACAGGAACGCGCTTATCGGCCTTCGCACCTGCCAAAGACAGGTTTGATTCGAACTGCACGTGCCTTGACATTTTTCCATTTTTTGGGATACGGCTTTGCGCATAACTAATATCATATCCTCCGCCTTGCCAGTCACCAAGAAAATCTGCCCCTATAGAAACTATAGTTTCAGCTTCGGTAAAATCATAATTTGGCAATGCTCTTCTTCCATATCTAGATTCAAAAGCTGAAAGCGCTGCATCTTCAGAAACCGCATCATAAGCCACATGCTTTACATTTGGATATTTAGCGCTAAAATCCTGAATTAATTTAGTCGTACTAGGGCTGGCAAATGTTTGTGTTAACAACACAATATCTCCCGAAACACCATTAAGTGCTGAACCCACCTGACGGTCAAATTCTTCCCAGGAAACATTTTTCCCATCGATCATCGGGCGCTTCACCCTCTTTTTATCATACAAAGAAAGCACTGAAGCATGAACACGGGCACCCCCACCAGCTTTTACCTTCGCAAGATCATTATTTTCAATCTTTATAGGTCTCCCTTCACGAGTTTTAACCAATACACTTTGAAAATCAAAACCATTGGCAATAGTAGAAGCGTAATAGTTAGCCACACCAGGAATGATTCTATCTGGCTGTACTACATAAGGTATAGATTTTACAACCGGTCCCTCACAAGCAGCTAAAGAAGCTGCCGCTGTACTAAATCCAACATACTTCAGAAAATCCCTTCTAGACGTTTTTGAATTACTTAAGGACTCTTTATCCCCAAGAAATTCATCCACAGGAATTTCTTCAGCAAACTCTTTTTGTTTTAGCGTCTCAACAATAGAACTACCTTTTAGCTCTTCAACACTTGTCCAGTATTTTTTGTTTGATGACATATATATCTAGATATTAACTTCTTAATTTATATCTGCAATCGCAGTTATTATATTAATAGTGGCATTTTCCACATTCAAGACCTCCCATTTCTGCAATGGTAAGTTCTTCTACACCGTATTTCTTAGAAAGTTCTTCGTGAATCTTTTCGTAATACTCATTACCTTCCATCTGAACACCAGTTTCCCGGTGACAGTTAATACACCATCCCATAGTAAGCGGAGCTTCCTGATGCACAACTTCCATTTCCTGAATAGGACCATGACAATGTTGACACTGAACTCCTGCTACAGAAACGTGTTGTGAGTGATTAAAGTAAACAAAGTCTGGAAGATTATGAATTCTAACCCATTTTACTGGCTTCTGATCTCCTGAATAGGTTCTGGTTGAAGGATCCCAACCAACCGCATCGTATAGTTTAGCAATCTCGCCATCGTAAAATTCTTTTGAATGGTCTGCAGTCGCAGTCTCCGGAGCTACTTCTGAAATAGCTTTATGACAGTTCATACATACATTCAAAGATGGAATTCCAGAGGTCTTAGATACCCTTGCAGAAGAGTGACAGTACTTACACTCAATTCCATTATCCCCAGCATGAATTCTGTGAGAGTAATGAATTGGCTGTATAGGCTGATATCCCTGGTCTACTCCTACTTGCATCAAAAATCCATATGCAAAATACCCTACGCCAAGCAGCACCACTATAGAAAACACCAATACTAAAAACTGGTTTTCAACGAACGCCTGCCAGATTGGTTTTCTTGAAGGCTTCTCAGGTAATTTTACTCCACTAGCCGTTGCAAAGTTTTTAAGTGTTTTGTTTACTAAAAACAAAACAACCAGCAACATTACTAACACGAAAATAAGAATCCCAAGAATGATATTAACAGATACACCCCCTCCAGATGCACCTTGACCATCTGTACCAGCTCCTGCTGTTGCAGCGGCAGTGGGCTCAGGTTTAGGTTGCTCTACATAAGCAAGGATATTATCGATATCTTCATTAGACAATTGAGGAAAAGCTGGCATCGCAGTACCATTATATTCCTGATAAATTGCTTCTGCATCTGCATCCCCTGAAGCTCTTAGCTCAGCATTGTTTTTAATCCATGAATAAAGCCATTCTTTATCATGCCTTAAAGTTACCCCGTTTAAAGCCGGACCAATACTAGCTGAATACGGCTTATGACAAGCCGCACATAAGGAATTAAACAAACTTTTACCGGCAGCGGGATCACCTAATTCCGCAGAGGCCGAAGCATCTGCTTTATCAGCTGCGGTCTCTGGAGTCCCAGCTTCCACAGCAGTAGAATCCTGAGCAAAACCCGTTACAGTAAACGAAAGAAAAAGTGCTACAATTAAGAGCAGTCGCGAAGTTGAGTGGCGGTATTTCACCTTTTTCATATTATAAGTTGAATTAACGTCTAAACTTTGGTACGGTTTTTTAAGATTAAAATCTGTACGTAAAAACTTTAGAAACGCACCATTAAATTCAGGCACAAAAGTAATACTTAAGTTGGATTTTGTTTATGTTAGAGAAGCGTTAATGGGTAATTTATATTAGTTCTAAATAATAATTTCTATAGAATATGAGTTATTTAATTTTACTTTTGTCTATAAAATCATAACTATGAATATTTTAAGCTTTAAAAACCTATTATTCGGCACCTCTCTTTGCTTATCCTGTGTTGCTTTTGGTCAAGAGGAGACCCAAAAAATTAACATTTCCCAGAGCGATATGATTAATGAATTATCCTTAACCAAAACAAAATTACAAAAGTCACATAATATAGGGGATCGCTATGTAATACAACTATTTAGCGGGCCTAATGGGGATGCCAGCAATAAAATAAAGGATTATGAGGCACTATATGAATATCCGGCACGAATTAAATACGAAGCGCCAAATTACAAAGTTTGGATAGGCAATTTCAGAAATCGATTAGAAGCCGACAGAGCGCTTTTGGTTATCAAAGAGACCTACCCATCTGCCTTTATTCCAAAACCAGAAAGAAAGTAATCTAAACTATCCGTTCCCTTACATAGTAAGACTTGCGACGATAAGGTAAAAAAGGAACAAATACATACAATGCCCAGCTGATTTTTAGATGGGATTTTTAAAATAAGTTCATAAAAAAAGGCTGCAAATTGCAGCCTTTTTTGGTATTATCATTTCTATAGCTATACCACTATCTATTTAAGTGTTTTCTTCACTTCTACTTCTCTAAATGCTTCGATAACATCTCCTTCCCTGATATCATTATAGTTTTTAACCTGCATACCACAGTCATAACCTTTGGATACCTCTTTAACATCATCTTTAAAGCGTTTTAACGAAGCTAATTCACCTGTGTAGATCACAACACCATCTCTAATTAAGCGCACTCCAGCAGTCCTGTAAATCTTACCAGAAGTTACCATACAACCGGCAATGGTACCGATCTTAGAGATTTTGAACGTTTCCCTGATTTCAGCAGTACCAGTAATCTCTTCTTTAACCTCTGGAGAAAGCATTCCCTCCATGGCATCTTTAAGATCATTTATCGCATCATAAATAATAGAGTAGGTTCTGATATCGATCTCTTCCTTATCAGCAACCTGTCTTGCATTACCGGCAGGACGAACATTAAAGCCGATTATAATCGCATCTGATGCCGAAGCCAAGAGCACATCACTTTCAGTAATAGCTCCAACCCCCTTATGGATGATATTCACCTGAATTTCCTCAGTAGAAAGTTTCTGGAAACTATCTGTTAATGCTTCTACAGAACCATCAACGTCCCCTTTCAGGATAATATTAAGCTCTTTAAATTCGCCTAATGCGATACGGCGTCCAATCTCATCCAAGGTAATATGACGCTGCGTTCTAACATTTTGTTCTCGTTGTAACTGTGTACGCTTGGCAGCTATATCTTTAGCTTCACGCTCATCTAGCATCACTTTAAACTTATCACCGGCCTGTGGCGCACCATCAAGACCTAAGATAGAAACCGGAGTTGATGGCCCGGCTTCCTTAATTTCGTGACCTCGTTCATCGTGCATAGCTTTAATCTTACCACTATGACGACCTGCCAGTACATAATCACCAATTTTAAGCGTACCCGCCTGTACCAGTATTGTTGCTACATATCCACGACCACGGTCAAGGAAGGCTTCTACTACCGTACCATTGGCAATTTTATTAGGATTCGCTTTTAATTCAAGGATCTCAGCTTCAAGAAGTACTTTCTCTAACAATTCTTTCACACCCATCCCTGTTTTAGCAGAAATATCATGTGATTGCACTTTACCCCCCCAATCTTCAACCAGTAAATTCATAGAAGCTAACTTCTCTTTGATCTTTTCTGGATTGGCAGTAGGTAAATCTGATTTATTAATCGCAAATATTATTGGTACTCCTGCGGCCTGAGCATGTGAAATCGCTTCTTTAGTTTGCGGCATCACATCATCATCGGCAGCAATTACAATAATAGCGATATCTGTTACCTGTGCACCACGAGCACGCATTGCGGTAAAAGCTTCGTGACCCGGAGTATCCAGGAAGGCAATTTTTTGACCACCATCTAATTCTACTCCATAGGCACCAATATGCTGTGTAATACCACCACTTTCTCCTGCAATCACATTCTCTTTACGAATGTAATCCAGAAGTGATGTTTTACCATGATCTACGTGCCCCATAACAGTAACGATTGGCGCTCTTTCCTGTAAATCTTCGGGAGCATCCTCCTGTACTTCTACTGTTTCCTCTACATCTGCTGTTACAAAATCCACTTCATAACCAAACTCATCTGCAACAATAGAAAGCGTTTCGGCATCCAGTCTCTGGTTCATGGTCACCATCATACCAAGAGACATACAGGCTGAAATCACTTTGGTTACCGGAACATCCATCATGGTCGCAACTTCACTTACGGTAACAAACTCTGTAACTTTAAGCACTTTAGAATCTGATTCTTGCTTTGCAAGATCTTCTTCTGATCGCTGGCGGTGTTGATCCCTCTTATCTCTTCGATATTTGGCACCTTTACCTTTACTGGATTTCCCCTGAAGTTTTTCAAGAGTTTCCCTAACCTGCTTTTGTACTTCTTCTTCGCTAGGCTCTTCTTTCGTGATAGGCCTACTACGTTGCTTATTATTACGACCTTTACGGTTGTTATTATTGTTATTTCCACCACCCTGATTAGGGCCGCCTTTTACATCCTTACTAATTCTTCTACGACGTTTCTTGCGATTTCCTTTCTTATCATCATTGGATGCCGCAGTTTTTTTATCGTCTTTCTTTTTAACAGGCTTTTTAAATTTGGAAAGATCGATTTTTTCTCCCGTAAAGTTAGGACCGTCTAATTTTGTATAATTGGTTTTTATACGGTTAGACTCCTCACCTTGCTCAGAAGCCTCAGGTTTCCCCTGAGTTTCCTCTTTATCTTTCTTGGGCTCTTCCTTAGGTTGTTCTTTTTTAGGGGCATTATCCTGACCTTTAATAACATCAGGTTTTGGCTTAGGCTTTTCTTCCACAGGTTTTGGGGCTGGCTTTTCCTGTTTGGCTTCCTCTGGTTTTTCTTCTTTCTTAGGCTCCTCTTTTTTCTTCTCAACCTGAGGTTTATCCAAGTCTATCTTACCAACAGTCTTAGGACCAGAAAGTTTAGTACGGGCACTTAGCGTTTCCTGCTCCTGCTTTTTACGCTCCTGCTCTTCTCTAAGCTTTTCCTGTTCCTTTTTCTCCTGCTCTTTTCTTTTTTCTTCCTGCTCGCGTTCGCGGGCTAAACGCAGCTCTTCCTTCTCCTTCTTTCTCTCTTCCCCTACTTCTTTAGAAGCTACTTTTTTGCTTTTATCTGTCTGGAACTCATTAAAAAGAACCTGATACGTCTCCTGAGAGATTTTAGCAGTAGGACGTGCTTCAATATCATGCCCCTTAGAATTTAAAAACTCTACAGCCCGATCTAGCGAAATATTGAATTCACGTAATACTTTGTTTAATCGCATTGTTTTTGCTTCAGCCATAAATTGCCCTCTAAATTAACCTCTTTTGTTTATTACTACAATAACTTATTCTTCGAATTCTTCGCGAAGTACCTTCAGCACTTCACGAACGGTTTCTTCCTCCAGGTCGGTACGCTTTATAAGGTCATTTACATCCTGCTCTAAAATACTTTTTGCCGTATCCAAACCAATTTTTGCAAATTCCTTAATTACCCAATCTTCGATTTCATCAGAGAATTCAGATAGTTCCACATCTTCTTCCACTCCTTCTCTAAATACATCTATTTCATAACCCGTTAGCTGGCCGGCAAGTCTAATATTATGCCCTCCACGACCAATTGCTTTCGAAACCTCCTCAGGCTTAAGCATTACCTCAGCCCTTTTGTTTTCTTCATCTATTTTTATCGATGTAATTTTCGCCGGACTCAAAGCCCTTGTTATAAATAACTGATCGTTATTAGTATAATTAATCACATCGATATTCTCATTACCAAGTTCGCGTACAATACTATGGATTCTAGATCCTTTCATACCCACACAAGCGCCAACAGGATCAATTCTATCATCATACGAATCTACTGCCACTTTTGCTTTTTCGCCAGGGACACGAACTACTTTTTTGATGGTAATTAAACCATCAAAAACTTCAGGAATTTCCTGCTCAAATAATTTCTCCAGAAACCCTGGTGCTGTTCTGGATAAAATAATACTAGGCTTATTCCCTTTTAATTCAACACTTTCAATAACCCCACGTACATTTTCTCCTTTTCTAAAGAAATCCGAAGGGATCTGCCGGTCTTTTGGCAATACGATTTCATTTCCTTCATCATCTAAAAGAATAATTGCACGATGTCTTATATGATGAACTTCAGCTGTATAAATCTCTCCTTCAAGATCTTTAAACTGCTTGTAGATATTTGTGTTATCATGTTCATGAATCTTAGAAATAAGATTTTGCCTTAATGCTAAAATCGCTCTACGCCCAAGATCCTTTAATTTAACTTCCTCAGAAACATCTTCACCAACTTCAAAATCCGGTTCAATTTTACGTGCTTCTGCAAGTGAAATTTCCTGATTTGGATCCTCAACTTCACCATCGGCCACTACCACACGGTTTCTCCAGATCTCCAAATCTCCCTTATCAGGGTTTACAATGATATCAAAGTTATCATCCTCACCATACTTCTTTTTTAAAGCATTTCTAAACACATCTTCCAAGATCGCCATCAAGGTAACACGATCTATCAACTTATCATCCTTAAACTCTGAAAATGAATCTATTAAGGCGAGATTTTCCATACTAAAACAATTAAAATGTTATCATAACTTTTGCTTCAACAATTGCTGAATATGCTAATACAGCTTCTTTCTCTACCGTCACCTTTCCTTTTCCTACAGGTTTAGGTTCACGTGCTTTCCACTGAAGTTTAATATCAGACTCGGTAGCATCGATTAAATTTCCTTCAAATTTTTCATTTTCAGTTTTAACCTGCAACTTTCTTCCAATATTTTTTTTATACTGTCTGGGAATTTGTAGCGGCTCAGATACTCCGGCCGATGTCACTTCTAAAGAAAAATCCTCTTCTTCCCTGTCTAAATTATGCTCTACCTTACGGCTTACATACATACAATCTTCGACAGAAACTCCTTTATCGCCATCGATAACCACTCTTATCTGATTATCTGATGTTACCATAAGATCAATCAAAAATAAGGAATTATTTTCTTCAAATGCTTGTTGTAGCAACTTTTCTACGTTCTCCTTCAACTTCATACCGGTTATAAAAAGAGGGGACTTTATGTCCCCTCGCTGTACTTTTTTAGTTTCAACGCTGCAAATATAATAATAATTCCCGAGAAAGAAAACCAGGCATTTATAGCTTGCTTAAACTAATTCCAATTGGCTAAAAACGCCCCTTTTAACCCACATTTGTCTTTTTATCACCCCATAGCTATGGATGTGCGGCTCAAAAAAGCCTTTATATGGAACAAAAATCATCATTTTTGGCTGTAATCAAATCAAATCAACTACCTCGGGGCAAGCCCTTAGGGAAAATATTCGTAAATTTAATATAGAAACAAAAAATACTAATTTTTCCCGAAATGCAAAAGATTCTTGTCCCAACAGATTTTTCAAAAGAAGCCGAAAATGCTTTGAAAACAGCCGCTATAATTGCTAAAAAATTCGATGCAGAAATTTACTTACTTCATATGCTAGACCTGCCTTTAAACCTTATTGACCCCGTACAGGGAAACAGTCAGAATGTACCGGAAGCATTATATTTTATGAAGCTCGCACATATGCATTTCAGCAAAATAAAAGAAAGTGATTACCTAAAAGACCTCTCAGTTACAGAAGCTGTTCAATTTAATCATGCTTTTAAAGGGATCACTGAATTCGCTAAAAATAATAATTGCGATCTTATCATTATGGGGTCTCACGGCAGCAGTGGTTTCCAGGAAATGTTTGCAGGATCGAATACCGAAAAAGTGGTTCGCCAATCTGAAATCCCTGTTTTGGTCATCAAAGAGGAAGCGAAAGATTTTAAAATTGAAAAGTTCATTTTGGCTACCGATACCGAAATTGACAATAGAAAAACGCTTTTAAAGGCTGTGGAATTTTCCAATCTTTTTGAAGCCGAATTACACCTACTTTTTGTGAATACGCCCAATAATTTCACTACAACAAAACAAGCTTATGCCGATTTAGATGAATTCCTTAAGGAAATGAATCTAAAAAATATACAAAAACATATTTATAATGATGTCAGTGTCGAAAAGGGAATTTTGAATTTTGCCGAAAAAATCAACGCAGACCTGATTGGCATCAGTACTCACGGCCGCAAAGGTTTAGCTCATTTCTTTAACGGGAGCATTAGTGAAGACCTGGTTAACCACGCCAAACGGCCGGTGGTTACTTTTAAAATTTAACAGTCTACCTCTGGCCAGGACCTTAATGTATTTTTTAGAAAGTTATTTTTTTATTTGGGGGCATCCCGATCCCGATAGGAGCCATCGGGACGGGATCGGAGCATTTAAATCTCGATTATCGAGTAAAGGTTTTAAGGGCACCTTTTTTAATACAGGACCAAAGATAATTCCAAAAAGATTTGGTTTTATCCCGCTCTATCTCAAGCCCCTCATTTACATTTTCACCACTTTCGCCATTGTGTTTTACAAAAATATTGGCGATAGTGGTTAAGAATCCACTTTTTTGCGTACCGTCCTTTTTTAAGACTTCAATTTTAAAATCCTTATAAACAATATTTAAACCACCGGTAGCTACATTTCTATTCCCGGAGAAATTAAAATTCATATTTGTTATATCCCCTTCTGCCTTTACATTCATTCCGGGTGTTAAAAAAGTATTCATATTTTGCGCGGAAAGCGTCCCCATATTACCGGAAACAGAAAACCAATCGCTGGGATTATTTACTTTAAAAGCCCAGTTCAACTGCAAAGCCGCCTGATTCATAAAATCGGCCTTGGCGATAATCCTGGTGGTAGGAAACTCCGTTGAATCGCTAAAATTAGTAAGGTTGGATATTTCCCCCTGTACTTTTGCAAAGACTACTTTACCTGGCGCTCGCCCTGCCTTCATTCGCTCTTCATAAACGATCCTGGCATTGTCAACATTTAAAGTATCGATTTTAAGCAAAAATGGTAATTTCCTAAGCATCTCGCTATACATCGGCTTCACAGTATTATCATCAGGTTGCGTTTTGTCCCTGTAAATTTCAAAATCCGCATTATAAATAGAAAAGCGTGAAGCCACATACTTCAGACTGTCATTTTTAAAGCCAAAATCCTGATGGTCGATAGCAATACTATCTGCACTTAACTGATACCGATCTTTTTCTATAGGCGTATGTTTCTGAAATTCCTGTTTGGAATATACCGATGTCAGCAAAAGTCCTTGCAACCTACTTTTATTTTCCTCGATCCCAATACTAGCCACCTTCATTTGATGTCTTTCATCCACTTTTAAAAATATGGAATCTGCATGCAGGCGAAACGCTCCAAACTCAAAAGGAATTTTATTTTTGATGCTATTACTATCGATCTGCAATTCATTCAACTCAAAGTCAAATTTTTTCACCTTGATTTTATCTTCAGAAACACTATCCAATAAAGCGAATTTACCCCGATTAAGGACAAGCCTATCAACTGCGATCTGCTTCTGCAGCCCTTTTTTCTTTGCATTGCTCTTTGTTGCCGAAGCATCTTTCTCATTCGACTTATTTGCTGCAGTCTGATAGATGATTTCAGGATCACTAATTCTGATGGTATTCAGATCAATATTCTTATCAAAAATAAACTTCCAGTAATTAAGTCCGCTTACTTCCAGTTTCTCTGAATGAATCGCTACTTCCCCCCGCTTTAAGCGGATATTGGATAATTCTGCAGTATTTTTAAAAACCTGAACCTCCAAGTCCTCAAATTTCAGTTCCGGCAGCTGTTCATTAAGTAAACTTATTGCTTTCTTCTCTACAAAAGGATTCAGGAACATCCCAATACCAAAAAGTAAGGCTAAAACAACCAATATCGAGATAAGGACTTTGGATTTTCTATTCAAAATAGACGGGTTTATTTTGAAATGTACAACCTTTAACCAAAGCACCTATCGGGATTAAGAATATTTAACTAAAAAGTTTAAGCCAGGTGAAATGGGTGCGTTAAATTTACGTCAAAGCTGATGGCCGGTTATCAAAAAACCGGAATTAGAATATATATTTGTGAAAAATCAAGAATACTAAGTAGGGAGCAGCATAAGCTATGAAGCCTAGCATCCCTTTCCAAGCAAGGCCGGGGACTTAAATTCTTTGGCTATGCCAATAAGCAAATAACCAAATGATCCTTAAGCTGTCTATAAAAATACTGTTTGTTATTGCCGAGATTTTCCTGGCATTTTACAGTTTTGCCATGAGCGATAGCTTATTGGTAAAGTTTATTTTCTTTGCCTTTACTGCTGTAATAATTGCGTTTGCGCTTACCAAAATCACCAACAAATTCTTACCGGTAGATAAAGATTATATTTCCCGGGAGCAGGAGGACGGTGTTATGGATGAGGAATAACTAATCTATGCGCTTAATTTCAATTTCAGACACACATAACAAGCACAAAGATTTACAGATTCCTGATGGAGATATTCTTATTCATTGTGGAGACTTCACTGAAGGAGGCACAAAACTAGAAATTGAAAATTTCGTACAATGGTTTTCTAAACAACCCCACAAACATAAAATCTTGGTTGCAGGAAATCATGATTTTTATTTAGAGAAATATTCAACAAAGATAGAAGATATTTTCCCTAGTAGTATTCACTACCTAAAAGATAACGGAATTACAATAGAAAATTACAAAATTTGGGGCAGCCCTTATACCCCCGGAAATGGAAATTGGGCATTTAACAGGGAAAGGGGAAGATCGATAAGAAAAAAATGGAGTTTAATTCCGAAAAACACCGATATATTAATTACGCACACGCCACCGTATGGGATTTTGGATGAAAGCAAAACCTATAAAAATATTGGCTGTGAAGAATTATTGAAAAAAATAGTGGATATAAAACCCGACTTACATCTTTTTGGCCATGTTCACGATGATTTCGGAAAGAAAAGCATAGCACCTACATTATTTGTAAACTCAGCCGTAATGGATAGCAAAAACAGGTTGATAAATGGGGTAAGCGTAGTAGAGGTTTAGAAAAAGGATTTGGATACGGAAAGGCCGGCGGCGAAATTTGAATTTTCATCTGAAATATCTACAGCCCCCATTACATCCAAGTTCATAACACCTCTTAGTAAACCTATTTTCAGGTAGGTCGACACCACTTCAGGCTGCACCTTGAATAAAGAACGCTGGTCATCGGAATCATAATGAATGTAATTTTCGGTGCCTCTGTTACGATTAATCCCATAGTTTCTCCTATAGCTCAATTTAAACTCATATGGAAAATATAATTTACCTTGAATACCCAAATGATGCGCAATCAACCTATTATTACCAACAGTAATATAGTCGCTACCATAATCTGACAAGTACGTACTGGTAATAAAAGGAACTCCAATTACATTTTGTTGATAGGTCCAACCACTACTATAAACTCCATTATTAAAATAATTATCCCATAAATGTGGAGCAGTTTGGCTTTGGTTTTTAGTATAAATGAATTCATACACAAAGGAATTTATAAAGTTTTCTCTATTCCCCGAATCATAAAACACCCCATACCTACCATCGGGGAAATTTTTCATTGCACTCCCTGATCCATCTTCAAAAATACTGTTATAAAATAATTCAAATTCGGCATCATCATATTTTTTGTTATAAGATAATTCATAACTCCCAATATGATTGCCAACTGCATTAATCTGATCACCTTTTATAGCATTATCCCCTCCCGCACGACCAAAAAACATCCGAACATAATCCCCAAATCCAATGTCTTGTTTCTCAAACCTAGGATCAGAAGGGTTTCCCCCATATTGTGCTACATGTCTTATACCCAATTTTAAAGTTGAAAAATTATTCAAATTATAAACCAGGGCAAAATACTTATGATGCACATGAGCATCTTGTGTTGCCCTATCGTCATTTAAAAGGTATTCACTAAACAAAGCTTCGAATCCAAGCCGTTTATTAAACAAAAAATAGATTGGTTTAATTGTTTTAATTTCCAAACCAGGTAAGGAACGTGCATTAGAAGACCAAAGAATACTTTGATTTGTGGAAGCTAAACCATTATACTTTAACTCAGCGTGTTTCACACCAAATGAAGCTGCAATATGACCTGATTTATATTCAGCATATAATTCGTCAATAAAAATATCTTTGGCTTCACCTACTTCATTAAATTCATTGCGGTAAGCAAATGCTGATTTAAACGTGAATTTTGAATTTTCATTAAGATACAAATCGTAAGAGGGTGAAACCACCGCATAAGCATTTGTTTGCCTACCAACTCTTCCGTAATTGTTACTTCGTAACCAAAATGGCAGAGCATCATCGCCATTGACAAACGCAGCAGATTCTACATTTAATTGAAATCCAGATTGGGAATATACCATAACGGGAATCAAGTAAAAACACCCAATTAAAAACTTTCTATAAATTTTTAAACCCTTCCCCATATTTAAATATCTATAATCATAATACACAAAGTAATACTTCAATTAAAAACCTTAACTAAGGCATTTTAAAAGCGTTCTTTAAATTTCTCCCAAAAACTTTTCTTATCAGCCCCATACGAATATCCATATTTATTACCATAATACCCAAAATTCGCAGAATCCACATCATTCAATACAAAACTTACATCGTGTAGCTTCCCGCTTTTCATTGAGTCCATTGGAAATTGTAAAAGTTGTTTTTCGGTATATGAAGATCTCACAACATATAAAGTAAGATCGGCATATTGACTGATCAGGAAGGTATCGGCTACCAGCATACATGGTGCCGTATCGAGGATTATATAATCATAGCGTTCTTCCAACAGGCCCAACATCTCACCAAGGCGCCTATGTCTTAATAACTCTGATGGGTTTGGCGGAATACTCCCTGAAGTCAAAAAGTCCAAATTCCTATTAAATTTCGTTTGCTCAATAAGATTATTCAGTTTTAAATCTTCATTGATTAGATAATCACTAACCCCTATATGCTTTCTAGACCCAACATCATAACGCTGTAACTGCGGATTACGCAAATCTGCTCCCACTACAATTACTTTTTTACCCATGTTCGCCAGGGTTAAAGCCAGGTTTATCGAAGTAAAGGTTTTCCCCTCTCCCTTAACCGTGGAAGTCACCAGCATTTTAATTCCTTTTTGCTTATCAGTTTTATTGATCAATAAATACTGCATATTGGTAATTGCAATCCTAAACGACTCGGCTAAGACCGAACGATCGGCTTCAGTGATTAAATGACTCTCCTTTTTATCAATTCTTGGGATTTCAGCAACAATTGGGATTTGCTTGGCTTTTCTTTCCAAATCCCCCCTATTCTTTACTTTATTATTTAGAATATTTTTTCC
This sequence comes from Zunongwangia sp. L-65, assembly GCF_056859415.1. NCBI lineage: Bacteria > Pseudomonadati > Bacteroidota > Flavobacteriia > Flavobacteriales > Flavobacteriaceae > Zunongwangia > Zunongwangia sp. L-65. The sequence continues at coordinate 159,753 of NZ_JBSXOK010000069.1, forward strand.
ATAAATAATCCCAAATGGGATAACTAAACCAAGCAAAAAGCCTCCCAACATAATCACTTTAGATTTTGGGGCTACGGGATCAACATTAGTATAGGCATTATCCACAATTTTTGCTTTGGGCGCGGTAACCGCTAAAGAAAGAGAATTTTCTTCCCTTTTTTGCAATAAAAATAAATATAATGACTCTTTGATCTGTTGCTGACGGTCAATACCACGATATTGACGTTCTATGGAAGGTACCGACGAAATTCTGGACTGAATCAGTTTCGCTTCATTATTCAGTTCTTTTATGGAAATATCAAGATTCGCACTTAAACGCTGTAAACTCTTTTTAACCACAGAACGCATTTGGTCTATTTGCTGATCCAAGCTTACGATCACAGGGTTCTTCACCGTAGAAGCTTCAAGTATACGATTACGCTCTAAAACCAATTGATTGTAATCTGCAACCTGTTGATTTACTCCTTCCCCTTCTAATCCTAAATTTGCCGGCAGAAGATCAGAATTATTTCCTTCTTCCAAATAATCCAACATTGCAGACGCCAATTGCACCTGAGTTGTCACTTCCTGGCGTTTCTTTTTATAATCACTGGCATTCTCTAGAAAAATTTCAGATTCCGCCTGAATATCCGTAAGCTCCCGACTCTCTTTAAACGCCTCTTTATCAATTTCCACGGAGTCTAACTCAAAATTTATAATTTTCAAACGTTCGTTTATAAATTCTGCAGTATTTGAAGCTACCAGGTTTTTATCTATAATTGCTTCTTTATTATATTCTACTATTAACTGATCCAATACATCCTGTGACTTCTCAGGTACCGAACCTTCTAAACCAAGTTGAATCAATGTTGAATTTTCGTCTACCAATTCAGCTATCAGCCCATTTTGATAATACGAAACCACAGCTTCGACCGGTACAATCCTAAAGCCATATTCTAAAGACTCGGAATCCTCATCAGGCTCAAAGCCTTCAACCTTTCTTATTACAACTTCGGCAAATTCTATATTAAGAGGTTCTCCAAATCTTGACTTTTTCTTACTTCCAGTTTCCTTATTTATTAAAGTGATGACCTCTCCTTCCCACGAAATTTCAAACTCATTCTCAGTAGCTTTAGCATATTGAGACAACTGGTCAGAGTCCAATTTTAATATGTCTAATTTAAATGGAGCATTATTGTATACCTCACGTGTAACAAATAAATCGTATGTTAAATATTGAATATTAAGGTCTAAAGAACTGATCGTTTTGGTCATCATCCGCTTAGACTTTAGCAAGCCAATCTCATTTTCTATACTACTTGTTTTAAGCCCTTCCAATATTCCCAAATCCGTAAAAGAGGACATTCCCGAGGTTGCGGGGGATTTGGTATCCTCATCCTTAATGATAATCGTGGCATTTGTTAAATAGACCGGTTTAGATAATTTTAAATATATAAAAGCCAAAACAACCGCAACAAATACCGATACTATAAACCAGGGCCAGTACTTTAAATATTTCTGTATTTCCTCCCTTAAGTTTATCTCTTCTTCCTGGAAATTTTGATATTCGCTATTCATAATTAGATTATCGGGTTATTAATACAGCTAAAGAAACCAATACAGATGCTATGGAAATATACACAGATGCATTACGATTGTAACTTGCAGATTGCAACTGAGGACCGTTAGGCTCCACATATACCACATCATTTTGCTGTAAATAATAAAATGGTGAGTTTACTATATCCGCATCGGTCAAGTCCAAATAGGCATGTTTCTTGTCCCCGTTTTCAGTTTCCCTAACCACAAGAACATTTTTTCTTTTTCCATAAATAGTCATATCGCCAGCCAGGCCCAGAGCTTTAGGTAAACTTAGGTATTCATCGGTAACCGGAAAGGTTCCCGGCTGCCTGACTTCCCCAAGCACTGTAACCTGAAAATTAGAAATGCGAACAATCACAATAGGGTTTTGAATATATTCAGATATTTCTTTCTGTAATTTAAGAGAAAGTTCTTTCCTGTTTAGCCCTGCTACTTTAACACTTCCTAAAATCGGAAATTGAATTTCACCATCTGCATTTACCAGATAACTTTGCAGTGCCGGAGTACCGCTTATACGAACCTCCCCCATCTGACTTCCCATTACATTACCGATGTAAGGTAAATTAAATGGCATTGCAGCTTCTATTTCTTCAGCGGATACGGTGATACTGAGCTGGTCATTAGGTTTAATCTCTAAATTTTCATAGATAGAAGAAGAACCATCTTCTACCTTAAGTTGATCTAGGTTTTGAAAATACACCATCTCTTCCCGAGATACACAAGACGATAAAAAAGCCAAAAAAAACAGGCAAAGAATAAATTTGAATTTGAACATCAAAATAGATTTTAGGCTAAAATAATTTTTTATAAATATCTAAAAAATAAATTTTAAAATTTAAATAGTATCAATAGGCTTTTTCTTCTCCCCCAATTGCGTTTAATACGGTTTTGATGATAATTTTAACATCAAGTAATAGAGACCACTTTTCTACGTAAAATATATCCAAACGGGTACGGTTAATAATATCAGATTTCACAACTACCTCCCCACGATAGCCTTTTATTTGTGCCAGACCGGTAATCCCGGGTTTCGCATAGTGCCTAACCAGATATTTATCAACAGAATTCTCATATTCCCTGGTATGGGCTTCCATATGTGGTCTAGGGCCAACCACGCTCATGTCACCTAATAATACATTAATAAATTGAGGTAGTTCATCAATACTGGTTTTGCGGATAAATTTTCCGATTTTAGTAAGACGGACATCATTCCTGGTCATCATTTTTGTATCTGCTTCTTTATTTACCGTCATCGATCGGAACTTATAACAAAAAAAGGATTGTTTATTTACCCCATGCCGCTTTTGCTTAAAAAAAACAGGCCCACGGGACTCCAATTTTATTAAAATTCCAATAATAGGCACTAGCCATGATAGTATAAATAAAATAATCAAGGACGAAAAAACAATATCGAAACTACGCTTTGTATAGCGAGCAACATCAGTATCCAACGGTAATTTCCTTAAATTAAGAATTGGTACGTTCCCGAACAATTCGACATTCATTGCCCTTGTATAAATCTCTTTATTATCCGGCACCATTTTAATTTTTATCAGATTATTATCACAAAAAGTAATAAGCTCATTGATTTGATCTGAAGACAAACGCGAAACCATACAATAAACTTCATCTACTGTATTATTCCTAATAAAATCAAACACCTGGTCTATATTGCCTAAATAGGTAATGCTTTTAGAGGGATGATTATCAAAATACCCCCTATATCGGTACCCCAATTCCGGCAGATCAAAAATTTGGCGGATCTTTTTAAGTTTTCTATCCCTGCCAATCACTACAACACTTACAAAATTACCTCCCTCTACGCGATAAATATCCCTTAAATAATAAAAGATATAGCGATAGATCATGATGGTGGAAAAAATAACCAACAACACTTTTAGCTGATATACCGGAGATATGGAAAGATTACGAAAACTAAAGTTGGTAAAATACGCCAAAGAAAAAACCAAGAATACAACTAATACTTTATGAAAATTAGTAAAAAAACGTTCATTTCTTTTTGTAGGATAAAAATCTATAGCAAAAGTAATCAGTAACCAACTAAGATTATAATACAAAATTGCCACAAAATCATTATATGTACCGAAACTTAACGTAAATAACGTAAAATTAATAATGACCAAATGAATCAGAATAGAAACCGGTATGATTAAAACAGATCGTTTCATTTTTAATGGTCAATTAAGCAACCTTTGATAGAAAGAAATCAATTTATCCGACTCATAGTCCCAGGATAATTCCTTAACCACCCTATTGTAGCCGAAATCCCCCATATAGTTTCTTACTTCTTTATTATCAAGTAAATATTCTATTTTGTTTGCAAAATCTGTAACATCCTTAGCATATAACGATGCCTCCTGAGCTGAAAATTGACCTTCTTTTAAATTAAATTGAACAATCGGTTTTTTCAGAGCCATATATTCCATAATCTTATTCATGGTAGAGAGGTTATTCATCTCTGTTGGCTTATCAGGATTCACACATACATCTGCTGTATTCAATATATCCACTAAAAGTTGATCGGATACCCGTCCGTAAAAATCCACATAATCCTTAAGCCCCATATCTACAGCCAAATTTTTAAGGATATCAAGATCGGACCCTCCACCTACAATAGCAACTTGTACATCATTTCTTTTGCCTACAATTTGTTTAACACTTTCCAACAACAAATCAATCCCTTCTTGCTCACCTATAACCCCTAAATATCCGATAAGATATTTTCTACCTTTCTTAAATTCTAGTTTTGGCGGCTGTAATTTAAGTCTATCCAGTTTAGGCCCGCTTCTTACCACCTGTACTTTATCTTCTCTCATGCCCCCTCTTCGAATAGCTATTTCTTTATAGGATTCATTTGTTGCGATACTCGCATCAGCATGTTTAAAAGTCTTCTTTTCAAAATATAACATCAATTTATAAAAAAAGTCTTTTTTATCGTATTTAGCAATATAAAGTTCAGGATTAATATCATGGTGATCGAAAACATACTTAACGCCTTTCCTCTTAAAACTTTTCGCTGTAAGATAAATTAAGTCCGGTGGATTACACCCGTGAATCACATGGAATGGTTTTTTCTTATAAATTTCCCTGGCTAGTTTCATTTCCCAATAAATCGCCCCTCCATATTCTATTAAATAGCCTATTGCCCCTCTGGCCTCTAAAGGCAATGGATGCCTATAAACTTCTATGCCATCTATTACTTCATAAGCTTCCGTATACCCCTTCATTCTCGGGCAAATTATAGAAACATCAGCACCATTAGCTTTAAGAGTGGTCGCTTCTTGCCAAACCCTTCTATCGAAGGGAACGGGCAAATTTTCAACAATAATTAATATATGCTTTCCGTGTAGACTCATGTATTTTTCCTTAAATCACAGTATCTTCTGCTGATATGTATTTTCCAGTTTCTAAATTTATAGCCCAGTTTATACCGGTATAGTTTTTCTTACCTAAGAATTGATCTCCGAGTCGTACAAAATCGATAATAATCTTTCCCTCAATATTCTCTAATTTTTCAATAAATTCTTTTTCTTTAGTATTAACGATCAACACATCTGAATCTTGAAGTAGCTGCTCCAAATCTGAAGTTAACAATTTAGATAAATGCGGAATTCTAGCATCCACATAATCTTTATTTGTACCGGTAAGTAAAGTTGTATTTACATTCTTATCATAAATAGTAACATCTGCTCCTTTTCCTAATAAAGCTTCAATAACCCTCACAGCGGGGCTATTCCTTAAATCGTCTGTTCCCTCTTTAAAACTTAAGCCTAAAAAGCCCAACTTCTTGTTCCAGTATTTATAAATCAATTTGGTAGCCCTTGCAATTTGGTTCTCATTAGTTTTATCGATACTATCTATTACAGGGGACTCTACATATAAGTCGTGCGCCAAAGTTTGAAGACCCTTTAAATCCTTAGGCAAACACGAGCCTCCATATGCAAATCCTGGCTTAAAGTAATATGGTGAAATATTTAACTGCTTATCCTTACAAAAAATATCCATTACCTCATGGGAATCTATATCTAATTCACTACATATATTCCCGACCTCATTTGCAAAAGATATTTTTAAAGCATGATACGTATTATTAACATACTTCATGATTTCAGCTACCTTTAAATCTGAAATAATTATCTCTCCAGGAAGATCTTTGTACAACAAAGAGAGCTTTTCTGCGGCTTCTTTATTATCAGAACCAATTAAGGTTAGGGGTGGATTATAATAATCTCTTACAGCCGTTCCCTCTCTTAGAAATTCAGGGTTATCGACTACCGCAAAAGCTTTATTTCTTTGTTTTCCTGAGCTTTTTTGTATGATATCCGCAATTTTATCACAGGTTCCCGGCATTACAGTAGATCGTAATGCAATAATATGAAAAGTGTCTTTTTCCCGAATCGCCTCACCTATATTTTGGGCTACTGCAAAAATGTACTGGAGATTTAAATGACCCTTTTCTGAACTGGGTGTCCCCACAGCTATAATACTCACCTCTGAATCTATTACCGCCTTTTTAGCATCTGTAGTAGCTGAAATTCTACCTAGTTCATGTTGCTTCTCAATAATGGTATCAATATCTGCTTCAATAATAGTGGGTTTCCCACTATTGATTAAATCAATCTTATTTTGATTGACATCAACACCTATTATATTGTGCCCATTTTGTGCTAAACAACCAATACTTACACAGCCAACGTAACCTAATCCGAAAATACTTATATCCATCGTTATGTTTTTTTTTTATTCAAATGATTTTACAAGGAAAACCAGTAATGTTTTGTTTGTTTGTTTACATGTAAATATTGACGCTTCTTAACTTCTTTAGCAGGGTTACCACCTACAACAGACATTTCTTCTACATCCTTAGAAACTACGGCGCCAGGCAAAACCACAGCTCCTTTCTTAAGTATTACACCTGGCATGATAAGAGCATTCGCGAAAACAATTACATAGTCTTCTAATACTACAGGTTTACCTTTTGTAACAAAAACATCATCATTAATATCATGTCCTAAAGTGTAAATCTTACTATTGTGCGCTATCACAACATGATCTCCAATCGTAATGCCCCGACGATTATCTAAATAAACCCCAGAATTCACAATACTATTTTTTCCAATTCTAAGCTTTCCAAAATGGAAAAACTTAATATTTTGAATTGACGTATTAGCACCAACATGATAGTTTACTATCATATATAATATTCTTTTAAGAAACATTGGTAAAACCATACTGTGCACACAATTGAAACAATATAATAATATAAAAAATACCTGAAGCTTTAATCTTTTCATTTTTGCTGGTTTTAATAAAAATCGTTTTGTCATTTTTTGTTTCAGTGGATATTATAAACAAGGTATCTAAACTTTTTTATTATTTTTTTGTGTGATAACAGTAGTAAATAATACGTTATTAACTTCAAGCGTTTGTAATAGTTTCAGACCTATTATTAAGTAAGACATATAAAGTGTTCTTTCAAAAGTATAAGGTTCTTTCCTGAATTTCTTATCAAATTAATGTTTCATTATATTACCAATAAATTGATTATGTTAACAATAATTCCCGTAATTAGTTACAGATTTTGAGTTTCTCTGAACCAAAACCTGCATCAGTATTGACAAACAAATATCTTACTGAAACCAAAATTTTCAAAGAAGATACTACTAATTCCTTCTTTAGGGAGTGTAATTTAAACTCTGTCCTCTGTTTCACTCCTTCGGAGGTACCCCCGAAGGAGTGGTTGCCAAATCGAGCCTAATACGGTCTTCAAATCTAATATATAATTGCTGTATTGTCAAGCTCCAATTATGAAGTGGAGTGGTCCATTTCTTTTGGATGTTCTGAGTAGCCAGGTAAACTAATTTGAGCAGTGCCATATCATTGCTAAAGGCTCCTTTAGTCTTGGTTACCTTACGTACTTGTCTATGGAATCCTTCCACGGCATGGAGATGAGTAATCATTGATGAAATAGTACCCTTATATCGATAATGTTATTAATGATTTTAGGAATACTAGTCTTTTTATAACACTGACCAAAAAATTAAGTTTAATATTGAAATCCTTGAACAACTTTATAAGCCAGTTGTTTCAGAATCCATAAACCGCACTTCCTACTTATTATAACTTATCCATCAGGTATCGAAGTTCAAATCTCCCGTGGAGTAATCAAATTAGTTTTTAAAAGGCAACCAAGCAAGAGTATATTCAGCTAGGCAGTATCTTTCCTACCCATATTATGAACCGGAAGCTCTTTACATGCTCGGCATTGACGAGCAGGATTGCAAAATCTTACTACAGAATGTTAAAAACCGGCTTCCAATAGACCACATCACATTCCATAGACCTATGTATCCACTTTTCCTTAAACTAATATAGTAACTCTGTCAAAGAACTTGCAAAAACAATAAAATACCTAGTTTCATAAACTCTTTTACTGCTCTTCTAACAATACCAACATTGATATCTTAATGCAGATCTCTCCCCGCATCTCATGGAAATAACCTACTCCTAGTCAACTGCTTTAATAACCAATGAGTTTTCACCTAAATTTAGGCAAAAAACTCATTGCTTTTGGCGTGTACTAAATCATGGAATTTAATGAATATTCATATTAACGTAAAGCTATATTTCACAATTATTCTTCTTCTCTTTCTATTTTTTTTATCATTTTTGCTGGAACACCTCCCCATATTTCATAAGGAGGGATATCCTTTGTCAAAATAGAACCTGCTGCAACAATAGAACAATCGCCTATAGTTAAAGGCTTACATATTACTGAATTAGCGCCTATAAATACACGATCCCCTATTTTAACCTTTCCTTCAATAAAATATCTTCTACCCCCTTTACGAGGTACAACAAAATGTGTAAGAACAATACATCTCATAGCAATTGTACTTTTATCACCAATCTCAATATTATTAGGAAATAAACTATCAAAAATTACACCTTCTCCAACATGGGAATTCCCTATTTTCACTCCTGCCAACCTCAATAATTGCGGTCTCATTTTCTTGGAGTGCAACCATTTACTACTTTGCAATTTCAATATAATAAATCTTAAAATACGTTTCACGTCTTTAAATTTTAGCTATTATTAACCACATATTTAATCTTACAGACGCAAAAACATAGACTGAATTAAAATCATACTATCACAACAAGTGAAATAAATTTTCTTATAACAATCTTTAATCTGTAAAAATTATTTAAGTCCTCCTATTCTTAATAAGTCTTGCAGGAACACCACCGTATATAGAGTAGTCTGGAACATCCTTTGTTACTACAGAACCAGCAGCGATTACCACATGATTACCGATCTTAACTCCTGGAGTTATAATAACATTTGCCCCAAGCCATACATCATTCCCTATATAAACTTCTTTTTTTTTTATAGGCTGCAATGCAATTGGTACATTTAAATTAGAAAAACCATGATTTTTAGTATAAATTTTTACTCCTGGCCCCATAATTACATAATTACCAATAAACGTGTTAGATTGTATAATGCAGTTTGTCCCCAACTCAGAGTAATCACCAATTTCAATAAACATAGATATGTCAGCATTTCTTTTTACCCTTAACTTCTCTCCACATTTATCAACAAAAATATTCACTAACAATCTCCTTATTTTTGGAGTCAATATAGCATATGGCCTATATATTTCGGAGGTAAACCTAAATACACTAATATAAAACAGATATGTTATCTTACGTAAGATCATTTATTCAACAATTTCATATAAACATTGTAGATCTTTTTAGATATATCCCTGTGATCTAACTTAAGCTCATTAATTTTTTTTCTACCCGTAGATTTTCTTCTAACCGGATCCTCAGAAAGAATTATTTTGATCTTTTTGACGAAATTATTCGGGTCAAATGAGCTTATCACAAATGAATTTTTTACATTATTCAATAACACTTCAACATCTCCAACTTCACTTGAAACAATAGGAATATTACAACTCAATGCCTCTTTAATTATTTGAGGTGAACCTTCTGAAATTGATGTCATCACTAACACATCGCAACTATTTAATGAATCAACAACCTCACTTCTGGTCATTCCATGAAAAATTACAACTTTACAATTAAATTTTTCCTTTCTTAAGACTTCCATAATTTCTTCAAATAATTTGAAATTTTTCTCAGGACGCTTTGGATTACCTGGAAAGCCAATTGTAAAGGAATCGACCGATTTATGAAAATTTTTATCAATAAAAAAATTAGAATCAACTCCACAAGGCAAATACAATATATTAGAATTGTAGTTGCTTATTGTTCTTTTCATATCTTCATTTAAGTATAATATAAAGCTTGATCTTTTTACTACAAGCTTAGTAATAAAAATTATCAACATATTAGATTTTCTTATATCTATATCAGCACTATGAAGCATCGTTACGATCGGTGCTTTAATAAATGGATTAAACAAAGTGAATAAACCCGATAAACCAAAATGTATGTGTATTATATCATATTTATTAAATAATAAATGAAAATTAATTGAGAATATACTTTTTAAATAGTTTAATTTAGTTTTAAAACCATTAATAAAAATTAAGTTTGAAGTAATCTCAGGATAATACTGCTTTAAGGAATTCACCTGTTCTTTTACAAAAATCCCATAATACTTATGTTCATGTATAGGATACATGTTAGTAATAGTTAAAACTTTCATAGGTCGGCTTTTTGAGAAATCAATATTGCAAATTTATCTTTTAATTCAAGAAAATCATTTAAATCAAATAATTTCATTTTACAATTTTTTGATATAAACAAGAGAAGTTGTAAATCATTTTTGAAATAGAAAATTTAGTTTTGACAATATTAAATGATTCCTCTCCCATAAAATTCCTTAGGCTATTATCATCCAACAGCTTAATTATTTTAGCTACTAAAAACTTTGAATTTTTTGGTGGAATCAAAAAACCTGAAACTCCGTCTTCGATCAACTCCATACTTCCATCATGGTTATTACCTATTACGGGCTTTTTAAGTGCCATAAATTCTAATAAGGCATTGGAAATTCCCTCTCCATGTATGTCGCTATTAGAACATAGCACTCCTATTGTAGTAATTTTCATTATTGATTCAACATCAATTTGAAAAGGTAAAAATCTATAATATTCAGAATTTTCAGGATTGATTAATTCTTTTAAACTTTGATTATTCCCGCCTCCAATAGAAACAAAGGTAACATCTTTCCTATTTTTTAAAATTTGTTCACACGCAGTAATAAAAGTGTAATAATCTTTTCTAATAGAATAGGAACCAACCATCATCACAACAAATTCTGTAACAATATTATATCTACTCCTAATTTCCTGCTCTTCCTTTAAATTGGAGATTCGAGAAAAATCAAAACCATTATAAATCACTTTACTTTTTGCTTTAGGTGCATTGTATCTTTCTACACCCAAATATGTATTAGATAAAATTGTAGTGGTTATTTGATAACCCAATCTTCTAATAATATTTTTGAAGAATCCTTGTTTTGGAAATGTATCTGCAATTATGCTACTAATAATTGGCGTTTTTATAAAAAAAGAAATTGGTAATAAATAAATCATACTAACCTCTCCCCAAAAGTGAATTATGTTGGGCTTTATTTTTTTAATATAATCCCATAATCCTTTTTGAACATTGAATTCATATCCCTTCCCTCTATTCCTTTTAATTATTTTAAAAGTACATTTAGTATTATAAATTTCTTTATAATAAACTTCTTCTTCAAGAGAAACTAAATATAACTCGTAGCTTTCTATAGCATCTAAGCCTTTTATAAGTTCTATCATTCGTCGTTCCTTTCCACCGCCTACTAAATTATCTGATAAAAAAAGTATTTTCATAAATACAATAATTCTATTGGAAATATCAATTAATTTATTTTTTATAATAGTTTACAAGATATTCCTTTTTATCCTTAGGGGACATTTCTTTGGTATAAATTACCTCCTTCTTAATTTTCTTGTAATATTCATTCGTTGATTTTATAACTTTTGCCGGCACACCTACAGCGACAACATTATCCGGTAAATCTTTAGTTACCACAGATCTTGCTCCAATTATCACATTATTCCCTATCGCAACTCCGGGCATTATTATACAATCATATCCTATATATACATTATCTCCAACGGTAATTCCACTAATTTTATCCCACTCAGGATGCTTATGCCTAAAAATCCACATTCCACCATCATGAGTTTCAAAACGAGTCTGAGTAGCCGACACATGATCTCCTAATTTTATTAAATAAGGTTCTGTACTAAAGGAAACATTTAATAATCTACAATTCTCCCCTACTGAAACACCTAATTTCCTAGCCCACTTAACTTCATTAGAAGATTTTAAAAACCTCATATAAAGCTTTTTAATTTGTTTATTTAATCTCATCACACCTCTTCTATTAAATGTACTATATCTTTAGATACTATATTATAATCAAAATTATCTAATGCTATTTTATATGCATTTTTAATAATATCTGCATTATCAGAATTCGTACATTCTTCCATTAATCTTGCAAATTCCACCTCATCATACTTCTCTGCTAAATAGGCACTTGTATTATCGAAATAATTAGACAACTCTCCCCATTTATTTGAAATAATAGGACTTTTACTTGACGTGTATTCTCCTATTTTATGAGGAAATCTTGCTTTATGTTGAATAGTTTCTGGTAACGGTATAAGTAATCCTTTGGCCTTCTTATAATAACTAATCAATTTATTATATGGAATATCGCTCTCAATAGAAACTAAATGTGATTTAGAACATAAACTAATATATTGCTCAACTTTCTGAATCTCATGTTCAGATCCTGATATAATTAATTTTAATTTAACACAACCTTCAACTTTCAAAAAAGAATTAATCACAAACATTATAGACTCCTTATATGAAATAGAACTACAATATAACAAGAAGTTATCGTCTTTTACAATAGGATTAATTGAAGTAATACCTTTCACATCACAAATTATTGGTATTTTAACATACTTTAAGTTATTTTTTTTCTTTTTATAGTGTCTAATAAGATAGTCACTAATTAATATCATACCATCACAAAGTTTCGAACTGTATTTATTAAACAATAAATGATTCATATTACCCTGATCATCTCCTTCTATCCCTAGCAATTCATTTACATCAATTATATACTTAAAGCCAAACAATATAGAAATCATTCGATAATAAAATGTTCTGATTATTGAAGAACGAATTCCAAGTAAGACATTAACTTGATTTTTCTTTTTGTATTTCCGAATTAAAATCAATTCATTAACATTTCCTAAAATTTTGTTAATATTACGTTTAAAAACATTTTTTGGCCTGTAAGGGATTGGTGCTGCACATATATATGGAACCAAGCCATCATAAACACCTTTTCTTTGAATTGATTTATCATTTCTTATACCAAATCTGGTAATCACCCTACACATTACCCCATTTTGAATTAAACCTTTAGCTATCAAAATCTGCCTTTGTATAGTAGCTAAACCATTTGGAAAACCATTTGAACCTATATATATAACATTCATAGCAAGTAACTCAATTACTAATTAGTGTAAGATTAATCTATATTTATTATCAAAATATGCATCCTAAGCTTACTTAGTGCTTCACTCTATTAAATTATTTAACCAATTAATTTGTTCTTCAGACAATCTTTCTTTCCAACGCTCATCAAACCTAATTTTTATGTCCTTTTTTAAAAGTCTCATAGGATTTCCTTGAACAGTATGATAATTATATGGCGAAATATGATTTATATCGTCTATATTCCCTTCTATTTTTAACCAATTAGCTACATTCCTTCTTAATTCATTATAATCCCTACACATATCTTCATATTTAACTACCATATATTCTTCTTCACTTAATCCACTAAGTAATGCTGGAATTTTTTTATTGTAGAACTTATTCCATCCCTTTGCTCTTTTTCTAATTACATATTCGTTTAAGCCATGATGGCTTGATGAAGCAACACCTTTAATATCTCTTTTTAAAACAATCATTTTAACATCATTAGGCCTGAAACGTTTTAAAAGCATGTATCTTACAAAGTTTTTAGATGAATCTACTACAAAACTACAATTTGAGTTTTCTGCTACTTTATCATATAACGACCAGGTGTTCTTTATAGACTTTTTATAGAATAGATAAATAATTTCATTTACAAAAGAAAATCTTGAATTTCTCATTGCATAGCTATATGCTTTATTCAATAGATTATGTACCATATATTTTTTATGACGGACAATCCCCCTATTAATAGATATATTAAATCTTTCAGGATTCTTATAAATATCTATTTGGTACTCATCATTGATTTGCTTTAAAACATTTGACCAAAATTCACACTTATCAAAGGACATTCCACAAGAGCAATAGGTTTGTAAATCTTCTGGAACTTCCCCTTGTTTCAACTGCCATGAAAAAAAATGCATTTCTCCCATACTGAAGACAGAAGGTAAAGTTCCACAAATTAAATCAAGAAGTGTAGAACCTGAATGCCCCTGTGAAATAATGTAAATTAATTTCGCTTTTTTATTTGCCATGTTGTTTAAGAACTAATTTAGATTTAGACGGAGTAAATAAATGAAATAGCCAAATTGTAGAAAAAAAGGGCGCAAACCACAAAGAATAACTCAATGACATCAATATAAACAAGATAAATATTACCCATTTTCCTTTATACCTATATATTTCCTGAAAATAAAAAGAACTTTTATATAATTGGCGGTATACTAAAAATGCTATTACTACTCCAAATTGAGATACAATTGCAAATACACCTCCTGGTAAAGAAATAAAAGGGGATATATTCCTCCTTACATAGGAATGAATAGTATCTATTCCGTATCCCAATAAAGGAGAATCTTTAATATTCATTAACTCAAAAATAATCGCTACAAATCTCTGAGGAACAAGAACCCTATCTCCTTCTTCCCTATACTGCGCCAGATAAACTGCATTTTGAACATCTTCATTATTAAACCATAATTCAGAAATTTTTTCTCCCATAAAGGGTAATAGAATTATACCTAAAGCAAGGGGAATAAAAACAATAATTAAAGTAACTCTTTTTTTTACCTTTTGATTTAAGAAATAAATAAATAAAATCAACATAAAACCAGACAAACCAGTCGTTGATTGTGACGATATTAACGCAAAACTTAATATCCAAAAAATTCTATTATGCTTCAAACTAAATCTAGTTCTTATTAAATTAGATAAAATTGCAAAAACTAACATTACTGCAAACCTACCAGGCTCTGAAGCAAAACCAGCATTTCGTGGAATTATATATCCTTGTGCTAAATATTTTGAATAATTAGAAAGTGAAAAAAAAATATTATTAGCAACAATAGTACTTTCTTGCGAAAATCCATAAAGACTTGTAGCCTTCATAAAGAGAGTTAAAGGAGCTGGAGCAATAATTTGTAACCCCCAACCTAATAAGGCTATAATACTCAAAAAAAAAATAAACTTTTCGTACAATAAAAACATTCGATAACCATATATCTTTATTAAAATATATGCTATTAATATATTCCCATAATAAATAAATGCTCCATCATAGACAATACGATACTTAATTATTTGTAATATAACCCATACAAAATATATCAAGGTGACCATTGTCAATTTTCTATCAATAAAACTTATTTTATGTTTTACAATAAAAATAGCAGTAAGTCCCCAAGGTATTATGAATGCAATAATTCCACCTGAAGGAGGTTTCACCATATTTTTAGTAGCTGGTAAAGCCATAGCAGCATAAATCACAATCACAAAAAAATAAAAATAGTCAAATCTATCTAATTTTGACAATCTATCACTATATCTCACCTATCGACATTAAAATTTTGATTTCTATCTTTTACTCCTTATTAAATAATCCGGCGCGTTAAAAATTTTCTCATTAAGATCTCCATATACTTTAAGCAACTCTTCTTTTAACGGATGCACTTTCCAATTAGTCTGACGTTTTTTTTCCGGTAATAATTTAAAATCAAATCCTACAAAATCAGAAATTGTTTTAATAGTTCCTGAGGTATATAAAGTCTCATATCGAATACTTAAAAACTCAAACCCCTGAGGTCGGTTCCAAGCATCAAATAGCTCATTTAATTTTAATGTATCATTATAAAAAATTGTATCATTCGGTACAAAATTATCAGAACCCAAATGTTCGTGATGAGCTTTTCCCCATTCATTAATTCTTCGATGAGAAGATATAACTGTATTCATTGGATTTCCATACATAAATATAAGTTTTACATTTTCAGGTAAAAATTGTGGTGGATAATCATGAGTTTTATATAAATGATTTAATTTAAATTCAGGAGAATTTTTAGAAAACATTAAGAAGTCATCATGAGCAATATAATAATGATTCATTTTAAAACTATTATGCAGCAATGTTGTACCACATCTTCCTAAACCTGCTATTATAATAGGGTTAAGACTTGATCTACTACCGCGTATAACTTTACCTTTTAATAAGTAAGTGGCTCTATTTATCATCTATTTTAGTCATTATTAACATTAATACATCTATTATTTTTTTCTAAAGGACAAAGTAGTAATTCCTACTTTTTTTTGGACAAAGAACAAGGTAGTTAAATTTAATCCTATTATTGTAAAAGCTGAACCTATCGCGGCTCCAATAGCATTGAAAAAAAGAACTAAAACAACTAAAAATATAATGTTAAATACAGAAAAAAGCATTGTAATTTGTCCGTGAATTTTCTCATATTTGGTCATCATTAAGAGCAAACCAACAGCTCCAGTACTTAAATTTATAAATTGACCAACTCCTAGTATTACTAAAATCCAATATCCGCCTTCAAATTCTTCACCCCATATACCTAATATATATTTTCCTAGAAATATGAATATAAGCAACACAAAAAGTCCTAAGAAAAATAATGCTTTCGTCACTTTCTGTATCATTCGTTCAAGTTCATCCAATTGCCCTCCAGCATATAATGCTGCAATCTTAGGAGACACTGAAGAATTTGTTATCTGTAAAAAAAAACTTGCCATTAAAGCAATCCGAGCAGCTACAGTATATAACCCCACTTCCTTAGCATTTGCAAATAGTCCTAAAATTATAGCATCTGCATTTATAAAAACTACTGATGACACTGATACCATGAAGAAAGGATAGGAATTATATAGATATTTCCTGTTAAATATTCCTTTAATTTTATGTTTAAAAATACTATTCCAATAAATCCCTACAGTGAATGTTACTATTAACCAACCCACTGCATAACCTATAGCTACTATATATACTGATAATTCACCCTCTATCCACCAAATAAAAAAAAGCATTATTGTTGTAATGATAACACTTAAACTCTGATTCACTAAATTACTTTGCCAAATTTTTTTATAGCCCACAAGTGCAGATGAATAAATCCTTGAAAAAACTTGAGGAGTTAGCATTGTCAATACAACTGTAAGAGGATAAGTCAATTCTGGTTCATTAAAAACTTCATTTGCCAACCATGGAGTAATTAAAATCATTAAAATTGAGAGTATCAAAGTTATCATTCCATTAAACCAGAACACACTTTTCATTAAGTCTTTTATAGCCTGATAATATTTTTTTTTTCGATAAACAGATACTTTCTTAATTACTACTTGCTGCATTCCAAAGAGACCAATTACACTTAATAAAGTAATAATACGATTACTCAAATTAATTATTCCTACCCCATCAGCTCCGAGAGTTCTTCCTAAAAATACACTAAGGAGTAAACTAGCAACCATTCCAATTATCTTCACTCCTATTGAAGCCATAGATTTTCGTAAGACTTCTAACGTATGTTCATCAAGCAAGGCTAATTTTTGAGAACCAAACCGTATTAATTTCTTTAACATAAATAAAAATAGATAACAACCATCATGTAAATTAAAAATTAATAAGAATAAATTTTAATTTATCCCTATTTCTCATAGAAATTTTTATACCATTTAACAAATTTACCCACTCCATCCCTTATACTAGTACTGCTATTATAACCAATTTTTTCTAGTTCTCTTATATCTGCTGAAGTTCGTGGCACATCTCCGAGCTGCATAGGCAAAAATTCCTTACGTGCTATTTTACCCATATTTTCTTCTAGAGCTTTTACAAAAGACATTAAAGATTGAGGCGAGCCATTTCCTATATTAAAAATCTTAAATGGTGGTTGTTGATTTTTTGCTGGCTCTTTTAATAATAAAATCTCTATACCTTGTATAATATCGTCTATATAAGTGAAATCTCTACTCATATTTCCATTATTAAAAACTTTAATAGCTTTTCCTTTAGAAATAGCATCTGTAAATAAAAACATAGCCATATCAGGCCTGCCCCACGGACCATAGACAGTAAAAAACCTTAAACCCGTAGTTTGAAGTCCATATAAATGACTATAGGTAAAAGCCATTAACTCATTACTTTTTTTTGTAGCAGCATACAAACTTATTGGATGATCTACTCTTTGTTCAATTGAAAAAACTTCTTCTTTACTTTCTCCATATACACTAGAACTACTTGCATATAACAGATGTTTAATCTTATTGTAACGACAGCATTCTAAAACATTCAAAAATCCGACTATATTACTATCTATATAGCTTTCAGGATTTTCAAGACTATAACGCACACCAGCTTGTGCGGCTAAATTAAAAACCACATCAAATTTTTCCTTTAAAAACAATTCTGGCAATAGCTCTCTATCCTCTAAATTCATTCTGATAAATGAAAAATCTTTATATTTATAAGACAAAGACTTAATCCCCCATTTCTCAGCATTCTCTCTAGACACACCTAACTCATTTAATCGAGCATATTTTAAATTTATATCATAATAATCATTTATGTTATCCAATCCAACTACAACATACCCTCTCTGTATCAACCTTTTAGAAAGAAAAAAACCAATAAATCCAGCTGAACCGGTTACTAATATTTTCATAGCTTTATTTTTTTAATAAAATACAGAGAGTCAAGTTAGCTCAATGCATTATATTTCTCATGATGACTATCCCACAAATAAAAAGAAACTTTCCAACCTATTCCTACTCTATCTGCTTTAAAATTTTATGTCCAGCTTTTAGTAAATCCACATCTCTTTTCATTAATCTGATATCACCTTTCATCATATCCTTCACTAATCCCTTTAACTCATAATCCGGCACCCAACCCAGCTTTTCTTTTGCTTTAGAAGGATCTCCTAATAGTAAATCTACTTCTGTAGGACGGAAATACGAAGAATCTACTGAAAGTACTTCTTTCCCGACCCCTATCTTATAGTCTCCTTTACAATTTATCACATAGGCTTTCTCATCAACTCCTTCTCCTTTAAACTCTAATTCAATACCCAATTCCTCAAAAGCCATACGTACAAAATCGCGAACAGTTGTAGTCACACCTGTTGCAATTACCCAATCTTCAGGTTTTTCAGCTTGTAATATCATCCACATCATACGTACGTAATCTTTGGCATGCCCCCAATCACGTTGGGCTTCGAGATTTCCTAAATATATTTTATCCTGTAAGCCTAAAGCTATCTTAGCAACGGCACGAGTGATTTTTCGAGTTACAAAAGTCTCGCCCCTTCTTGGTGATTCATGATTAAAAAGGATTCCATTACAAGCATACATACCATAAGCTTCACGATAATTCTTAGTAATCCAGAATCCATATATTTTTGCCACTCCATAAGGAGATCTTGGATAAAAAGGACAGGTTTCATCGTAGAAACCATTTGCATTTTTATTTTCAGGTAAGCCTCCATACAGCTCCGAAGTAGAAGCCTGGTAAATCCTGGTCTTTTTTTCCAAACCTAACAAGCGTACAGCCTCCAAAATTCGCAAGGTACCCAAACCATCTACATTACCGACATATTCCGGGGAATCAAAAGAAACCTTTACATGAGACATCGCCCCCAAATTATAAATCTCATCGGGTTGCGTTTCTTGGATAATTCGAGTTAAATTCATGGAATCTGTCAAATCACCATAATGTAACTTTAAGCGTTGATTTGGATCATGTGGGTCTTGATACAAATGATCGATACGATCCGTATTAAATAAGGAAGCTCGTCTTTTGATACCATGAACCATATAACCTTTTTCTAATAATAATTCAGCTAAATAAGATCCATCCTGACCTGTGATTCCCGTGATTAGTGCGACTTTCATAATTAAAGTACTATGTATATATTAATTTTGTATTAAAGTTTTATAACTTAACCTCTTTAAAGTTTTCAATATTTTCAAGAAACCATTGGTATGTTCTCTCTATTCCTTCTTCTAGATCAATTTTGTGTTTCCATCCTAAATCGTTCATTTTAGTAACATCCATTAATTTACGAGGTGTTCCATCTGGCTTAGAAGTATCCCAAGCAATATTACCTTTATGGCCAACCCTTCGTTGAATTGTTTCAGCCAATTCCTTAATGGTAATATCAATACCGGTACCTACATTATACAAATGGTCTGGAAGTACATTTTCCAATGCAAATACCACACTAGCGGCCATATCATCAACAAAAAGAAATTCTCGCATAGGTGTACCACTTCCCCATAAATGAACAGTACTATTATCGTTTTCCTTAGCTTCATGAAACTTACGAATCATCGCAGGTAAAACATGCGAAGTTTCAAGATCAAAATTATCATGACTTCCATATAAATTGGTAGGCATCAAGCTTACAAAATCTTTACCGAATTGCTTTCTTATGGCCTGACATACCTTGACACCAGTTATTTTTGCTATAGCATACCATTCATTGGTTGGCTCCAAAGGTCCAGTTAGTAAATAGGACTCTTTTAATGGTTGTGGTGCAAACTTTGGATAGATACAAGAACTACCGAGAAATATAAATTTTTTAACTTCTAATCTATTAGCTGCTTCTATCAAATTGTTTTGAATCTGCATGTTCTCCATTAAAAATTTGTATGGATAATCATTATTGGCAGAAATACCCCCCACACGTGCAGCCGCATCAATAATCACATCTGGATTTTCCTCAGCAATAAAATCATTAACTTCATTTTGATTTCTAAGATCCAATTCAGCACTTGTTCGGCCAAGCAAATTACAATAGCCTTTTTTTTCTAAGGCTCTCCAAATGGCACTACCAACCATCCCCCGGTGCCCAGCTAAATATATTTTAGAGTTTTTATCCATGTCTAAACAATAAGTCTAACTTTTGATAACTAAAATTATTGATAAAATAAATTATCTTTTATCATTGTTGAATTAATTCCCTATAGCATAAAATTTAAAGCCGGAATCAACCATTTTTTTCTTTTTCAGCAATTTCCTTCCATCAAATAAAAATGCCGGTTTTAACATTTTATTATATATAGCCTCCCAGTCAAGGTCTAAAAATTCATCCCATTCGGTCATTAAGGCGACGGCATGAGCATCAGCACAAGCTTCTTGTGCTGAATTGACAATTTTCACTAATTTCCTGTTTTCTTCGCCCGTTCTCGAACCTAGATAATCCAAATCGGCATAAATTTGTTCTGCAGTAACCTTGGGATCATACACTACAATTTCTGCCTGTTCATTTAGTAAATAATCGGCAACATATATGGAAGCGGCTTCGCGAGTATCATTTGTGTCTTTCTTAAAGGCCCAACCCAGCATCGCAATTTTCTTTCCGGAGACCGTATTATAAAGGGTTTTTACAATATTAGCAGCAAAGCGTCTTTTTTGATGATCATTCATAATAATCACCTGCTCCCAATAATCAGCTACTTCATTCAATCCAAAACTTTTAGCAATATACACCAGGTTTAAAATATCTTTTTGAAAACAGGAACCTCCAAAACCAACGGAGGCTTTTAAAAATTTCGCTCCTATTCTGGAGTCCATTCCTACGGCTTTAGACACTTCATTAACGTCGGCCCCCGTTACCTCACATAATTCCGACATGGCATTAATGCTTGAAACCCGTTGAGCTAGAAAAGCATTCGCCGTTAATTTTGATAACTCGGAAGACCAAACATTAGTTGTCAAGATATGATCATTAGAAACCCAATGTCCATACACATCAACTAAAGCTCTCATAGCTTCCCTGCCTTTTTCAGTATCGATATCTCCGCCAATTAAAACCCTATCTGGGTTTAACAAATCATCTACTGCGGTTCCTTCTGCTAAAAATTCAGGATTAGAAAGAATTTGAAAATTCACTCCATTCCCAGTATTCTCCAGAATATTTTTTAACGCCTGAGCAGTTCTTACAGGTAATGTAGATTTCTCAACTACTATTTTATCCGAAGTAGCCACTCTAGCTATCTGTCTTGCGCATAATTCAATCCACTTTAAATCAGCTGCCATTCCTTTACCTATTCCATAGGTTTTGGTTGGCGTATTTACCGAAATAAAAATCATATCTGCTTTATCGATGGCTTCATCCACATCTGTCGAGAAAAATAGATTACGCCCTCTTGCTTCTTTAACTACAGCAGAAAGTCCCGGTTCATAAATGGGTATATTTTCTACATCTTCATCATTCCAGGCTTCAATTCTTTTTTCATTAAGATCTACCACAGTTACATTTATTTCCGGGCATTTCTGTGCGATCACCGACATTGTTGGTCCACCAACATAACCGGCTCCTATACAGCAGATATTTTTAATCTTCATAATCTAATTTGATATATAATGAGTCCAAATAATTTTAATGTACAATGAACCAGCTATTAAGCAAATTCTCTCTATTGTAAAGCATTTCCTTACCTGTTCTATAATCTATAACTTCTTTACCTGCAAAAGTACAAATTGCCTGTCCAGCGGCAGTATCCCATTCCATTGTAGGAGCAAACCGTGGATAACAATTTGCCACACCTTCGGCTACCATACAAAGCTTAAGTGAACTACCTTTCGATATGGTCTCAACCTCTCCATATTTGTTTTTAAGCTCTACAATATAATCTTCAGTCTCTTTGGAAAGATGGGATTTACTAGCCACTACTGTATAATTATCTTTAGTAAGTTTCAACGGAAGTTTTTGGGATGCTTCGGAAATGGATTCCAGGCTCGCATCAAAACCGATATTTTCGGCTTTAAAAGAACCTTGTGTCGCTGATGCATAATAAAGGTTTTGTAGAGCAGGCACATAGATAACTCCAAGAACAGGTTTTTGATTTTCAATCAAGGCAATGTTAACTGTAAACTCTCCATTCTTTTTTATAAATTCTTTAGTGCCATCTATTGGGTCCACGATCCAAAGCTGTTCCCAATTTTTTCTCTCTTCATAAGGAATATCACGCCCCTCTTCTGATAAAACAGGGATACCTGTTTCTTTAAGAAAATCCATAATTACATTATGGGATGCGATATCCGCCTTAGTTAAGGGAGAGTCATCGCCCTTAAAATCTACCTCAAAATCATCATTCTCATAAATCTCAATAATTTTTCCTCCAGCTTTTAGTGAAGCCTCTACCGCCATTTTTAATAATTCTTCCATAATAATTAGAGTTGTTAAAAGAAGGGACTTTGATTACACAATCATCCCGGCTGCAACCGTTTCATTAGTATTCTCATCAATCAGAATGATACTTCCTGTATTACGGTTGTCCCTATAGGCATCAATCATAAGGCGGTGTGTACTGCGTATTTTCACCCTAGCAATATCATTCATTTCCAAAGTACTATTTCCCTTTTGTCTTTCGTAACTATTGATATCTATTTTATACACAACTTCCTTAATCATTGCACGTTCCTCATTGGAAGTATGTTGAATAATATATTTCGCTCTGGGTTTAGCAGATTCATTGTTTAACCAACACAACATGACATCAAATTCCTGAGAGGGTTCAGGTTGATTATTTTTCTTTACAATCATATTGCCGCGGCTTATATCTATATCATCCTCTAAAGTCATTGAAATTGACATAGGAGCAAATGCTTCTTCAATCTCAATTTCACCCGTATTGATAGATTTAATTTTAGAATTGAAACCAGATGGTAAAACAGACACTTCGTCGCCAATTCTATAAATTCCACTTGCTATTCTCCCAGCATAACCTCTATAATCTCTGTATTTTTCACTTTGAGGGCGAAGCACTGTTTGCACAGGAAAACGCGCATCAATTTTATTAATATCGCTACTAATATGAAGTGTTTCTAAAATATTCAATAATGTCCCACCATCATACCAAGAAGTATTTTCTGAACGGTTAACAACATTATCTCCTAACAAAGCGCTGATTGGTATAAAACGAATATCTTTCACCAATAATTTCGAAGAAAATTGTTCGAATTCTCTTGTAATTTCATTAAAACGATCTTCGGAAAAGTCAACCAAATCCATTTTATTTACACAGACTATCAAATGGGGAATATTCAACAATGAAGCTATAAACGAGTGCCTTTTAGTCTGCTCAATAACACCATGCCGGGCATCAACTAAAACCAAAGCTGCATTTGCCGTCGAAGCTCCGGTTACCATATTTCTCGTATACTGAATATGACCAGGAGTATCTGCAATGATAAATTTTCGTTTAGGAGTTGTAAAATATCGGTAGGCTACATCTATGGTAATTCCCTGTTCTCTTTCATCTTTTAAGCCATCAGTAAATAAAGCTAGATCTACACCTTCATGTCCTTTTTTCGAACTAGTTGCCGTAACAGATTCCAGCTGATCTTCAAAAATGGACTTAGAATCGTATAAAAGTCTACCGATTAAAGTACTTTTTCCATCATCTACGCTGCCTGCTGTTGTAAATCTAAGTAATTGATTATTATCGTTAATTTCCATAATATTTTATTAATAAATTGAAGATAGTATATTAGAAGTAGCCTTGCTTTTTCCGATCTTCCATAGCTGTTTCAGACCGTTTATCATCACTTCGATCACCCCTTTCTGTTTTACGCATCGCCGAGACTTCTTCTGCAATTTTCCCTAAAGTGTCAGCATCGGATTCTATTCCTCCGGTAATCGTAATATCCCCAAGTGTTCTAAATCTTATCTTCTTCGTTTCAACCTTCTCTCCTTCTTCTAAAAGTAAAAATTCAGACATGGGAATCCATGAATTATTCCTCCAAACAACTTCTCTCTCATGGGCAAAGTAAAGTGATGGTATTTGGATTTTTTCTCTTTTGATATAATTCCAAACATCCATTTCAGTCCAGTTACTTATAGGAAAAGCCCTAAAATGCTCACCTTCAAAATATTTACCATTCAATAGGTTCCATAATTCGGGACGTTGATTTTTAGGATCCCATTGTCCAAAATCATCCCGATGCGAGAAAAATCGTTCTTTCGCACGAGCTTTCTCCTCATCTCTACGTCCCCCTCCAATGGCACAATCCACTTTATTAGTCTCAATAGCATCTAAAAGCGTCGTGATTTGCAGAGCGTTTCTAGTTGCATTTTTCCCTTTTTCTTCCGCTACTCGACCCTGGTCTATAGATTCCTGTACAGAACCTACAATTAAATTAACGCCTAATTCTTCAATTAAATCATCTCTAAATTTGATAGTTTCAGGGAAGTTATGTCCTGTATCCACATGCATTAACGCAAAAGGTATCTTACTAGGATAAAATGCTTTTTTAGCTAAATGAGTAACTAAAATAGAGTCTTTACCTCCTGAAAAAAGAATTACAGGATTTTCGAATTGAGCCCAAACTTCTCTTAGAATATATATGGCTTCTGATTCTAATTCATCTAAATAATTTAAATAATACTTACTCATAACAGTTTTTTCATTTAGTTAGTTTTAATTTAGGCATAATATAATTTAAAACCTTTTTTATTGATTCCTCTATTGAGGTATTTTCTGTTTCTATAATCACATCCGGATTAATAGGTTTTTCGTAAGGAGCACTAATTCCTGTAAAATTTTTAATTTCTCCTGAACGCGCTTTTTTATATAAACCTTTTACATCTCTTTTTTCACATTCTTCTACAGAAGTATCTACGAAAACTTCTACAAAATCCCTCGCTCCAATTATATTTTCTACCTTCTTTCTATCCGATTCTAACGGACTGATAAAAGCCCCAATCACAACTATTCCAGCATCAACAAAAAGTTTAGCCACCTCGGCTATACGCCTTAAATTCTCCTCTCTATCAGATGCAGTGAAACCTAAATTTTTATTTACACCTCCTCTAATATTATCTCCATCAAGGGAGTAAGTATGGATACCTTTCTCAAATAATTCTTTTTCTACTAAACTTGCCAGTGTTGATTTGCCCGAGCCCGAAAGACCAGTAAACCATATAACAAAGGAATTATGATGTTTGACTTTAACTCGCTGTTTTCGAGATATGTGATAATCCTGTGGTATAATGTTGCCCATATTTCGTTCAAGACTTATAGTTGTTAATTTACTAATGACGATTTAGAATCTTTTAAAGATTGATATACACCTTTTACATCTTGTGAAGCTTCTTTAGATAAAATTAGATCAGCATCTTTTGTATTTACAAAAATACAATTTTTCAATCCTACAAAAGCGGTAAATTTATCGGAGCCTATAACCATATTTCCATCTGCATCTATAGGATACCCTGATTCTACAAAATAATCGTAAACAGCCTCAAAGCTTCCCATATCACTCCATTCAAAATCGGCGTTTACCACTTTAATAAGTTCGCTACGCTCCATTACGGCATAATCTACACTTATGGAAGGAATCTCCATGGATAATTCTTCATCTAATCTACCTTCTTCCGACTTTTCGAGAGCTTCCTTCGATGCTTTATAGACTTTTGATTCATATTTTTCCAATTCTGAAAGAAAAACGCCTGCCTTAAAACAAAACATCCCACTATTCCAGAGAAAATTACCTTTATGTAAAAAATCCTTTGCAGTTTCTAAATTAGGCTTCTCCCGAAAAGACACTACATTTTGTCCCTCACTTTCTATATAACCATATCCGGTTTCTGGTCTTGTTGGTGTAACCCCAAAAGTCACAATATTACCTTCTTGGGCCAATTTTATTGCTTTTGAAACTGCATGATCATAATTTCTATCGGCTTTAATAATATGATCTGCCGGAGTCACCACTAATATATCCTCTGGTTTTACCTGAAAAGCCGCAAAAGCAATCGCCGGTGCCGTATTCCTTGGAGTAGCCTCAACAATTTCATAATAGCTATTTATTCCAAGTTTCTTTAAACTACTTATAGACAAACTCCTGTTATCTTTATTTCCTACTACAATTAATCCATCAGAAAACTTCTGATTTCTTTTTATCGCAAGTTCAAATAAAGAATCATTCTTAAAAATCTCTAAATATTGTTTAGGTTGTGATTTTCTGGAAAGTGGCCATAAACGGCTACCTACACCTCCGGTAAGAATCACATGATAAGTCGCACTCATAGATTGTTTAATTAGTTTGCTTTAAAGATAAAATTTTCCACGGCTCCGCCACAGGAGTCACATATAAAAATTCCCACGATCTGATTTTCAGCTCTTTAAAAAAAAAGAAAAAAGATCCCGCATTGTTTATACCAACGACCTAGATCTTCTTAAATTTTTAATTATTTTCTCATAAAATTGAACGCCAAATCTATTTATTTACAGCACACTAACCTATAAATAAATGTTAATTTAGCCAAGATAAATTTAAGGTTTTGTTACTATTATCTTAATTACAAAAAACAATTCACTTTAATAGTAATCCTGTAATTACAATGGTTCTATTTTTTATAATTAGTAATTTTCAGAAGCATAAACTTCATTTAGTTTAGCCTCTAGTAGTATTCCCAGAGTAGGTAGTACCAGTTTGCATTTTCTTTTTCCTATTTTCTGCACCACCGCTTCCCTATCTTTAAAAGGTCCTTTTTTAATAACAAGACGATCTCCTGGTTTTAAATGAACTAGTTGTATATCCTCTACGGCGTCCTCATTAATCCACTCTTTAATAATATCGATTTCACTATCCTGCACTATCGCAGGTTTGCCCAGCCAGAATAAATAATTATTCACCCAAGGCACATCAAACACTATTGCACGATCTTTTTCTTCAAGCCTAACAAACAGATAAGAGGGAAATAACGGAACTGTAAACTTTTTTTTACGGTCACTCCATTGCCGTATTTCATTCTTAACAGGACAAAAAACCTCTACCCCAATTTTCTCCAGACGTTTGGCTGTTTTAATCTCTGATTTTGGTTTTGTATAAATCACATACCAAGGCATAGCAATAACTATTAACTATTCAAAACTAAACTGGGGCAAGAAATCAAAAAAAACGAATCTGTGGGTTTTCTAAAAATTTTTAGTTTATCAGAATTTTGAAGGTGTAAATATAAATGTTTTCATCCGATTTTGTGCTCACATGGGAATTAATTACGAACATTTACAGATATGCATAAACCACATCAAAACTACAGCGTTATAGTTAAAAAGTCTTCAGCAATCGACCGCATTTTTTACGAAACATGATAATAATCATAATTTAAACTGACCTATTGGGGGACATTTGTACCAAACAAAAACAATAAAGCCATGAAAACAAAATCCCTCAATTATTATGCAGTATTCGCCCTACTAGCTTTTCTTTTTATAGGAGCATCAGTAAACAGTCAGAACCTAAAACCAATTAAAACTGAAATCCTTGTCGAAGGCACTTCCAACATTCATGATTGGGAAATGACCTCAGAAAAAGCTGTTGCAAACGTAGAAACCAACAGCGGAAATGTTTCAAAGATTTCAGTTGAAATTCCTGTAAAATCACTAGAAAGTGGTAAAGGCGGGATGGACAAAAATGCTTACAAAGCCCTTAATGAAGATGATTATCCAACTGTAAAGTTTTCTTCAACTGAAGTAAGTGCAAGTAAAATAACAGGAAAACTTACTATAAATGGTAAAACAAAAACAGTTGCCATTCCTGTAAGTACTAAAAAAGCGAGTCAGGGTGTAGAAATTTCTGGAAAACACACCATCAATATGACAGACTTTGGCATTGAACCTCCAACAGCGCTAATGGGTACTATCAAAACAGGTGAAGAAGTTACCATAAACTTCAATTTTCAAGTAAACCAATAATCAACAACATAATTTTATTAACATGAGAACTATATTTAAAATTTCCGCTATTGCAGCTTTCCTTTTCATTGGACTAAACATGGAAGCTCAAAACAACAGAAGTCTTGACAACTATCGCGAGCCTGATAGAAATGGTATAAATGTTTTTGAAGCACCAAAAGACACTATATCTTCTTTTGATGGCTTAGACGTTAGAATTGGTGGTGCTTTGGCCTTACAGTTCCAAGCTTTAGATAACGAAAATGCTAATTTAGAAGGCTATCAAATACAAGGAATTGGTGAAAACTTTAACTTACCTACTGCCAACTTCGATATAGACGTAGCACTTTACGATGGGATCAGAATGCACCTTCGTACCTACCTATCTTCTAGAAACCACAACAACCCTTATGTAAAAGGTGGGTATTTATTAGTTGATAAATTAAACTTCGTGCACGAAGGCTTTTTAGAAGACTTTATGAAATACACGACTATTAAAATAGGTCATATGGAAAACAACTATGGTGATGCTCACTTCCGTAGATCTGATAACGCACAAGCCATTTATAACCCATTTGTTGGTAACTTAATCATGGATGCATTCACTACAGAAATTGGAGCTGAACTATACTACCGTCGTAATGGATTTATAGGAATGGTAGGTTTTACAAACGGTAAATTAAACCAATCTGTATCAGAAAATGATTATGGTAAAACCGGAGGCGCTTCATTTTTAGCTAAACTAGGATATGACAAACAAATTAATAATGATTTAAGAGTACGCCTTACTGGTTCTATGTATAACACTGGCTATATTCCTAACACTTATTTATACAGCGCAGATAGAGCAGGTGCCAGATATTATAATGTAATGCAAGCCTTAGGTAGTGAAAGTGACGATTTTAGAGCTTCAAGATACGACCCTAAATTATCTAACGAAATCACTGCCATTATGATTAACCCTTTCGTAAAATATAGAGGTCTTGAATTCTTTGGAACAATTGAAACAGCTACAGGTAAAGGTAGTGCTGAAGTTGATGACAGAACCACTAACCAATATGCAGGTGAGTTAATTTACAGATTTGGACTTGATGAAAATATTTATATCGGTGCTCGTTACAACGTAGTTGACGCTGAAGACATTTCTGGACAAGATGTAAACATCAACAGATTCCAAGCTGCAGCAGGATGGTTTATGACCAAAAACATCTTACTAAAAGCTGAATATGTAGTTCAAAATTATGATGACTTTAGCCAAACAAGCATTTTAAATGAAGGCAAATTCAACGGTGCAACAGTTGAAGCAGTGATTAGCTTTTAAATAAATTCAGATTCAATTAGGAGAGCGATTTTGTCGCTCTCCTTTATTTTTCTTATTTCGAATGAAAGTTTCATTTAAATCCCCTTACAATGAAAACTATAGCATTTTTTATATTCGCTTTATTTACAAGCACCATAATCTTTTCCCAAAATCTGGAACAAAAAACACTACTGATTTCTAAAAAATCACAGCTAAAAATTAGTGGAGACACCAATATCAATAGTTTCACCTGTGTTTTTAATCCGCAAGAATTGCCGGAAAAACTCATAACAAAATTTGAAAGGAACCAACAAAAGTTTATTTTCAAAAACACTTCTTTAAAACTTAATGCGAAAGCATTTGATTGCGGCAGCCGACCAATAAACCGAGATTTTGAAGCACTAATTAAATCTGAAGAATACCCGTTCATTTCTTTAGACCTGAAAGAACTTAAATTCTTAACTCATCATTCCGCTTTAATCACATTAAATATTGAAATTGCCGGAATTGAAAAACCTTATCAAGTTCCCGTAAAAATTGATGACTTAAAATCAAATTATACAGGGATAATTCATCTAAATATTGACGACTTTAAACTGGAACCTCCTAAAAAAGTCTTTGGCTTGATAAAAGTAAAAAAGGAAATACAAATTGCCTTCGATCTTTATTTTAATGAATAAATCTGAGATATTTTTAAATTTAACAGAAAACACTCAACTACCCTTTTCAACCCTATAGTCGCTATATAAAATTCACTATTTAGTCTACAACTGATCTTTATGGTGTGATATCAAGAGATCAATTTAGTTTTAGCTAAAATCCGATAGATAAGCTCTAAGTTTATTCTAAAAGTTTTTATAAAACTTTGTTTCATTGCTCAATACTTATTTGCTCACAATATTTATTGAGGTGGTTCAACCCAACTTTTTTTATATTTATTTAGCAGTCCCCCTTTCTCTAGACTGTTTCTATTGCATATTTTTTCTTATATAAATAGCCCATCTTCAAATAGAAAAATATTCCACTTCTCAACAGGAAACACCACATTAAGCAAACTTCTATTAAATTTTAACTATAAAACTATAAATTAAACAAGTCTATTAGAAAAATTGACAAGTTTTCCTATTTAAATATATCTTATATTTGCTAAACACTTGACCTAAATAATCCTAGCGGATTCTTACTATAAGGTTCACCATTCTTAACTAAAAATATTCACAATTATGTATGAAGGTAAGTATGGCACCTATTGGATTTATGATAATATTCTGCATGTACGTTATAAGGACCATACTATCATTGATCTAAAAATTGCCAAAAAAATAGTTAGTGATCGTATTTTATTTCAACAGAACAAAGAATACCCCGTTTTCTGTGACGTCTCAGGTGTCATTGGATCCACTTCACTTGCCAGGTATTATCTGGCCACCCAAGGAGATACTCTTATAAAAGCTGTAGCTTTCTATGGGACCTCTCCGATTTCCATAAGCTTAACACAATTCTATATCGAGAACCTTATTCATAGAAAGCCAATAGCTTTCTTTACTAATGAGTATCAAACACTTAAATTTTTACAACCATATATCTTAAAAAAGTAAAACATAAATTATGAAAATATGGAACGTGAATTTAATAGGGAGAATTTACGTGGCATTTATCGCTTATTGACAGAGATAGCAAAAGGAAACTTTCCTTATGAAATTAGGCGAAGCCGTTATAAAGATGAACTTGAAGGGTTGACTACCTATATTAATCAGACTGGTCAAGAACTTAATCGCTCCAGGAAGCAGTTTTTGTGGATCAACCGCTATAATGAAGCCATAAGAATTCGAACAGCGAATTTCCTTTTAGATAATCGACTTCATATTCAAAGAATAAGTTATGATACTCCAAAAAATGAATTGGTAGAGACCAATGATTTTATAGGTATACCATTTAAGGAATTACTAGCTAAACCTTCCAGAAAAAATTGGCTTGAAAAAATAAAATCTTTAGAAAAATCTGAGCACATCTCTTTTTATACCCTCTTGGAGTATCAATTTGACAAACTACTGAATATCCACTTAGATACCATCGTCTCAAAATTTGATAAGGAATATATTGTTACCTCATTTTTACTGCAAATCACAGAAAACCAATACGATCTTCAAAAGAAAACCAGGTTAAAAACCTATACCAGATGGGATCAGCAATTATTTCATAATATTCAGATTTACATACATCATCATCTGGAAGAGCCTTTATTGAGCATAGAAGACCTGGCCCAAAAATTTAATACGAATGTTCATAAGATAACTAAGGGTTTTAAAGATATATTCGGATACACTCCGTTTCAGTATCATGCCAGGCAACGCATTGAAAAATGTAAACTATTAATCAAATATAGTGACTTTAGTCTGACGGAAATTTCAATAAAAATGGGTTATGGATCATATCCCGATTTTTCAAAACGTTTTAAAAATATAACAAAATTATCTCCTAAACAGTATCGAGATATTGTTCGCAATTCATAAAGAATAGGTCTATTTATAGGAAATTGACAAGTTAACTCCTGCTTTGATTAAGTATTATTATGCAATTTTATTCTACTGAAAATCAAATAATAGTAATAATCATGGAAAGAGCGCTAAAAACAAAACTTGAATTCATAATCCGGTTTCTTTTCATTGTATTGTTTTTATATGCTGCTGTAAGCAAGCTTATTGATTATGGAAAGTTTTACAATGATCTTTTAAATAGTCCCATTTTTGGGTATTCCATTATTGCTCGATTTGTTTCCATTGTAATACCAGTGGTAGAAATAGGCATTTCAGGATTGCTTATCAGTGGTAAATACTTAAGAAAAGGATGGTACCTGGTGTTTTTACTGATGTTTCTTTTTAGCATTTACATAGGTGGCATACTTGTTTTTAGTGAAAACCTACCATGTTCCTGCGGAGGTATTATAAGTGAATTAAGTTGGAAAGAGCATTTAATTTTCAATGTAAGTCTTACCCTCTTAAGTGGTCTTGGAATATATCTTAACACAAATGATGAATATAAAAATATTGTTGCGCGACGATGCAGGGGAAGCCGAAAACCTGAGAGGATAGAGTAGGCATGAATTTAAACTCAAAAATTATGAAATCTTCAAAAATTTTAATGCCAGTAATGGCAATCGCAATGGCCGTTGGTCTTGCTTTTTCAACAAAAGCTAATGAGCAACAGTCTAATGGATGGATAGAGCAAAATGGTACAGCGGTTCAACTATCAGAGGATCCTTGTAATTCTCAAACATCTGAGCCTTGCCAGGTAAGATTTTCTGATGATCTTGGTACGGTCTATCAAGTGTTTATGGATGAAGGATTGACCCAGGAAAAGGACGGAGGATCACAAATACCCTATACTATTGAAAGATAATCTATAGGTGTTATCCTTTAAGAGGCTGCTTTTAAGGCAGCCTCTATTTTTATTTGTTTTGAATTTTATTTGTGAATATCCAGGAATTATAACTATTTAAATAGTCATTGGCAATCTTACGCAGGTCGCTAACATTTAATTTATTTATATATTCTTGAGATTGTGCTATGGATACTAAAGGAATTTTATGTCTATAGCTATTATAAAGTCGATTCATATCGGATTTATTTGAGGGTTCAAATCTATTAGACCATCCAGGCAAATACATGCTGCTTTTTACCAGTTTCAAAAAGCTTTCATTTTGTAACTCATTTTTGAGTTCTTTTATGATTTTTTGGCAATATTTCAATACTTGCTGGTAGTCCTTACTATCACATTGAAGGTTGATTTGAATGTCCCTGGTCCCGGTGTCATAATTAATAGATTGTGTAGCGGCATAAAAATATACACCCAGCTGTGCTTTAAAACGAAGTTCATTTAAACGATGAAAAATAGCTGTTTTTATTAATTCCGTATGAATCTCTTCTTCAAATGTTCTGGAATCCAGGCTTGTTCTATAATCAATCGTCAAAAATCTATTCTTTACCCGATAAGGAGAATTAGGCGTTACAGTATCCTTTTCAGTAAAAGCAACTGAATTTAATAAAGTGTCATTCTTATCCAGAGCTTGTAAGCTGCTATCTTCTTTATTCAATTCTATACTTCCCAGGTATCGACTTAACAACGGGATAATTTCTTTTTTTACAAAATTCCCTGTGATTATGACCGTGAAATTACTGGGATTATTATGTAACTCTCTATACAAAGAGAAAGATTTATGATACTTAATTTTTTTACTTTGCTCGTAACGTTTTTCACCACGAGGAAGTCCAGACATATCTAATTTTTGTTTTACAAAATCATTAAAATCTATTTGAGGATTAGGAGCTCTAGTAAAACTTTCCAGTTCTTTATATTTCCAATATTCAAATGCTTTTGCATCATACCTTGGTTTTGTAAAGGATAAATAAATCAACGCTAAGAAGCGTTCTAAATCTTCAGCTACCACCTCATTTTCGAATCCAGTTTCATATTTGTTTATGTAATCGTTATAACCCGATAGAATACTGGTGTTTTGCAGAAAGTTCCTTATTTCGAAATAGGAATGCTCCGCCAAACCACTATATTTAATGATTTGTGGAGAAAAATCAGCCTGAATTTCTTCTTCTTTAAATTGACTGCTACCAAATTGGCTAAAGCCCCTGATCATAATTTTATCTTTATGATTTCCAGATATACAGGAGTTACTTTTCAAAACTACTTTAAGTCCATTCTCAAAAGTGATGATATCCTCATTTATGGAACCAAATTGATGATCGATAATTTTCGCTTCTTCAGGAATTTTTTTTAAAAGCTGATTGGGTTTATCAATTGGTTCCGGGATAAAGGCTTTTGATAAACCTTCTTTTATCCAATTATTTACTTGCGCCCTCGAATATTCACTCTCACTAGTATTGAATGGAACGATAATAGCTATGTCATCGGGATACCAGCTATAATTTTTCAATACGGTATTTAATGTTGAGATGGTCAGTTTTGCAAGCAGTTTTTCGCGGAGTTTTTTATTCTCCATTCCAGCATTTGGATGATCAATTTTTTGATCGTAAAAATTTAACCAGTCTCTTGACGAACTATATAGTTTATTTTCAGTCCCCTCATTTATGTAATTTTCAATTAATCTATATTCATCCGCCGTTATCTCTTGTTCTTTGAAAGACTGAAGAACACCAAAAACTTTGCCTATACTTTTCTTAGGATTTTCCAGTAGATTGATTTCTAAAAATGAGGCTGGATATGGCATATTATCTTGAAAATATGCACTGAACTTAGATTCATAATTATGTTTTAATTTCTGTAATCTTGAATTAATGATGATTTTTAAAATTTCTTTCAGGAATGGATATTCTGAACTGTCAAATCCTTTAAACCGATTACTATTATCCCTGTAGTAAAATTGAAAAACAGTTTGAAGCTTTGCTGTATCATACTGATTTTTGGTAATAAAATATGACTCGCTTTGTAATATATCTTTTGAACAATCTTTAAGGGAATTTATTTCTCTTTTTGGTTTTGGGATAGCCGCAAATTTCTGTTTAATTTTTTCACGTACTTCTTCGATATTTTCAAAATTTCCGGTAATAATTAAAGTTGCAAGATCCGGTTGGTACCATTGCCTGTAAAAACGTTTTAAAGCCTGATTGGAACCTTTTAATATAAAATCCTCGTAGTGATCAGGATCAGGATATGTGGATGTACACCCAAATAAGGTTTCCTCAATTTTAAGGTATGGATATCTTCTCGAGCTATTACCAAAAAAATATTCCTGATAAATGGCTTTTCGCTCTAAAGCAATCTGATGCTCATTAAATATAACATTACCTGAAATAATATCAGAATATATGCTTAAAATGGTATCGAGACCACGTGTGTTATTGGCAGGATAGTCAAAAATATAGCGTGTTCTATATCCTCCGGTATTTGCTACGTAATTTGTTTTTTTTACACCTAAATCTATATATAATTGATCATTATTGGATATGTTCGGAAAATGAAAAAGATAATTGAAAGCTATATGCTCCAATAAATGAGCATTGTTGAATTGATCTTCTTCCTCCATTGCTGATCCGGCTTTGATAACAAGACTTAAAAAATTTCTTTTTTCGTCATTTATAGGTTTAATAATATACTTTAAACCGTTTGCAAGGCTATCAATAATCACTCCTTCTTGATCATTTGAGTTTTTCAATGGAACATCCTGACAGTATAATTTGCTGACATTGAATACAATTAATAGAAGTATTATTTTATGTATTTGCATATAATTATTCATTTAATATCCTGGATTTTGATTAAGATTAGGATTTCTTTCCCGTTCACTATCTGGAATAGGAAATAACCAGGATCTGGGGGTGCTGAATTCGGAATTGTTTTTTTCACTAAGCTCCTCAAGCATTTCAAATCGTACTAAATCGAACCAACGATGTCCCCATTCACTAAAGAGTTCTTTTCTACGTTCATTAATTACCAATTGCAGGATGAGGTCTTGATTGTGTGAATCCTCTGTATTTGAAATTGGACTAATCCCTGATCGCTCTCTTATCGTATTAATATCTTCAATAGCCTGCGCGAATTTTGATAACATGGTTCTGGCTTCTGCCCTTATTAGATATTGCTCGGCAAAACGCATAACCATGGAATATTCAGTGATCTCTCCAGAATTTTCATATTGAATTTTATATTTATAAGGATAAAATAGCGTGTCTTCGTTTTGAATAATGTAATCCACCCAATTTTCTAATCGTAGATCAGTAGGATCGTAGCTTTCCAAAAAGTTTTTTGATAATGCTACTGGAGTACTGGTAGTTGGTGTTTTAATTAAAGCGTTACCATCGCGGGTATGTGTGAAACTTGTTCCCCATCCAATAGGTGAAATCTGCCAAATAGCTTCCTCACTATCTGCAAGGAATACCATGTCGAAATCTGATAACAAAGTGTATTGGTCACTTGCCTGAATCACAAATGAACTATAGTCTTCTGCTGCCTGGTAATTTTCTAAAAATAAATGAACTCTGGCGAGTAAAGCATAACAAGCATAAGTATTGGGAACGGTACGGTCATTATCGGTATACCTATCAGATAACAATTCGCTCGCAGTTTCAAGATCCAGAATGATTTGATTATAAATTTCCTGACGATCTGTTTCACTAGCAAGTGCATTTGATTGATAGTCGGTGGTCAAAATCAATGGGACTTCATCGTAAAGGTTTAAAAGGTGGAAATAAGTGAAGGCACGAACGAATCTTGAAACCCCTTCAATTTTATTTACAAGTGCCGTTGATAAATCAGAATTATCCCTAACGCCTTCCAGTAATGCATTTGATTGAT
The DNA here is from genome assembly GCF_056859415.1 of Zunongwangia sp. L-65. Taxonomy (NCBI): domain Bacteria; kingdom Pseudomonadati; phylum Bacteroidota; class Flavobacteriia; order Flavobacteriales; family Flavobacteriaceae; genus Zunongwangia; species Zunongwangia sp. L-65. The sequence goes on from NZ_JBSXOK010000069.1 coordinate 196,987, forward strand.
ATATCGCATTATAGGCTCCACTCCATAAGCTAAGGTTGTTATTGTTATTTACAGGGATGTTATTATAATAGAAGCTTATTAGCTCTTGCGAGTTCGAGTATAGATCATAATTATCTGCTGATAAACCTCCCAGAAAACTCACGGATTGATAAGATCCATTGGCAAAGCTTATATTGAATAACTGGTTCAGCATTCCTCTTAGAGCTCTATCTGCCGATTCATCATTGTTATAAACATTCTGAGTGGTTAGAAAGTAATCAGGAGTTTCTACTTCCACAAAATCTTCACAGGACCAGATCAGAAAGCAGCCGATGACAATGATACATTTTGAAATATTTGATATAATTTTCATGAGTTATAAAATTTAAAAGGTTAAGGATAATCCTGCTGAAATCGTTCTTAATGGAGGAAGATTTCGGCTACCGGGGGACTGGGGATCAAGACCTTTGTAATTTGTAATTGTAAAGAGATTTTGTCCCTGTACAAATAATTGGATATCTGGTAATGACTGAGATGAAAATAGTTTTTCGGGAATTTTATAACTTAGATCCACCGTTTTCATTCGTAAAAAACTAGCATCAGAAATCCAGAGATCACTTCTAACGACATTTTCATAAGCTAATAATGCATCAATAGATTGTGAGGGCGCTTGCACACCATCATTCACCGGCAGCCCATTAACATATTGTCCATTGTCAATGAGATAACCAAAAAAGCCTGGAGTATTTATATAAAACTCATTCCCTTTATGCTTTACAAATTCCATCAATAAGCTTAAAGAGAAGTTTTTATAACTTAGTTGATTATAAAGACCTCCAAAGTAGACTCTCCCCAAATCTTCATTGATAACTTGATCCTGATAATCATAGCGACCATCATCATTAGCATCTTCAATTTGGTATAATCCTGTTTCAGTATCTAAACCGTTAAAGTGATATACCTTTTGAATGCTTAGTGGTTCACCAACTTCAAAAGCTCTTGCATAAGAACTTTGTTCAATGTCTTCAAATGCTATCAATTCGTTTTTTGGAATGCTAAGATTGATTGAACTACGCCAATTGAAGTTTTTATTCTTTATAATATCCGCAGAGAGTTCCAATTCCCAACCCTGATTTTGAACAGTGGCAGGTAAGTTGGCTTCAACACTTGTAAATCCAGTGATTGATGGTAATGTGTACCCTACTAATTGATTTGAAGAACGGTTGCGGTACCAGCTAAGATTTAAGTTCGTTTTGTTCCTAAATAAGCCCAGCTCCAAGGCAAACTCTAGTTTTTTGGTAGACTCCCATGAAAAGTTTGAGTTGGCTAATTGAGTGGGATATAAGCCGCCGGGACCGGGTGTTGCCCGGTAGGCATCCAGATATCTATAATCTCCAATTTGATCATTTCCTGTAATCCCATAACTTCCTCGAAGTTTTCCAAAGCTTATAAAATCAAGATTGTCCTCTAAAAACTTACTGGAACTAAAAATCCAGGCGGCACCTATTGCACCAAAATTAGCAAATCGATTTTTTGGACTAAATCGAGATGATCCATCTCTTCTTCCAGTGAGGTTCAAATACAATCTTTTATCAAAATTATATCCTATTCTGGCGAAAATCGCATGGTATTTATAAATTAAACTTTGATCTGCAGTAGAAACTACGGCATCTGCAGCATTTAGATTTCCAATGAGCTGAACATTTGCATATCCGATTCCATTAAATCCCAGTCTGCTATCTTCGCTATGCTGAAAAGTTGTTCCCAACAACAGGTCAAATTGATTTTTTTTAAATGTTTTGGTATAGTTTATTTGAGGTTCGGCGATCCATGAGATGCGATTATTTATTAATAGACGCGATTGATTGGACACTCTATCCCACATGGCAGGATCATAGATCGTTATAGGAAGCTTAAGATCATCCCGACTATCTAATGTGTTATACCCCAGGTTAGTCTTTAAATAAAATCCCTCAAATAATTTATAACTAAGATTAAGACTACTTATCAGTGTTTTTCCTTCATTTTTACCCGAGCCGTTAAGCGGAGCTAAAGGATTACTCCAAGTCGAATTTTCCCAATTAAGGCTCCCATCCTGGTTGTATATGGCTGGAGCATTAGGAGGCAGACTTAAAGCATTGCCCACGAAGTTTGATGCACTAAAGAGATCATTATCTGTTAAGCCATAATTTATTGTAAGATTAGTTTGAAATCGTTGATTTTTGGAGCGATGATTAAGATTAAGGCTTATATTCTTTTTCTGAAAAGAATAATCTCCAGGGAAGACCATTCCCTGTTTAAAATAAGAAGCTCCAATGTTAAAATTGGTGTATTGGTTTCCGCCTGAATAATTTATATAAGCGTTAAAGGTGGGGGAGTGATGACCGAAGAGTTCTTTTTGCCAATCGGTATACCGCTTCTGATCCCATAGTACTAAATCCTCAGCATTTGCTACAGTTGGTTCAACTCCGTCATTTTCGAATGCCTCTCGCCGGATGGCCAAATATTGAGGAGTGTCTAGCATTTCTAAATAATTGGAAACAGTGCTAACACCACTATAAAAACGGATTAGGAATTTTTCCTGTTGCTGGCTATAATTCTTATTGTTTGTGGTAATTAAAACGACACCATTAGCACCTCTGGATCCATAAATTGCCGTAGCATCGGCATCTTTTAGAACTTCAATACTTTTAATGCTGGATAAATCAATGCCATTTAGCGGGTCGATACCCATACTACTGCTAAAGCGATTGATAGAATTTATTGGAGCTGAATTCACAGGAACTCCATCAATGATATATAGGGGTAAATTACCATTATCATTAAAACCGGTTCTAAGACTATTCTGACCTCGTATACGTATAGTAGGAGCAGCTCCCGGGAGACCGGTTTGCTGTACAATTTCCACCCCGGCCATTCTTCCTTGCAAGGCTGCAATAGGGCTGGTTACCGGTTGTAATTCTATATCTTCACCGGTAACCCTTGCTATATTCCCCGTTCGCTCTCGCTCTGTGGTGTTATAGTAGCCGGCGTTAATAACAACTTCAGATAAGGCATCAGTTGCCGGTTGCATGATTAAATCTCCATTATACCTGGGCGTGAGTTTTTTTTGTAGAGTTTGATAACCTACGTAAGAGTAGACTAGGGTATCACCAATAGATGCACTAATACTGTAATGACCATCCATATTACTCATGGTTCCGGTAGAACTTCCTTTAACATAAACATTAACGCCAGGAAGCGGTACCCCTTCGTGATCGCTAAGAGTTCCGGAAATAATTTGTTGATTTTGGTTGTTTTGGCTATAGACTTTACCAGTCTCTAGCTGAAGAAATATATATAATAGGGGTATTAGTACTGCAATATTGCAGCACTTGTAATTATTTTTCATAATTTCGCTGTGGTTTTGTATTAGTTTTTTAGTTAATCAAGCCAAAAGCCTTCCCTCTGCTTCCAAACATTCGGGAAGGCTCCTTTAGCTTCTAGCCGGTTTCGGCTAATTCAAATGTGTGGTTTTGCTATTTTGTTCTTATAGATTTCATTTTAGATTAAACATTCTTTTACTTACATTTTAATTGTTTTAGGACATACCTCGCCCACCCATCACCACAGCATAGAAATAGGGATTAGCTGTAGCTTCCCTTACCGTAAAAGCCATTTCTTATACGGTAAAAAATAATAATTCTATTCTACAATCATAACTTATTTACAGCAAGCTACGATTAGAAGTTCTAAACTTCCCAAAAAAGATTTAACTGTCGGCGCATTTGCTATTCTTCAATTAATTATGAAGTGTGCGAAGACTTATTGAAGAGTGCTAGCTTACTATAAAATAGGCGTGAGTACTCAACTTATCGATCTGAGGTACTGGTATACCCTGTACACGAATAAGATGAGCTCACGCCGCGGTTCGTGAGCTTATTTACTTATCCTCCCGTGTACATAAAAATTACCAGTTTTCAGATCGAGATTCTAAGCAATAGCTTCTAATTTTTTCTTATTTGAAGAATTGCAAATATATTAATTATAAGAACAAATATAATAAATAATATTTACACATGTGTAATTGTATTGTTAATTGTTTATATGTCAATTTGTTTACACATGCGTAAACAGATTAAAATACCGGAATTAACAGAAGCAATAACAGAGGTAATTAAAAAGCTATACTCTCAAAAATCCAATAAGGGGTCATTATTAAAGTTAAATAATGATTATTTTGTAGAAGTCGAAAAAAGCCTTGGAATTGAAAGATATACCTCCAAAAACCATAACGTAACATGTAGTAAACTATTTGCTATATGTGATTTTTTAGAAATCTCACTTTCAGATTTTTTTATACTTGTAGAAAAAGAAAATTCCGAGCTCAAATTTCAGAAATCCAAAAAAGGCCAATTGGTAAAAAAGGCCTATAAAAATCTAGAAAAAGGTACTTAAGAAAAGTAAATATATAATTTTAGTCAAAAATAGGTAAAATACTAATTTAACTTTTGCTCATTAGTTATTTGTTATATTATAATATTTTACATATATCAAAATATCAGATATAGAAAGCTTCTGAAATCTTACTCAATGATTACCTAAAAATTTACATGAAATCTGAGCTATTTAAATACAGATTCTATTAAAACTTATAAAGCAAGGGAATCAAAAGTGTGGCGATGATCCAAAATAAAATATTCAATAGCGTCCCTACTTTTACGAAGTCGAAGAATTTATACTGCCCCGCACTATAGACCATGGTATTGGTCTGATAACCTACAGGAGTCATAAAACTTGCGGATGCTGCAAACATGATCGCCATTAAGAATGGCATGGGACTAAGTCCTAAATTAACAGCAGTTGCAATTGCAATAGGAGTTAGTAAGGCTGCAGCAGCATTATTCGACATTATTTCAGTAAGCAATGAAGTCACTAAATAAAGTCCAGAAACAATAGCTACCGGCCCCCACCCCCCTAAAGTATTTACTAGTGCATTAGCCATGGTTAGATCTAAACCGGTATTACTCATCGCTGTACCCATACTTAATGCTCCCGCTAAAAGAAAAATGATTTTCCAGTTAATCGCCTGATACATTTCTTTCATCGATATTGTTTTCAGTAGTACTAAAAGCGTAACACCCGTTATAGCGCCAACCATAATATCTAAAATATTAAAGGTAGCCAAAAGGATAACTCCTAATATAACGCTAATGACGATATAAAACTTCTTCTTATCAAAATCTGTAAGCACATCTTCAGAAAGCAAAATAAAAGGAGCATTTTGAGAATTTTCCTTTTTTCTTAATTCCTTCACAAAATGATTTTTAACTTCAGCCAAAACCACATCCCCAGCCTTTAGTTTAACATCATAAAGTTGATCATGTTTAACTTCTTCTCGATGTCTTATTGCTAAAGGCACCGCCCTATACCTTCTTCTAAAATCCATGGATTTCAGCGTCTTTCCATCAATTTCAGAATTTGCGGTTAAAACCAATTCTACTATAGTAGAATTAGTTCCTTTAAGATCATCATCTCCAATTTTTATAGAAGTTCCAATAAGTATTTTCGCCCTATCCTTCAATGATTTTATTTTCTGAACATCGCAACGTACTTTTAAAATATCTCCACCCTGCAATATAAAATCTCCCGCAGGCAGTGTAAATTTTTGTCCATTTCTACGGATTTCAATGATATCCATATCTAGTTCTTTGACCAAGTCAGAATCCATGATTCTTTTTCCTACGGAATTTGAGTCGCTCATCAGTTCAATTTCCGTGAGATAATCACTCATACTAAATTTTTCCCTTAGATCTTTTTCACTCATTCGATCAGGTAAAATTTTCACTCCAAAAAAGATCATATATAACAAACCTACCATTAAAAAGATACATCCAAGAAATGTCATATCAAACATTGATATAGATATACCTGCTTCTTTTTCAGCTATACTACTAACCAATATATTGGTGGAGGTACCAATCAATGTGCAAGCTCCTCCAAATATAGATGCAAAGGAAAGAGGTATCAACATCTTAGAAGGGCTCTGCCCAGAAGAATGTGCGATTTGGATAACCACAGGAATAAAAACCGCAACAACAGGAGTATTATTGATAAAAGCTGAAACAGCAGCTATTAATATCATCATCAAAACAATTCCAGTATTAAACTTATATCTAAAAACAGAAGACAGTCTATGAGCTGCAACTTGCAATGCTCCTGTTTTTAGCAATGCTGCACTCAAAACAAACATAAAGGCCACAGTCATAGTAGCTTTATTACTAAAACCACTAACTCCTTCTTCAGGAGAAATAACTCCAGTCAAAACTAAAACCAACATTACCGCTAAGGCCACTAAGTCAATAGAAAGTAATTCAGTAGCAAATAATATGATAGCGCAGATAATGACACCAAGCGTGATGATAGCTTCTATTGGCATTTAACAATTGATCAGTTTAAAATTTGATTAACTTCAAATATATATATAAATCTTAACTAAAAAGCTTAAAAAATAAAAAAGCCCTCAAAATTTGAGGGCTTTTCTTGTTGGCCTACTAGGGCTCGAACCTAGACTCTTCTGGACCAAAACCAGACGTGTTGCCAGTTACACCATAGGCCATTGCTGTAATGCGGATGCAAATTTAAAACAAAGTTTCATTCCCACAAATATTTTTAAAAAAAATTCAACTATCCCTCACTTTTTTTTCACTCCTAAAAGAAGGAATTCTCCAAAACACAGGATATCAATAAGCTAAAGATAGTTAAGTTTTTCTCTTCATTTTTTTTAAAAATAGCTAAAAAGAAGCATCAAAATTATCATACTCACCTGAAATCACAAAAAATAAAACACTTTACATCAGCGTTATTAAGGCGTTCAATATTTTTATTATTAAATTCGCCACACAAGATTCAAGAATATAACAAATGACAGAATTCAGCTTTAAAAAGTGGAACATTATCACCGGTTGGGTGGTTTTTGCAATCGCACTTTTTACTTATAGTTCGACCTTAGAGCCTACCGCAAGTTTTTGGGATGCGGGAGAATACATTGCAACTTCTGCCAATCTGGAAGTAGGACATCCTCCTGGAGCCCCGCTTTATCAGATGCTGGGTGCCTTTTTCTCGACTTTTGCCCCAGACAATTCCAATATCGCATTAATGGTAAACTTTATGTCTGGTCTTGCCAGCGCCTTTGCGATTCTTTTTATGTTTTGGTCGATCTCGCTTTTAGTAAGAAAAATTTCAGGTCCAGCTGAGACCTTGAGTTTTTCAGGAAAACTTGCCATATTGGGAAGTGCAGCCGTTGGATCTTTAGCTTTTACTTTTACAGATAGTTTTTGGTTTAGCGCCGTTGAAGCCGAAGTTTATGCAGCAGCAGCCTGTTTAATGTCCATCATGTTTTATTTAGGCCTGCTTTGGGAACGTGACATGTTCGAGTCCCGCGGTAATCGATGGTTAATTTTAATTTCTCTGGTAACAGGGCTTACCTTCGGGATTCACTTTATGGGACTTCTTACCATCCCGGCCATCGGATTTTTATATTTCTTTAAAAACTATCCAAAAGTTACCATTAAGAATTTTATTATTGCCAATATTGTAGTGGTAGCCGTATTGTTATTCATTTTCAAACTGTTATTACCTTATACACTTACCTTTTTCTCTGCTTCAGAGGTTTTCTTTACAAACTCCCTGGGAATGCGTTTCAACACTGGTACTATTGTAGCGTTCTTAGCAATGATTGCTATTTTTTACTTCGGAATTAATTGGAGTATTAAAAACAAAAAAACCGAAGTAAACACCCTCCTACACTGTATTCTTTTTATATTAATTGGTTTCTCGTGTTGGATCATGCTGCCCATTAGATCCAATGCCCCTACGGTAATTAACGAAAACAGCCCAGATAACGCCAGAGAATTACTGGCCTATTATAACAGGGAGCAATATGGTGAGACACATCTTTTCTTCGGCCCGCAATGGTCTGAGATGTATGCTGGCCTAGATGCAGAAAATCCATACAGTGATAAAAAACCGAAGTATGAGAAAAATGAAGAGCTCGGTAAATACATCATTGTAAATGACTGGAAAAATACCAAGCAAAACCTGGACGATGCTCACAAAACCTTCCTTCCAAGGATGTGGAGTACAGAGCATGCCGCAAACTATATGGACCTTACCGGTCCGCTTCAATTTACCGTTAAAGAGGAATACCAGGGCGAGGAACGCTTAATGCAGGCTATTTCTCAATTTAAACAACGATACTCGAACGGCGAACTTGACAATTCCGACTATCATAAATTTCTTCAACAATTCAGTGATTACATCAATGTTGAAAAACCTTCTGTATCCGCTAATTTCTCTTATTTATTGGAATATCAGATTGGTTATATGTACTGGCGTTATTTTATGTGGAATTTCGTAGGACGACAGGATGATATTCAGGGAAAATACACCGACTTACATGGCAACTGGTTGAGTGGAATAAAACCTATAGATGAATGGCATCTAGGGCCACAGGATAATTTACCAGACGATGTAAAAAACAACCCGGCAAGAAACACGTATTACTTTTTACCGTTTATTTTAGGTTTTATTGGATTCTTTTTTCATTTAAACAGGGACAAAAAGAATTTTTGGGTGCTATTAGTATTCTTCCTATTTACTGGTATAGCACTAAAAGTTTACCTAAACGAGCGTCCTTTTGAACCAAGAGAGCGAGATTATGCACTGGTAGGTTCTTTTTACGTCTTCGCGATATGGATTGGTTTCGGGGTGTACGCGATTTATGACAAATTAAAAGAATACCTATCCCCAAAACTTGCTGCACCAATTGTTATTATAGCATCACTTATTGTCCCGGGAATTATGGCTGCAGAAAACTGGGATGATCACGATCGATCAGATAAATATTCGGCCTTAGCGATGGCTAAAATGTATCTGGACTCGGTAGATGAAAACGGAATTATTTTCACTATTGGAGACAACGACACCTTCGCACTTTGGTATGCACAGCAAATAGAACGATACAGGCTTGATGTTAGAGTTATAAACACCAGCTTATTTGCAACAGATTGGTATATCGACCAGATGAAGCGTAAAGCTTTTGATAGTGATCCTATCCCTTCGCAATTAAAGCATGATTTTTATAGTGGTAAAAACGATATTGTGGTAGGCCGAGAGATCACTCAGGACACCCTAAATATCAAACAATGGATGAATTACATTGAAAGTGACGATCCAAGGACCAAGCTGGAATACTCTAAAGACGAAACTTTCAACACTTACCCATCTAAACATGTAAGAATCCCTGTAGACAAGCAAGCTGTTTTGAAAAACGGAATTGTAGATCCTAGCGAAGCCGATCAAATCGTAGATCATATCGATATCGAAATTGGCTCTAATCTGATCTATAAAAACCGTCTGTTAATGTTAGACATTATTGCCAACAATAACTGGGAGCGTCCAATTTATTTTACCGGTGGCAGCTATGGCGACGATGACTATCTATGGATGAAAGATTATCTTCAATTAGAAGGTGTTGCTTATAAACTTGTTCCTATCAAAACTCCGGTTAATCCAAGAAACCCATTTGATATGGGAAGGCTTAACACCGATAAAATGTACGATATCGTAACCCATTGGGATTGGGGCAACATGGGAGATCCTAATATTTACCATGATCCGGAAACCCGCAAGAATTCGATCACTTACAGGAGCAACCTCGCCCGCCTGGTCGAAAACCTTCTTAATGATAGCGATAAAGAGCGTGCTAAAGAAATTCTTGATCTTGGTATGAAGAATATGCCGGTAGATTATTATGAATATTACACCCTTTTAGAACCCTTTATTGATGGTTACTATAAAGTTGGCGAAGACGAAAAGGCAAGAGAACTTTGGAATAAAGTAGCTGAAAAATATAAGCAAAATCTAGACTGGTATAGCACTTGGGACTTCCAGAGACAGCGCCGTTATGCTGAAGAGATCTTTACAGATGTTGAACGCTACCGCGGACTCATAGATATTCTTGTTAGAAATCAAGATGAAGAGATCGTAAAAGAAAAAGCAGAAGAATTTAATAATTACCTGAAAAAATTTCAGCATTTTTATTCGGAAGAAGAAGGTATTGAACCTGAAGTTTCTCCCGAAGAACAATTACGACAACAACAATTAGAGCAGGAACTTAATCAGGGACAAGCCGCTCAGGATTCAATTGCTATCAATGCTGATCAATAATAATCTAGCCTTAAAACATCGATTTTCGATGTTTTAAGGCTTTTTTTTATGAACCGCTTTATCCTTAAATATCCGTGGATCTTAAAAAAGCTCTACCCTAAAAGACTTTCAAGGGTGGCTGCGGAAAAAACGTTGTTTTTAAGTTTTGATGATGGGCCTATTCCTGAAGTCACCCCATGGGTTCTGGAACAACTGGACAAGTACTCCGCAAAAGCCACTTTTTTCTGTATTGGAGATAATATTCGAAAACATCCCGAAATATTTAAAAAAATAAAAGATAAAGGCCATGCTGTAGGTAACCATACCTTCAATCATTTAAATGGCTGGAAAACTTCCACTTCAGACTATCTGGAAAATTTCAGGAAAACAGAACGGATTATCGAATCTAAGCTCGAGAAAACATTGAGTTCTGAAGAAAAATTATTTAGACCTCCCTACGGAAAAATCAAAAACAAACAAGCAGCCAAAATCACCAAGCTTAACTATAGGATCGTGATGTGGGATGTGATTACGGGTGATTATGATAAAAACTATGATGCGGAAAAATGCCTTAAAAACACCCTGAATTTAATAAGGGCAGGCAGCATTATTGTTTTTCATGACAGCTTGAAAGCAGAAAAGAATTTAAAATATATCCTTCCAAAACTTCTGGAAGAATACTCTCAAAAGGCCTGGAAGTTTAAAACCTTAACTTAAGCGTACTGCTCTATAAGTGCGATTATCGACTCCGCATTCTGTTCTCCACTTTTACGCCAAAGCATCTCCCCGTTTTTATAGATCATAAGCGTTGGTAAACCTTTTACCCGAAGTGCTTCAGCCAATTGCGTATTCTTATCTACATCGATCTTAATCACCTTGGCTTTATCTCCTACAGCCGAAGCTACATCTCTTAAAACAGGATGCATTTTCACTGAAGCCTCATTCCACTCCGTATAAAAATCGATAAGTACCGGTACATTTAAACCTACTAATTCTCCAAATTTTGACATAAAATTGAGCTTTACTCGATATTTGAGGTTTTATACTTCGATTCTTTCGAATTAAAGAAGAGAATAAAATTGTTTAATGAGAAAACATTCTCCTTTTTGCAATCCAAACGCTATAACCAAATATAACAATTAATTACAATTAAGCAGGAGCGCTACCTTTTCGCAATTCTATTACACTAATTTCTGGCCATATCCCTACCCTTCCAGGAAAAGCCAAATACCCAAAACCTCTGTTTACGTTTATATATTTATTGTTCTCTTTATAAATCCCTGCCCAGTTTTTATAACGATATTTCGCTGGACTCCATTTCAAAAAACCGGGGATTTCTATTCCAAATTGCATACCGTGTGTATGACCGCTTAAAGTTAAATGATAAAATTTGTCGTTTTGCTTCACTTTTTCCTGCCAGTGAGAAGGATCATGGCTTAAAAGTATTTTAAAGTCATCAGCAGCAACATTTTTACCGGCTAAATCCAGATCTCCTGCTTTCTTAAAATGACCACCTCCCCAGTTTTCAACACCAACAATGGCGATTTTTTCACCATTTTTCTCTACATAACGATGTTCATTTAGTAACAGGTCCCAGCCCATCTCGGCGTGGGTTGCCTTTAACCGATCAAGATTATTCTCCTTTTCTTCAGCACTATTCCAATTTACATAATCACCATAATCATGATTTCCCAAAATCGAATACACTCCATCTTTAGCTTTCACCGTACTAAAAAGTGATTTCCAGTCTTCCATTTCAGTAGCTTTATTATTCACCAAATCACCGGTAAAAAAGACCACATCGGTCCCTTGCTTATTTAGCAAATCTACTCCATAAGCTACCTTTTCGTGATTATCGAAACTTCCGCTGTGCACATCACTTATCTGCCCTATCCGATATCCGTCAAAAGCACTGGGCAAATCTTCAAAGTATAAGGTATAATTCAATACCCTAAAATCGTACTTTCCTTTAAACATTCCGTACAAAACCGAAACAAAAGGAATGGTCGCCAACCCAAGTGCAATTTGGCTTACAAACTTTCGTCTTCCCGGCGCCTTATATCCCGAATCCGAAACCGCATGGAAAATACCTATAAAAAAACGAACGATATCTTCTCCAAACATGAAGAGAACTATCACAAGCTTGGCCAGCAAAAAAGCCAAAACGATCCCAAAAGCAAATCCTATCGCACTAAAAAATCCACCTCCAGAGCTCTGCCATTGATAAATAAAATTACCAATTACCACCAGGCTAATTACAAAATAAATACCTCCAACCCACCAGGAACGATTAAGGCTTCTAAGCGCCTGGTAAGCGTAAATATCAATAAGCAGATAAAAGGCAATAAACAACAGCCAGCGCATAGATTAGTAATTTATTTAGCGAAGGTACTTTTAATCAAATCTTTAATCGTTATTTTTAGAACTAATTTAACGTAGTAACGCCCGTAAACACTAGGCCAATCATTATAAAATCATAAAATTAACAGGCTTAAAATTGCGAGTTTACGCTTTAAAGTCTACCTTTCCGACAAAATACTCAGCTAAAACCTTATAGCTACGAATCATGAAACGTAGAAATTTTATTAAAAAAGCAGGAATAACGGGGGCTGTGTTAGGAACTACACCTTCAATTTTTGCAAAGAACATTTCGGAAATTTCAAACACGCAAAAATCTTCACTTCCCATTGCCATTGCTACCTGGAATTTTCACGAAGCTACCAAAAGAGCCGGAGCGCTTTTGGATAATGGTACATCAGCTTTAGACGCTGTAGAACAAGGCGTAATGGTTGAAGAAGCCAATTTAAAAAATACCACCGTAGGAAATGGTGGTGCTCCAGATCGTGACGGTAATGTAACGCTAGATGCCTGTATCATGGCGCCTAACGGAAACGCGGGTTCTGTGGTCTATCTTAAACATATAGAACATCCCGTTTCTGTCGCTCGAAAAGTGATGGAAGACACTCCACATGTAATGCTGGCCGGCGAAGGTGCTCTGCAATTCGCCATTCAAAACGGATTTAAAAAACAAAATCTTCTTACTGAAGATTCTGAAAAGGCCTGGAAAGAATGGCTTAAAGAAAAAAAATACAAACCCATTATCAATATCGAAAACCATGATACCATTGGGATGCTTTGTATTGATAAAGACGGAGATATCGCAGGAGCCTGTACAACATCTGGTCTTGCCTATAAAATGAACGGTCGCGTTGGGGATTCCCCAATTATAGGATCTGGATTATATGTAGACAACGAAGTTGGAGCCGCCGCTGCTACCGGAATGGGAGAAGCCATTATGAAAAGTGTTGGCAGCTTTCTGGTGGTAGAACTAATGAGAAACGGAAAATCTCCGCAAGAAGCCTGTAAGGAAGCTATAGAAAGAATTGTAAAAAAGAATGATAATTACAATGATTTCCAGGCCTGTTTTATAGCTATTAATAAAGATGGTAAAGTTGGCGGATATAGTATTCATAAAGGATTCTCTTACGCTAAATACCAAGACGGCGAAAACAAAAATGTACAATGTAAAAGCTACCTGTAACCTACAGGTTCAATAATTTATGAGCACAGCACAAAACACCAATAAATCTTACCGCACCGCATTTCTATTTTTAACCATTCTGTTTTTTTTATGGGGATTTATTACGGTACTTGTAGATTCACTAATCCCAAGATTAAAAGAAGTATTCACCCTTAGTTATTTTCAGGCGGGGATGGTACAGTTTGCCTTTTTTGGGGCATTCTTTGTATTGTCGATTCCTGCAGGATATATATTATCCAAAATCGGCTATAAAAAAGGGATCATTTTAGGCTTAAGCACCATGGCGGCCGGTTGTTTACTGTTCTGGCCCGCAGCTTCCTTCAGAGTTTTCTGGGTATTTATGCTAGGATACTTTGTACTGGCCGGCGGGATTACCATTCTACAGGTAGCCGCCAATCCTTATGTTACCATTTTAGGCCCGGAAAGATCGGCATCAAGCAGGCTTAACCTTTCCCAGGCTTTCAACTCTTTAGGGACTGCTATTGCGCCGGCAATTGGCGCACTATTTATCCTAAGAGACAAAGTAATGAGCACCGCAGAAATTGATGCTTTATCTGAAGCCAAGCAAAAAGCCTATTACATCGCCGAAGCCGGAGCGGTTCAAAAACCGTTTTTGGGGATCGCTATATTTATAGCGGTTATCGCACTGGTTTTTGCATTTGTAAACTTGCCCAAAGTAGGTAATACTGCAGCATCTAACGATTACAGAAAAGTGCTTAAAAACAAAAATCTAATGCTGGGTGCAGTTGGATTGTTCTTTTATGTTGGAGCTGAAGTGGCACTGGGAAGTTATATGGTAAACTATTTCTTAACCCTGGAGCTTTCAGAAATTATAAAATCGACTCCATATTTACGCAATATCGCACAGTGGATCTTAGATACAGGTTTAGAAAATGCGAGCAATATGGCCGTAGTAGGAGTGTTTGTAACATTTTACTGGACCGGTGCCATGATTGGAAGGTTTATAGGCTCTTATCTAACTAAAATTTTCAATCCGGCAGTTGTCTTATGCGCATTTGCTGCTTTTGCTATTTTAATGGTAAATATTTCCAATCTTTCTGTGGGTGTAATCGCGATGTGGACAATCATTGCCGTTGGATTATTCAACTCTATTATGTTCCCAACGATTTTTAGTTTGGCTTTAGATGGTTTGGGCGATGATAAACCGCAAGGATCCGGTGTGTTATGCACCATGATTGTTGGCGGGGCTGTTTTACCTCCTTCTTTTGGCTTCTTAACCGATAGATTTGGCTTTAGTATTGCCTTTGTTTTAGTAATGGTGGCGTATGCCTATATTTTCTTCTACGGATTTATAAACCGAAAAAGACAGGTGGAGATTTAAACCGAATAAGATCAATATTGTATATAAAAACCGTTCATTTTTATGGGCGGTTTTCTTTTTGTGTAACATTATCTTCGTAGTTTTGGGAAGATACACATAAATTTTCCAGAAAATATGGCCGCTCAAAAAAGACTGTTTTTAGTAGATGCTTATGCATTAATCTTCCGAGGATACTATGCCTTCATCAAAAACCCAAGAATTAACTCCAAAGGTTTTGATACTTCTGCAATCATGGGCTTTATGAATTCACTTTTCGATGTGATTCGAAGAGAAAAGCCAGATCATTTAGCGGTTTGTTTTGATAAAGAAGGTAGCGAAGTGAGAACAGAACTTTTCTCGGACTACAAAGCCAATAGAGATGCTACACCAGAGCCGATAATGCAGGGAATTCCATATATCCAAAGCATTCTAAAAGCTATGCATATTCCGGTTGTGGAATTGCCGGGCTGTGAAGCTGATGATATTATTGGAACTCTTGCAAAACAGGCTGAAAAAGAAAACTACCAGGTGTATATGGTCACACCCGATAAGGATTTTGCGCAATTGGTTTCTGAAAATATCTTTATGTACCGCCCAGCCAGAATGGGTAACGGAATAGAAATTTGGGGAATTCCTGAAGTGCAGAAAAAATTTGAAGTAGAGCGACCAGAACAGGTCATCGACTTTTTAGGAATGATGGGGGATGCCGTAGACAACATTCCAGGCTTACCCGGTGTTGGAGAAAAAACCGCTAAAAAATTCCTGAAACAATTTGGCTCTATGGAAGAACTTTTGGCTAATACCGATCAGCTAAAAGGAAAAATGAGAGAGAAAGTTGAAACCAATGCCGAGCAGGGGATACTTTCTAAAAAACTAGCTAGGATAATTATCGATTGTGATGTGAAATTCCATGCGGAAGATTATGAACTATCGATGCCAGACTCTGAAAAAGTACAGGAACTTTTTGACGAACTTGAGTTTAGACGTTTAAAAGATCAATTTATAAAACTATTTAACGGGGAAGAAGACAATCAAACCCAGGTAAGCAATTCTCCCTCTGCTAAGAAAAACGAGCAGACGGCTGGGGCGGGCCAATTTTCATTATTCGGGGGTGACTCTTCAGAAAAAATTGAAAGTACCAATAGCAGAAAAACCTTAAAAGATACGCCACACGTTTATCAAAAAGTAGACACTGGTTTAGGCTTACGTCTGTTCATTCAGAAATTAATGAAACAAAAATCGGTTTGTTTTGATACCGAAACAACCAGTTTAAATCCGCTTGAGGCACAATTGGTTGGGATCGCATTCTCCTGGGAAGGCGGTAAAGGCTATTATCTTCCGTTTGAAGATAATATAGAAAAGACACAGCAACTTATCGAATTGCTTAGACCATTTTTTGAATCACCCGAAATTGAAAAAATAGGTCAGAATTTAAAATATGACATCAAGGTTTTAGATAAATACGGAATTAAAGTGGAAGGACCAACCTTCGACACCATGATTGCGCACTATCTTATAAATCCCGATATGCGCCATAATATGGATATTTTGGCTGAAACCTATCTTAATTATACTCCGCAACCAATTTCCGAATTAATTGGCAAAAAAGGTAAAAATCAAAAAAGCATGCGCGATGTGCCTTTAGCCGAACAAACCGAATATGCGGCAGAAGATGCCGATATTACCTTTCAGCTTAAAGAATTTTTCGAAAAAGAGTTGGACGAGGCCAAAACACGCAAGCTTTTTAATGAAATTGAAATGCCATTGGTTGAAGTCTTAGCCGATATGGAAATCGAAGGCATTAATCTGGATCTGGATTTCCTGAAAAAATTATCTGAAGCTTTAGATCGTGATATTAAAGAATTAGAAGCTAAAATTTATGAAGCAGCCGGTGAGGAATTTAAAATTAGCTCCCCTAAGCAATTAGGAATTATTCTTTTTGAAAAGCTGGCTTTGGTAAAAAAACCAAAAAAGACCAAAACCGGACAGTATTCTACCAGCGAAGATGTACTTTCTTATCTGGCACCAGAACATGAAATTGTTCAGCATGTTTTAGATTACCGCGGTCTTGTAAAGCTTCAAAATACGTATGTAGACGCATTACCGGGGCAGGTAGAAAAATCCAGCGGTCGTGTTCATACCGATTATGTACAAACCATTGCAGCAACAGGAAGGTTGAGCTCCAACAACCCAAACCTGCAAAACATTCCTATACGTACCGAACGTGGAAGACAGGTAAGAAAAGCTTTTATCCCAAGAAGTGACGATTATGTATTGCTAGCTGCCGATTACTCTCAAATCGAATTGCGTATTATCGCTGCATTAAGCGAGGAAGAAACGATGATCAAAGCGTTTAAAGACGGCGAAGACATTCATGCCTCGACTGCCTCTCAGGTTTTTAATGTTCCATTAGAAGAAGTAACACGTGAACAACGTAGTAATGCAAAAACAGTAAATTTCGGGATCATCTATGGAGTATCCGCTTTTGGCTTAAGTAATCAAACAAGTTTAAGCAGATCTGAATCTAAAGAATTGATCGATACTTACTACAAAACCTACCCTAAACTTAGCAATTACATTGCAGATCAGGTCGCCTACGCCAGAGAACATGGATATGTATCCACTATTTTAGGCAGAAGGCGATATTTAAAAGATATTAATTCGCAAAACGCTGTAGTTAGAGGTGCTGCTGAACGTAATGCCGTAAATGCACCGATCCAGGGAAGTGCGGCAGATATTATTAAAATCGCGATGATTAATATTCATAAAAAACTGGGAGAAGAAAAACTACAAACAAAAATGCTTCTTCAGGTTCATGATGAACTGGTCTTTGATGTCTACAAACCTGAATTAGATCAGGTAAAAAAACTCATCAAATCAGAAATGGAAAATGCATATCAGCTTAATGTACCCTTAGATGTAGATTTAGGGGTTGGACAGGATTGGTTGGAAGCGCATTAAGATAAATGAAAAAGCTCCCATCTTTCGATAGGAGCTTCCAAACTTCGAATATTAATAAGAGGTCTAATTCAAATTACCATCCTGGGTTTTGTTGTTTGGCTAGGGTTGGATTATTGTTAACTTCCTGCTGTGGAATTGGCCATAAAAATCTATAATCTGAGTAAGGAATAGTCTGCACACCGTAAGGACCTGTAAAAGGAGTACCTAACTGATAATCTGCTTCGCTAGGCACAGAGTTGGCATATTTCTGAGGAATTCCGTTATAATCTATATACTCATCGTTTTGTAGCCTATGAATATCTGGCCAACGACGACCTTCCATTAAAAACTCAATTCTTCTTTCTGCAATAATAGCCTCTACCAAAGCATCTGTATTCGCAAAATCTGAAGTTGTATAGCTTTGAGTTGAAGGATTAGCTAATGCACGATCCCGAACCATATTTAGATAGTCAATAGCATCATCTGTTTGCCCTAATCTTGCAGAAGCCTCAGCCATACTCAGCACTGTTTCAGCAAATCTAATTACTGGCGAAGGATCTGTATAAGTTACATCGTCTTTATACTTTAAAGTATATTTAACTCCAGATCTTGTAGAAATCAAAGACCCCTCTTCTCTTCTAAGATCATCTTCTAACCAGTATGAATTTCTCCAAATTATAGGACTAACAACAACCAAGCCTCTTCTGTTATACTGAGAAGCAAGCGCAGCATTTACCCCGGGATTGTTATTAGCTGTGTTTTCTATAGAAAAAATAGATTCAGAATTAGAATATCCATTTTCAAATGGTCCACCAGGAGTTTCGGTCAATGAATAAGTTGCTAACAATCTTTCACCTTCCTGTAAGACCATCGCCCAATCCTTCATATGTAAATATGCTCTTACTTTAAATGCAATTGCTGCTTCTTGAGTTGCTCTAATAAGACCGGCCGTTCCTCCACGTTCATCGCGACTTGGCAATAAAGATTCTGCTGTATTAAGATCTTCCAGAATTCGGGTGTAATTCTCAGCAACCGTATTTCTTCCCTGCATTAAGCCTTCCGCTATATTTGCTTCCGTAGTAAAAGGAACATCTCTATAAGGCACACCTAAGTGACTAGCATCTGGAGTGTCATCGTAAGGACGTGCAAAATGAAACATTAATTCTAAATGAGAAATTGCTCTCATAAAATAAGCCTCCCCTGCATATTGTTCCCCTAAATCAGAACCTATCACTCCATTCTCTACTGCAGTGTTAACTCCGTCTAAAATAATATTAGCTCTATTTATTAAACGATAAGTATCGCTCCAATAATAAATATTATTTGCAGTTGTTGGATCGTAAGTAGCGGTATAGGTTAATTGGTAGAAAGTAGCAACATTAACTACGTCCTCACCACGGTTATCTCCTTGCTGAACAAATGCAGCACCAAATGGATAACCACGACCAGCTCCGTTATAATCACCTCTTTGAGCAGCATTATACATCCCCGTAACAGATAGTTCTATTAATCCCGGCGTCGAAAACGCTGCATCTTCAGAAATCTGGTTATAGGGCTCTAGATCTAAGACATTCTCTTCATTACAAGAAGCGAAAAGCAGCAGTAAGGCAACAATCGCTGATTTACTCATTAAACTTAGAATCATATATTTTTTATTATTCATATTCATAGTTATTTTCTAATTCTACAATCCTATATTCACACCTAGGGAAAACACTGAAGATCTTGGCGTTAAGTTAAGATCTACTCCATTGACTTCCATCTCTGGATCTGCTCCCGAGTAATCTGTGATTATCCAAAAATTTTGACCCTGAGCGTAAATTCTCATTTTAGTCAAACCTACCGCCTCTAATACTTCTGATGGTAGAGAATAACCAATACTTAAATTATCTAATTTGATAAAATCACCATCTTCCACGAATCGTGTTGTAGCACTAGAGCTTAAGTTCACAAAAGTGTTTGATGCTGCCCATAATCTTGGGGTCCATCCGTCTCCAGGATTTTCAGGACTTTGCCATCTTCCAAGAATTTCTGTACTGTTATTTGTAAAGTTCTGGTTTAAAAGATCTCTTCTTGTAGCATTAAAAATCTTATTACCTCCGCTAAATCTAAACAAGAATCCCATATCAAAGTTTTTATAGGTAAAATTAGACCCAATACCACCAAAAAACTTGGGGATACTATTTCCTAAAATAGTTCTATCATCTGCAGAACTAAGACTTGCAGATTGAGAAACATCACCAGGATTAGATGGGTCGAATTGAGCATAACTACTAGTTTGAATATTTCCCTGCACCAAACTACCGTCTGCTTTATAATATACCGGGTTTCCATTCTCTGGGTTTACACCCCAGTATCTAAAACCGTAGATAGAATTTATAGACTCACCCTCTCTTGTGATGGTGTAATTATTTCCAGAAATTCTATCCTGACCATTTACTAAAGATTTTACTTCATTATCTACAAAAGAGACATTCCCATTTAAACTCCATGTAAAATCATCGGTTGAAATTACTCTTGCTTCGAGAGCGATCTCTACACCACTGTTTTCTATGGCTCCAATATTAGAACTATAGCTGTTACCAGGAATTCCTAATGACATTGGAGTTTCAAGATCAAGGATCAGATCATCTGTATCATTTAAGAAATAATCAAAATTAAGACTCACTCTGTTATTAAACATTCTTAGATCAAACCCAAAATCATATTTGATACTGGTTTCCCAACGTAAATTATCATTTCCGAACTGAGCATAAGCGATACCATTAGCATCTCCATATTGCGCAGAACCATAAAGACCCAGATATGGATAGTTACCAATAGAAACGTTTCCTACTTTTCCATAAGAACCTCGTACTTTAAGATCTGAAATAAAGCCTAAGTTATCCATAAAGCCTTCTTCAGAAATGGTCCAACCAGCTGAAATACCAGGAAAAGTACCATATCTATTAGCTTCAGGTAAAGAAGACAAACCATCTCGTCTTAAACTCCCCTGTATAAAATATTTCTCTCTAAAATTGTAATTAATTCTTCCTGCGTAGGAAATAAATCCATTTTCAGAAAAACCTCCCCCAGAACCTTGAATTCCGTATGAACCACTTATCAGGTTTCTATTGAAAAACTCGTTTGAAAGATCTGTACCAGAGCCGAAGAAGCTGCGATCTTCCTGTTTTTGATATTCTGTGATAAGAACCACACCTAGATTGTGATCTTCTCCAAAAGTTTCATTATAGCTTAAGATGTTTTGCCAGTTCCAACGTACTCTGTCGTTATTACTATTTTGAACTCGACCATTTGATCCCTGCCCGTCGCCATGCACTGGACTATAGTATAAGAAGCCATTGGTTCCTATTTGGTCAACACTTACCTGAGTTCTAAAATTGATCTCGTCAATAGGCGAAACATCAGCATAAACATTAGCAATCAACCTGTTTATTTTAGAATAGAAATCATTATTTTCTATTGGATACATAATATTAGGAAGGTTGTCACCAATTAAACCTATATTATCCCAACGCCCCACAAGATTATCAAATTCAAAATCAATATTATAGCCTGTAGGATGATCTGGATTGTATATAGGCACGTTTGGATGCTGTCTTGTTGCACTAAAAATATTTCCAGAAAGAGAGTTACTTCCTGTGTTTAAACCAGTGTATTCTGTTCTGGTAAAACCAGCATTCATACCAACATTTATCCAGCTAGTGACCTCCTGGTCTAAATTAGCCCTAAGTGTATAGCGAG
Source organism: Zunongwangia sp. L-65 (assembly GCF_056859415.1). NCBI lineage: Bacteria > Pseudomonadati > Bacteroidota > Flavobacteriia > Flavobacteriales > Flavobacteriaceae > Zunongwangia > Zunongwangia sp. L-65. The sequence continues at coordinate 218,700 of NZ_JBSXOK010000069.1, forward strand.
TCATTTCGTTAGGATTAGCAACACTTTCCTGATCTGTATATCCTAAAGAAAAATAATATTTGGTTTTTGAAGTTCCTCCTGAAACTGATAGACCATAATCCTGCTGTAGCGCACTACTTCTTAGCACAGCATCTTGCCAATCTGTATCGAATTCTGTTCCTGCAGCCCAATCTGCCTGACCCCTATTTGATCTCTTCTCATTTGAAATCATCACAAATTCCTGACTACCAAGAAGATGAAATTTTTCTGGTGATGCAAAACCTACCGTGGAATTTACATTGATGGAAACTCTACCTTCACGACCAGATTTAGTGGTAATAAGAACAACTCCATTCGCAGCTCTAGAACCGTAAATTGCCGTAGCCGAACCATCTTTCAAAATTTCTATGGATTCGATATCATTTGGATTAATATCCCCCAGTGCGTTTGTAGAAGCATAACCACCTACATCTCCTGTATAAATTGGAATTCCATCTACAACGATCAATGGATAGGTTCCTGAAGTAATTGAAGCAATACCGCGAATTCTAAAACGAGGAGATTCCCCTATAATTCCACTCTGGGTTGTTACCTGAACACCTGCAGCCCTACCTGCTAACTGCGATTCGAAACTTGGAGTAACTAAATCTGAAATCTCGTCTCCTTTAACCTGCGAAATAGCTCCAGTAACCTCACGTTTTGATTGTATTCCTCCATAGCCAGTAACAAGCACTTCATCTAATACCTCATTGCTGGTCTCAAGAGTAACATTAATTTGATTGGAATTCCCTACTGTAACTTCTTTTGTTACATATCCAACGAATGAAAATACAAGTTTTTGTCCAACCGAAGCTCTTATAGAATATTCTCCATCAAAGTTGGTTTGAACACCTCTATTAATGGACGGAATTGTAACATTCACACCCGGAACAGCCATCCCATTTTCATCGTAAACTATCCCCGTAATTTCTTTCTCTTGAGCAAGGCCTACATAAGAAATCAAGAACATGAAGTAAATCAGTAATTTTTTTATCATATTAATAGTTTTTTTGTTAAAACAAATATATTAAAACAAAATATTAAAACAAAATATTAAATTATTATATGAATATATTTTTACATTTAATTAAATTTACTCCATTTAATTAAAAAAAAGTAAGATTTTTTAACATTTTTTTATTGCATTCACTAAACCTCTATTGAAAATTAAATATTGTTAAACTTTAACTTTTTAAGAAAAATAACGCATTGATAACATCTCTCAGAACCCAGACAAACTTAGTACCCAAAAAAACTATATTTTTAAAACTAGCAAACGATTAAAATTGCTAGCGTAACTTTTATCGTGATTTCGGTAATATCTTATAACTTTGACTATCAAAATCTTTCCATCAAATTTTTAATAAAAATGCTGTTTGCTATATAAATTTATAATTGTACATTTGCACCCCTGAATTTCCCTTGCTACGACTTTGGGATCAGGAATGGAATGTTTAATTATTAAGTAAATTTATTTAGTGTGGACACATTAAGCTACAAAACAGTATCAGCCAACAAGGCGACAGTAACCAAAGAGTGGGTACTTGTAGATGCTGAAGGACAGACTTTAGGCCGCCTATCTTCTAAGGTTGCAAAAATCCTTAGAGGTAAGTACAAGCCAGACTTCACCCCACACGTTGATTGTGGAGACAACGTAATTGTTATCAACGCAGAAAAAATCAACTTAACTGGAAAGAAATGGGATGCTAAAGAATACATCCGTCATACAGGTTATCCAGGTGGACAAAGAAGTTTAACTGCTTCAGAATTATTTACAAAAGCGCCAGAGCGTCTTGTTGAAAAAGCAGTAAAGGGAATGCTTCCTAAAAACAAATTAGGATCAGCTCTTTTCCGTAATTTAAAGGTTTATGCAGGATCAGAACATGGTCAAGAAGCTCAAAAACCTAAAACTATTAACTTAAACGATCTTAAGTAATGGAAGTTATTCACAAAATTGGCCGTAGAAAAACGGCTGTTGCACGTGTATATGTTTCAGAAGGAAAAGGAAACATCACTGTAAACAAAAAAGATCTTAACGATTACTTTACAACAAGTACATTACAGTATAAAGTAAATCAGCCTTTCAATCTTACCGAAACTGCAGGAACTTTTGATGTAAAAATCAACGTGTACGGTGGAGGAATCACAGGACAGGCAGAAGCTATTCGTCTTGCGTTATCAAGAGCTATGGTAGAGCTTAACGAGGAGAACAAATCTACGCTTAAACCAGAAGGATTACTTACAAGAGATCCAAGAATGGTGGAACGTAAGAAATTTGGTCAGAAGAAAGCTCGTAAGAAATTCCAGTTCTCTAAACGTTAATATATATTGGGTATTTACCCGATTAAGTTCATTTAAATTAAAAATTTTGTTGTTATCTCGATCTTGGTTATCGAGAGTTAGTTTAGCATCTAAACAATTAGGGCCATACTTAACAAGTAGCCACCTGATTGTTGCTATCTCAACAGAAAGTAAACTATTACAAAAATGGCAAATAAAGTAGAAGTTAAAGAATTACTTGATGCAGGTGTACACTTTGGACACCTTACCAGAAGATGGAATCCAAACATGGCTCCTTATATTTATATGGAGCGTAATGGTATTCACATCATCAACCTATATAAAAGTGCTGCTAAAATGCAAGAGGCTGGTGAAGCCCTTAAAAAAATAGCAGCCAGCGGCAGAAAAATACTTTTCGTTGCTACCAAAAAACAAGCAAAAGAAATCGTAGCTGAGCAAGCTGAAAAAGCAAATATGCCTTACATCACTGAAAGATGGCCAGGTGGTATGCTTACCAACTTTGTTACTATCCGTAAAGCTGTTAAGAAAATGGCTTCTATCGATAGAATGAAAAAAGACGGTACTTTTAATACTCTTTCTAAGAAAGAACGTCTTCAGGTAGATCGTTTAAGAGCTAAGTTAGATAAAAACTTAGGATCTATTGCAGATATGACCAGACTTCCAGGGGCATTATTTGTAGTAGATATCACTCGTGAACACATTGCTATAAAAGAAGCTCAAAAATTAAACATTCCAATTTTTGCTATGGTAGACACGAATTCAGATCCTCGTGAAGTGGATTATGTAATTCCTGCCAATGATGATGCTTCAAAATCCATCAATAAAGTAGTATCTTATGTATCAGAATCTATCGTAGAAGGTTTATCTGATAGAAAATCTAACAAAGATTCTAAAAAAGAGGATAAAGAAAGCAAAAGCGAAAAAGCTCCAAAAATGCCAAAAGCAGAAGGAGAAGTTCCATCTAAAGATGCATCAGACAAAAAAGCCATGAAAGAGGCTAAGAAAGATGTTAAACTAGAGTCTAAACAGGAAACTTTAGAGAAAGCGACCTCTTCTAACGAAGAAGAATAAAATATAACATTTTGGTAAACTCTATAAGTCGTTTAGTTTATTTCTTTACAAAATAACTAAACGACTTATAATATCAAGAACCTCAAGGGAAACCAGCGAGGTATGAGTCTGAAAACTTTTTATACAATTTCGAGGCTAGCCTCGGGGAATTAAACCCTCCATGAGGGATTAAAAACTAAAACAACTATGGCAAAGATAACCGCCGCTGAAGTAAATAAATTGAGAAAAGCTACGGGAGCAGGAATGATGGACTGTAAAAAAGCTCTTGTAGAAGTTGATGGTGATTTTGATAAAGCAATTGAAGTTCTTCGTAAAAAAGGACAGAAAGTAGCCGCCAAAAGAGCAGATAGAGAATCTTCTGAAGGTGCTGCTATCGCTAAAGTAAATGCAGATGCTACTAAAGGCGCTGTTATTTCTTTAAACTGTGAAACAGATTTCGTAGCTAAAAACGATGACTTCGTAAAACTAGCTAATGATTTTGCAGACCTAGCGCTTCAGGTTTCTACTAAAGAAGAATTATTAGCTGCAGATTATAACGGTATCTCCGTTCAGGATAAATTAACTGAACAAACAGGTGTTATCGGTGAAAAAATCGAGATCGGATCTTTCAAAACTTTAGAAGCTCCTTTCGTAGGTTCTTATATTCATGCTGGTAATAAAATTGCTGTTTTAACAGGTCTTTCTAAAAACGTAGCCGGAGCAGAAGAAGCTGCAAAAGATGTTTCTATGCAAGCTGCTGCCATGAACCCGGTAGCCCTTAACGAAGAAGGTGTTGATCAAACAACTATCGAGAAAGAAATCGAGATCGCAAAAGATCAACTAAGAGCTGAAGGTAAACCTGAAGACATGTTAGATAACATCGCTAAAGGTAAAATTAAGCGTTACTTTAAAGATAACACATTGGTAAACCAGGCGTTTATTAAAGATAACAAGCAAACTGTTGCAGAATATGTAAAATCTGTAGATGCAGATCTTACTGTTGTTGCTTTTGAAAGAGTTGCTTTAGGAGAATAATTTCTTCAGAAAAATATATTGATAAAAACCGCTTCAGTTGAAGCGGTTTTTTTATTTTACTCGATAAGCGAGCATTACATGCTGCCATGCTTCCCTATAACGAGATTGGTATAGGCAACTACAATAAAAATCATTTTCTAACAAAATAGCTGTCTAAAAAGTATCCAAAACATCCTTAAACAATTCCGATGACTATCGGAACAACCTGGCAAAAATTGACTTTTTAGATAGTCTCTCTTTAATTCTATGTCATCAAAACCATTTAAATTCAAACAATTCGAAATCCATCAGGATCGCTGTGCTATGAAAATAGGAACAGACGGTGTACTTTTAGGCGCATGGGTAGATCTTTTAGAAGATACAGATAGCATTTTGGATGTGGGCACCGGTACCGGTGTCATTGCCCTTATGATGGCACAGCGTTCCTCAGCGCAACTTATAGATGCTATTGAAATAGATGAAAATGCCTACGAACAGGCTGTAGAAAATTTTGAACATAGTGACTGGGGAGATCGTCTTTTTTGTTATCACGCCGAGTTTGGTGAATTTGTAGAAGAAATGCAGGACGAAGAAAAATACGATTTGATTATTTCCAATCCACCATTCTACAATTCAGATTATAAAACTGCTTCAGAAGCACGCGATATGGCACGTTTTCAGGACGCTTTACCTTTTCGACTTTTGCTAGAAGGCGCAACTTATCTTCTTTCAGAAAAAGGAAGACTGGCCGTTATTATTCCTAAAAGCCAGGAACAGGATTTTCTAGAACTCGCCGGTGATTTTAATCTTTTCCCTGAAAAAATTACTTATGTAAAAGGAACGCCTACCTCAGAAATAAAAAGATGCCTAATTTTATTGGGGTTAGAACCTATTGAAGTTTTAAAAGAGGAATTAACTATTGAACATCAAAGACATCAATATACCACACCCTATCAAAAACTGGTCGCCCCTTTCTACCTGAAAATGTAATTTCTATTGATTCCTATTAAAAACTTGGTTACATTTAATGAAACTACACATTGCAAATGAAACCAGATCTTTTTACAGCACCAGATTATTATAATCTTGACGACTTACTAAGCGACGAACATAAAATGGTACGAGAGGCCACTCGCGCCTGGGTAAAAAAAGAGTTAAGCCCTATTATCGAGGATGCCGCTCAAAAAGCAGAATTCCCAAAAACTTTACTAAAAGGTTTAGCTGATATTGGTGCTTTTGGCTCCTATATTCCTGAAGATTATGGTGGCGCCGGCTTAGATCAGATTTCATACGGAATCATAATGCAAGAAATCGAAAGGGGTGATAGCGGCATACGCTCTACCGCTTCAGTACAATCATCTCTGGTTATGTATCCCATCTACGCATATGGTTCTGAAGAACAAAAGAAAAAATATCTTCCTAAATTAGCTTCCGGAGAATTGATAGGATGCTTTGGTCTAACCGAACCAGATTTTGGCTCGAATCCCGGTGGAATGCTCACTAATTTTAAGGACAAAGGAAATCATTACCTACTTAACGGAGCAAAATTATGGATTTCTAACGCACCTTTTGCAGATATAGCAGTAGTATGGGCCAAAAACGAAGAAGGTAGGATACACGGACTTATTGTGGAACGTGGCATGGAAGGCTTCTCTACTCCAGAAACTCACAATAAATGGTCGCTTCGTGCCAGCGCCACTGGTGAACTTATTTTTAATAATGTAAAAATTCCAAAAGAAAATCTTTTACCCCAAAAAAGCGGATTGGGCGCACCACTTGGCTGCCTTGATTCTGCCAGATATGGAATCGCTTGGGGCGCTATTGGAGCTGCCATGGATTGTTATGATACCGCATTACGTTATGCTAAAGAAAGAATCCAGTTTGGAAAACCTATCGCGGAAAAGCAACTTCAGCAGAAAAAATTAGCTGAAATGATTACTGAAATTACCAAGGCCCAGTTATTAGCATGGCGATTAGGAACTCTTAAAAACGAAGGAAAAGCATCTTCAGCACAAATATCCATGGCCAAAAGAAACAATGTTGATATGGCCTTAAAAATTGCCAGGGAAGCTCGGCAGGTTTTAGGAGCGATGGGCATAACAGGAGAATACAGCATTATGCGCCATATGATGAACCTGGAAAGTGTTATCACCTACGAAGGCACTCACGACATTCACCTTTTGATTACGGGAATGGATATTACGGGGCACTCCGCTTTTTAAAATTCTAATGCTTATCCATTACACTTTCCCCTATGACGATCAAATTTCGATAAAATAGCATCATAAAAGATCAAAACAAGGGCAACGCTTACAACGCTTGCCCTTTTTATATTTCTCGCAGCATTTGGTTTTTAATTTCATTTGCTTTTTAGGCACTACCCCTTCTACCCTAAGAAAATCCTTAGATTTCTCAGAATAAAAAATAATGATATTAAAATGAATTAATCCAATCATAATACCTTTCAATTTAACCAGAATTACCGAAATTTGCTATTAACAATCTGTAAAAAGACTGTTACAATTTTAAAATCCCTTGCCAGCAAGTATTTTTGCGGCGAATTTAAGTCAAGTTATGATTAAAGACATCAATAAAGCCCTAAAACCACAGATAGAAACTTTATTAAATCACTCCCTATATTCAAAAGTAAGGTCTCCAAAAGAGTTGCAGGTATTTATGGAGCATCACGTTTTTGCTGTTTGGGATTTTATGTCTTTATTAAAGGCCTTACAGCAAAATCTCACTAAAACTACTAACCCCTGGTTCCCGGTTGGGAATCCTGAAACCAGATATTTAATCAATGAAATTGTCCTGGCCGAGGAAACCGATGTTAATTTCTACGGAAAACACCAAAGCCATTACGAGATGTACATTGATGCTATGGAAAAAGCAGGAGCAAATACAACCAAAATCCATAGTTTTTTAGATCAGGTCATTCATGGTACCGATATATACTTAATTATTGCAGCAAGTGATTTACCCTGGAGTATCAAACAGTTTTTAAAATTTACTTTTGAAACCATTTCTGAAGGCAAACCACACAAAATAGCCTCTGCATTTACCTTTGGAAGGGAAGGATTAATCCCTGGGATGTTTACTTCTATCATCGGAAATATCCAGAAGAATTTTCCTGAAAAAGACTTACAATTATTCAAATATTACTTTGACCGCCACATAGAACTGGATGATGATGAACATGGGCCGATGGCCTTTGAAATGATTGAACACCTTTGTGGAAAAGATACCGACAAATGGCAGGAAGTTGAAGCCATTGCCAAACAAGCTCTAGACGCCCGAAGCGAACTATGGGACGGTATAGAACGTGAAATTGAATTGCTTACAAACACAACAGCCAATTCTTAAAGAACTGGCTGTTGTGTTTGTTTTTTTCTAAGTAGACTCCGGTGCTAATTTAACTTCCAGACCATCCAGATCTTCCGTAATGGGAATTTGGCAACTTAATCGGCTATTATCCTCTACAAAGAATGCCTGATCCAGCATATCCTCCTCTTCAAAACTCTGCTCCGGTAACATATGCTCCAAATTAAGCACGTAACACTGGCAGGACGCACACATGGCCATCCCTCCACAGATACCAATCGTACCCTCAGGTGCTAGTTCGTAAGAACGAATTACTTCCATTAAGTTCATATTCATATCTGTAGGTGCATCTACAGTATGTGCTTCTCCTTCCCTGTCAATGATGGTTATTTTTATATCAGACATGTCTCAATATTTTGAAGCTTTACACTTCTACTACTAATTTATACTTTTAACTACTTCTTTCTTAGCTTCTTTCCTACTTCCGTCGAAACCATTAACCCCACTTACGGTCGTATATTTCATCACGTATTTCTTATCAGGAAATATACGTTGATAAGCACTCTGGCACATAATTGCAGCTTCATGAAAACCGCAAAGAATCAACTTTAATTTACCAGGATAAGTATTTACATCCCCAACCGCATACACACCAGGGATATTAGTTTGATAATCATACGTGTTATCAACTTTTATAGCGTTCTTTTCAATTTCCAGTCCCCAATCACCAATTGGGCCCAGCTTTGGTGATAAACCAAATAAAGGAATAAAATAATCGGTTTCTTTAATCTCTTCTCCAAGAGCCGTATCCTTATGTCTTATTACAACTGCTTCCAGGTCGTCTTCTCCTTTAAGATCAACAACCTCAGCATTGGTCACCAGCTTTATCTTACCAATTTTGGATAATTCTTCTACTTTTTCTACGGAATCTAAAGCTCCTCTAAACTCCTGTCTCCTGTGAACTAAAGAAACCTCTGAAGCTACATCGGCAAGAAAAATAGCCCAGTCTAAAGCAGAGTCACCTCCGCCCGCAATAACTACTTTTTTATCGCGATACACTTCTGGTTCTTTAATCATATATGCTACACCTTTATCCTCAAAATCTATAATATTGGGAATAGGTGGTTTTCTGGGCTCGAAACTTCCTAAACCACCGGCAATAACAACTACCGGCGCATGGTGCTTTGTTCCTTTATTGGTAGTTACTATAAAACTACCGTCTTCTTGTTTATCGATGGTTTCAGCACGCTCACCCAAAGTAAAACCTGGTTCAAAAGCTTTAATTTGCTCCATTAAATTACTTACAAGATCTCCTGCGAGCACTTCTGGAAAACCGGGAATATCATATATGGGTTTCTTAGGATATATTTCTGAACATTGCCCCCCAGGTTGTGGTAAGGCGTCGATAAGATGACATTTTAATTTTAACAATCCTGCTTCAAAAACAGTAAAAAGGCCTGTTGGTCCTGCACCAACAATTATCATATCTGTTTTAATCATAATGTTTAGGTTAATTTGGAGGCTTACTCAATAACCGAGATTAAATACTTCGTGACTTCTCCCGAAATAAAAACCTATTTCTAATCACTACCTCACAAGTTTGTCCTGATAAATTACTTCTGGATATTTATTACTTCCTCTATCTGGGGCACATACTTTTTAATAGTCATTTCTACCCCAGACTTTAAAGTCATTTGATTTACAGAGCAACCCACACAAGCCCCCTCTAACTGTACCTTTACTAAACGGTCGTCTTCAATCGCAACCAAAGAGATATCCCCCCCATCACTTTCTAAAAAAGGGCGAATTTCGGCTAATGCCTTCTCTACATTAAGTTTTATTTCTTCGCTTGTCATTTACTTAGTTTTAACCGCACTACATCCAGCCATCGTGGTGATCTTAATCGCCTCGGTTGGAGGTAAGCTTTTGTTTCTATTTACCGTTTCCTGAACCATATTTCTGGTAATCTCCTTAAAAGATTCCTCTAAAGGGGTTTCTTCCTGAAGCGCCGCAGGACGACCAATATCACCTGACTCTCTAAGACTTTGCACCAATGGAATTTCTCCTAAAAACGGCACCTGTAAATCTTCAGAAAGGTTTTTAGCTCCCTGCTCGCCAAAAATATAATACTTGTTATTTGGCAACTCCTGTGGGGTAAAATACGCCATATTTTCAACAATACCCAGCACTGGTACGTTTATACTTTCCTGCTGAAACATCGCCACTCCTTTTTTAGCATCTGCTAATGCTACATTTTGTGGTGTACTCACCACAACAGCACCGGTAATAGGAAGCGATTGCATGATAGAAAGGTGAATATCCCCCGTTCCCGGAGGCAAATCGACTAAAAGAAAATCAAGGGCTCCCCAGGCGGCATCAAAAATCATTTGATTTAGTGCTTTAGCAGCCATTGGCCCTCTCCAGATCACAGCCTGGTTTGGTTTGGTAAAAAAACCTATAGAAAGTATTTTAACTCCATAATTTTCTACTGGCTTCATTTTAGATTTTCCGTCAACATTCACAGATAATGGGCGCTCTGCCGCCACATCAAACATGATAGGTACTGATGGACCATAAATATCTGCATCTAAAACACCCACTTTAAAGCCCATTTTGGATAAAGTAACCGCTAAATTTGCTGTAACCGTAGATTTTCCTACACCCCCTTTTCCTGAGGCTACGGCAATTATATTTTTAATACCGGGAATTGGTTTTCCTTTAATCTCAGGCGCCTTTTTCTCAGTAGCAGGTGCTTCAACCTTAATATTTACTTTTATTTTTGCTTTTTCATAGACTTTTTCGTGAATAGCTTTCATCACATCTACCTCTGCCCTCTTTTTTATATGAAGTGCAGGCGAACTTAATACTAGATCGACAATAACCTCATCACCAAAAGTCATAACGTTTTGCAAAGCACCACCTTCTACCATGTTTTTACCTTCTCCGGCAACACTAATAGATTCTAATGCTCTGATTATTTCTTTTCTATCTAATTTCATAAAAATTTTTAGTCAGAATATCTTTTAATTAGATCGATTCTAAACGCAAATATACTTTGAAATGCTAAAAACACGAAGCATTTATAAAGAATTGATCTATTCTATGATAAACATAATTAATTCCGCCTTTCCGATAGGAAACACATTTCATTTAGTATAGCGAACATCTAAAACCTTACAGAAATATATTTCTTAATACGGCTCCTCCAATTGGGTCATTGGGTCCCAAAAAACAGAATCAAAATCAAGGACTTTCATATCCCTTATTTTCACACCCTCAGCCTCCAGCAATTGTTGCATGGCATTAGAACCCCCAAAATGACTTTTACCGGTAAGCATACCATTTCGGTTGACTACCCGATGCGCAGGAACATCTTCCCTGTTTTTAGAAGCATTCATGGCCCAACCTACCATTCTGGCACTTTTTGCAGCACCAAGATATTTGGCAATAGCACCGTAAGAAGTTACCCGGCCTTCAGGAATTTGCGCGGCTACTTTATATACTTTTTCAAAAAAACCAGATTTATCTATCGTACTCATGAATTGTATATTCTAATAATGGTAATAACCACAAGCACCGCCATTAAACCTGCCATAAAGTAATTAGAATATTTAGCGAATCGCTCTGCCTTTTTTTCAATCTTAATAAAGGAAAGTACATACAGATACAAACTGGTAAAACTACCAAGCGACGCTGCGACTGCAAAGGCAATAATTTTAAACCAGTTATAACTAACGCCAACCCCTACGTTAAAAGCACCGGCAATAGCACAAAAATAAGGGATGGGAAAAATATTTAATGCTGCTATAATCATCCCCTTATATAAACTACTATTTTCCTTTTTCTTGGAATGTGCAGGCATGCCTTTTTTCTTTTTAGCCTGAACAAAGAAAAACACTCCTAAAATACTGAATATAACCAAAGCAGCCCTCAGCATAATCCTTCTCACGAATTCGTGCTCAAAAATATACTTGGCTAGTAAAACGGCAATAAAGGCCTGAAGAAGAATTACTACAGAAGCTCCTATAGCTACAAGCATCCCATTTTTCTTACCACGTTCAATACAGGTTTTAGCGACAGTCATATTCACCAAACCAGGCGGCAAAACTCCAAAAAGCGCCGCGAAATAAACAATGAGAAAAATTTTTGCTTCTTCCAACAACCTGTTATTTTATTCTAAATTTAATATAAGTAATTGGTTTTCCCTTCTCAAGATACTGTTTTTCGTAGAAAGTTTGTATCCTGGTCACCTCTTTTGGAGCCCCTTCATTTTTATAGACATGGTGGTTAGCATAAATAACTTCGTGCCCTGCACCATGTAAAAGGCCTAAAGTATAACCGTGCATAAATTCACTATCGGTTTTTAGATTTACCACCCCATCGGGTTTCAGTATCTTTTTATACTTCTGTAAAAAACCGGTGTTTGTTAAGCGGTGTTTGGTTCGTTTATATTTAATCTGCGGATCCGGAAATGTAATCCAAATTTCACTAACCTCATTTTCAGCAAAAGCATAATCGATAAGCTCGATTTGCGTTCTTAAAAACCCCACATTATCCAATCCTTCTTCTAAAGCTGTTTTAGCGCCGCGCCAAAAACGAGCCCCTTTAATATCGATTCCGATAAAATTCTTTTCTGGAAAAGCCTGCGCCAATCCAACACTATATTCGCCCTTACCGCATCCTAATTCTAAAATAATTGGCTGATCATTTTTAAAAAAATCAGCATTCCATTTTCCCTTATATTGAAAGTCGGCCTCGGTAAGCATCTCCCTTGTTGGCTGAATGACATTTGAAAATGTTTCGTTCTCTTTAAAACGTTTTAATTTATTCTTACTTCCCACAGCTGAAATTTGATTTTCGGCAAATTTATAGAATTATATTTCAGTTTTTAGCAAAGTTAATACTACAAATGTATAATTTCAGGATTCAAACACAAGCTTTTAGAAAATTGCCATGGAGATTTAAAAATTTCGTGATGTTTTTTTAATGCTTAAAAACCGGCTGAAGCTTCTACGAATTTATATTTGCAATATGCAAAAAAAACGAATTTTAGTTGCGGCCTTAAATTGGGGACTGGGGCATGCCACCAGATGCATACCCATTATAAAAGCACTGCTAAAAAACGATTACGAACCTGTTTTAGCTTCTGATGGTGATGCCTTACGACTTTTAAAAAAAGAATTCCCACATATTATTTGTCTGGAATTACCATCATATAATATAAAATATACCGAAGATCCCGGAAACTTAAAATGGAAATTACTTTTTGACAGCCCACGTATTTTAAATGTCATTAAAGCTGAAAAAAAAATGACACAGGGTATTATTCGGGATTATCAAATTTCGGGAATCATTTCAGATAATCGCTGGGGAGTAAGAAATAAGCAATTAAGATGTGTATTTATCACTCATCAACTTCAGGTACTTTCAGGAAACACCACCTACTTCAGTAGCAAAATTCAGCAAAAATATATTGAAAAATTTGACGAATGCTGGGTACCTGACCTACCAGGCAGTAAAAATCTAAGCGGTATATTGGGACACCTAAAAACAGAGAATTCCGCCATAAAATATATTGGCCCTTTAAGCAGAATCGAAAAACGCTCTTTACCCATAGTTTATGATTACCTGATTATTCTATCCGGTCCCGAGCCGCAGCGAAGCTTTTTAGAAAAGCGTCTACTGGATGCTTTTAAAGATACCGAACACAGGATTTTATTTATAAGAGGTGTTTTTTCCGTGGAAGAAATGAGCTTGAAAAACACCAATATCAATATTAGAAACCATCTTTATGGAGCATTTTTGCAACAAGCCATGAATAGTTGTAAATACGTTATAGCAAGATCCGGCTACACCACGATTATGGATCTTTATAAGATTGAAGCGAAAGCTTTCTTTATACCAACCCCGGGACAGTTTGAACAGGAATATCTGGCTGAGCGTTTGGAAAAACTTGGTATTGCCCCGCATTGTAAACAAGAAAACTTCTCTTTAGAGAAATTGGGAAATTTAGAGGATTTTTCAGGCTTCAGCAATTTCAGTTTCGAGTACCCTTTTAGGGATCTCTTTACTCTTTTCCAGCGTGAATGAAAATTCACTCCCCACCCCAAATACACTTTCTACATAGATTTTTTCACTATGGGCCTCTATGATGTGCTTAACAATTGATAAACCTAAACCGGAGCCCCCTTCTTTTCGGGAACCACTTTTATCTACACGATAAAAACGTTCAAATAAACGCGGAATATTAGTTTTAGCGATTCCTTCACCGTTATCGGTAACCCTAACAATCACTTTGTTTTTAATTAGATTTTCTATACTAATCTCTGTAGTACCGCCTTCTTTGCCGTACTTAATGGAATTGACTACCAGATTTGTAATAACCTGCTGAATTCTTTCCTCATCGGCTCTTACCCAGATCGCTTCCTGATAATCCATATCAAACGTAAGGGTTATATTCTTTTTAGCTGCCTTCATCTCTAATAGATCAAAGGTGTTTTGAATTAATTCAACAATATCAAAATCTTCGATATAAAGATGTAAATCACCTGTTTCTAATTTGGTGATCATATCCAGATCTTTTACGATATAGATAAGGCGCTCTACTCCTTTACTGGCGCGTTGCAGATATTTTTTACGAACGCTTTTATCTTTCATCGCCCCGTCCAATAAAGTTAAAATATATCCCTGTACAGTAAACAGTGGTGTCTTTAACTCGTGCGAAACATTTCCCATAAATTCTTTACGGTAATTCTCGCGCACCTTTAAAGTCTCGATCTCAAGTTTTTTATGTTCAGCAAATTTCTCTACCTCTCTGGTAAGTGAAGCCATATCTGTTGTAACCTGATTAGGGTTTAGGGTAGAAGAGTCTAATAAGGAAACATCGTCGTAAATTTTCTTAATCCTTTTATAGATAAAATTCTCTACCCGATATTGTGTAATAAAGAAGGAAAACGTGTAGCAAACCAATGCAAATCCCATCAGTGCCCACCAATGAAAGTTCCCAGAAAAATAAGAAAAAGCAGTCCATAGACCGCTTAAAAACAAGGTTAGATATAAAGAGGTCTTTATTGCAAATGTGTAGGACTTCTTAAATTTTTTCGCCATTAAACTACAAACTTATAACCAACTCCTTTTACGGTTTTAAAGCTGTCGTCACCTATTTTTTCTCTTAATTTACGAATATGTACATCTATAGTACGCCCGCCAACGACAACTTCGTTACCCCAAACTTTATCAAGAATATCCTCTCTTTTAAATACCTTTCCTGGCTTAGAGGCTAATAGTGAAAGTAATTCAAATTCTTTACGAGGCAAAATCATCTCCTCTTTATTCTTCACTACTTTATATTCATCTCTATTAATAACAATCTCTCCTACCTTTACAATATTAGAGCCTGTTTCTTCATCCCTAAACCTTCTAAGTAATGCTTTTACCTTACTTACTAAAACTTTTGGCTTTATAGGCTTGGTAATATAATCATCTGCACCGGCATCAAAACCTGCCATTTGTGAGTAATCTTCTCCTCTGGCGGTTAAAAAAGTAATAATGGTATCTTCTAACTCTGGTATTTTTCGCATTTGCTCACAGGCTTCTATCCCATCCATACCTGGCATCATCACATCCAGTATAATTAAATGTGGTGATTTTTTCTTCGCCACCTTTACCGCCTCTGCGCCATTATCAGCAGTGATTACCTGATAACCTTCTGCAGAAAGATTGTAGCCTACGATCTCCAGGATATCTGGTTCGTCATCTACCAGAAGGATTCTGATGTCTTTTTTCTTCATTTTAGTATCGATTTTAACAAATACGCGGTAAATGTAATTATTAATTTGAATCTACAATTTAAGCATTTATTTAGTAACCTTTACATAACACTAAAATGACAAAGCGTTAATTTGCGGTTAACACAAGCTTTACATACCCCCCTTTAATTTGCACTCAAGAATCAAACAAAGGGATGAATAAATTTTTAGTACTAATTGCATTTTTACTTACTAGTATAGTAAATGCACAAGAAACAACAGGTTCTATCGCGGGGAAACTTACCGATCGCGAGATGAACGGCGAACCACTACCGTTTGCCAACGTAACTATTAAAGGAACTTCTAAAGGAACAACATCAGACTATGACGGTCTTTATGTACTGGACAAAATTGAGCCGGGTACCTATACCGTGGTCTTTAGTTTTGTTGGTTACGAAACCTTGGAAATACCAAATGTAAAGGTGGTTGCCGGTAAAGTTACCGAAATTAATACAGGTCTTGGCGCCAGCGCCGCTACTTTAGATGAAGTCGTAATCACAACAGTATCCAGAAGGGATAGTGAAGTTGCATTGTTGCTAGAGCAAAAGGGAGCTATAGAAATGATTGAAAATATTAGTGCCCAAGAGCTAGCAAGAAAAGGCGTAGGTGATGCACAAGGTGCACTTACTAAAATGGCAGGTGTTAGCAAACAAGAGGGAGTTAAGAATGTTTTTGTTAGAGGTCTTGGTGATCGTTATAACTCTACTACGCTTAACGGCTTACCATTACCTTCTGAAGACCCGGAATACAAAAACGTGGCACTGGATTTCTTTGACAGTAACATTATCAATAGTGTTGGAATTAATAAAACTTTTCAAAGTTCTCTTTATGGAGATTTTGCAGGTGCTAACATTAATATTATTTCCAAAGAATTATACGGCAAAGAAACTATAAAGGTTGGTTTCGGTTCTGGATTTAACAATAGAGCTGTAAACGAAGATTTCGAAACTGTGGACGGAGCTTCCTGGTTTGGTTATGGCTTATCTTCAGATAGCCCTATAACTAGTTTAGATACTTACAGTTTTGAAAATTCTATGGGATCTAACAATCAAAATTCTCAGATCAACACCAATGGTAATTTCCAACTTGGAAAAAAATTCGACATTGGAGATAACAACCTAAAAACCTTACTAATAGGATCTTTCGATAGTAAATACAGCTATAATGAAGGAAACACAAAAGAGATCAACGCTCAGGGACTTCCCCTTAGAGATCTTGATTTTCAAAAATACCAGTATAATGTATCTCAAATATTAATGGCGAATTTAGACTATGGTTTTGGCGAAAATAATCTAAGCTTCAATTCTTTATACATTCATAATAACACTCAGAGCGTTGGGAATTATTTTGGGCAATCTGCAAATATATCTGAGGAAACAGACGACTCTGCTTATATAAAAAGACAGCAGGTTAACGACAATACCGTATTTGTTAATCAGCTTTTAAGTGAATTTGCCTTAACAGACAGGATTAATTTACAAGCCAGCATAGGTTACAATATGACAAGAGCAAATGAGCCCGATCGTAGACAAAACACTTTTGTATATAATCAAACTAATGACAATTACCGTGTGGCGGTAGGTACACCTGGATACAATTTACGTTTCTTCTCTGATCTTGAAGAAAACGAAATTGTAGGCCATTTAAATGCATCTTATGCTTTTGGAGCTGCGGATAGTAAAGAGCAACAAAAAGGGATTATTAATGTAGGTTATGACTATCGAAATACAGATAGAAGATTTAACTTTTTACAATTTAATCATGATTTTGGCTCTCCGGTTAATGTAAATCCTAATAATCCAGATCTAGTTTTTAACCAGGAAAATTTATCTAATGGAACTTTTAGATTAGTAACCAATAGTGGTTTTGGTGATGATTTTAATCCACTCGACCCATTTTTCTATGAAGGAGAAAAAGATATCCATGCCGGTTTCACAAATGCTTTCTATAAATTTAATGAAGCATTTACCTTAAATGCAGGCCTACGTGTAGAACATATCAATCAGTATGTAAACTGGGATACCAACCTATCTAGTAGTGAAAATAATCAAAATACAGATCCTTCTACGATAGAAAACACCTATTTCCTACCAAGTTTTACGGCAAAATATAACTTTAACGAAAATAGCATTTTAAGACTAACAGGTAGCAAAACCTATACTTTTCCGCAATTTAAAGAAGTTGCTCCATTTCTTTATGAAGATGTAAACTTCTCAAGTTTTGGTAACCCAAATTTAGAAGCTTCTGACAACTACAACTTGGATATGAAATATGAATTTTACTTCGGTGGTAATCAAATCATATCTTTAACCGGATTTTACAAAAAAATTAAAAATCCTATAAACAGGGTACAGGTAAACTCGGCTGCTAACCAACTTTCTTACATCAATTCTGGAGCTGAAGCAGATGTTGCCGGAGCAGAATTAGAAGTTCGTAAAACGGTCTTTAACATTGAATCTGGCGAAAGCAAAAAACATGAGTTGGCTTTTGGTTTAAACACCTCGTATTTATATTCAAGACAAGATTTATCAAACAGAAGTACAAACTTTACTAATAGCGAAGATGAATTGGAAGGTGCATCTCCATGGGTTCTTAATACAGATCTAACTTATAATTACGATAGCAATAAATTTAATTTGATGTCTTCTGTTGTTCTAAACTACTTCAGTGATCGTATTTATTCCTTAGGTGTGCAGCAACAAGGAAACATTGTAGAAACCGGAATTCCTACATTAGATTTTATTGCTACAGGCACTATTTCGAAACACTGGGGAATAAACGCTAAAATAAAGAACATTTTAGATCCCGAATTCAAATTGACTCAGGATGATATAAACGGAGGCACTAATACAATCAATAATTTTAAAAAAGGGACTGTATTCTCCGTAGGACTTAGTTATAGCTTATAATCAGTAACAAACACTCTTATATAAATCAAATTTCAATTAAACAAAAACACTTATGAAAAAATCAAAATTATTTCTTTCGATGTTTACCATTGCAACATTATTAGGAAGTTGCTCTAGCGATGATGATACTCCTACTCCAGGAACTGATGACGATGGTGGTGTCGTAGAACAAAAAGACGATGTAATCGAGTCTCAGGACGATCCCGATTTAGATCCAGAAGATCTACATGGTGAAGTTAGAGCTAATGTTACCATTTCAGCTGATACTGAATGGATGCTTACCGGAGCCCTAAAGGTTATGGATGGTGCAACACTTAAAATAGAACCTGGAGTTACTATTAAAGCTAGATCTGGAGGTACAAATGTATACATCGCGGTTTCACAAGGCGCGAAAATTGATGCCCAGGGTACAGCAGATAGCCCTATCCTGATTACATCAGCCGCAGAGAATCCACGCGCTGGTGACTGGGGCGGAGTTATGTTAGCTGGTTACGCACAAATCAATTCTGGAGATGTTGCAGAAACAGAAGTTGCTGGTATATCTTACGGAGGCGATAATGATGCAGACAATTCTGGAACTATCAACTATATGATCTTAGAATATACCGGAGCAAGAATCAATGGTGACCAGGAATTTAACGGATTCACCTTTTATGGTGTAGGTAGTGAAACTTCGATAAGCAATATCATGGTAAGATACGGTGATGATGATGGTATCGAATGGTTTGGCGGAACGGTAGACGTTACCAATGCACTTGTTGTAAACGCTAAAGACGATTGGTTTGACTGGACTGAAGGCTGGACAGGAACCGGTAAAAACTTTTACGGAATCAGAGAATTTGGATTTAATGATGTAACCGAGGATCCTAGAGGTATTGAAGCCGATAGTAATTCTAACAATAATGATGCTTCCCCAAGATCAAATCCTACTATCGACGGACTTACTCTATATCATCAATCTACCATCAGCATGGCAGATATGATTAAAATTAGAAGAGGAAGCTCTGCTACGATTACCAATGCCGTAGTTGCTATTATTGCTGCCGAAGATGAAGATGCCGGAAGTGCTTCAGATTTTATCGATCTAACTGATAATTCTGGAGACGGATCTAGCGAAACTTCTATTAATGTAACAGCACTTGGAGCAATCGACGCTACAGATATTAAAGCTCAAGGTGCCACTATCACCGTTGGGGCTGGAAACACAGGAGCTGATACTTCAGTTTTTGCATGGACAGGATACACGTTCCCTTCTCTGGATGTGGAGTAATTCAATTATTTAAATAACAACAAAAAAAGGCTGCAATTGCAGCCTTTTTTATTTACACAAAGTTAATATTTAGAAAACACAGAAGCTAACACCTTAATTTATTTTAGGCCTAACCTTTAAACTTAACCTTATGAAAAAAATTACTTTTCTGCTCTTCCTTGCCTATCTAACAACTTATTCCGAAACATTAGATATTAAAGAATTTAAAATAACAAATACAGAAAACATCATAACACCTGGACAAACCATTTTTTACGACTTCGTTATAGAAGGGAATTATGGCTATGATGAAATTGAACTTAGTGTTTATTATAAAGAAATCAATACAACAAATAGAATTGCTTATAGTAGATGGAATAGAGAAGGTGATAATTATCTAAATTTCCTTACACCTACTACTAAACATTGGTATACAGCAACTAACTTCAATTATTCTGAAAATATTGAATTATCAAATCAGAAGTTCTTTCTAGTTGCTAAATTTGGCACGCAAGTAAAAACGCTAACTTATACATCTCTTCCTGACGTTCGCTTGTTTCACGTGAGCACGGATTATAAAAATTTCGAAAAGGGTGGACGTATAGATTATAGCTTTGAAATTAAAGGAAACTATAATAGAGAAGAAATTAAACTAAAACTTTATTATGATAAAGTAAGCCCTGAAAATCAAATAGCTTATTCGCGTTGGAACAGGGAAGGTGATTCAGAATTAAATTTTTCTGATTATGAAGTAATAAAATGGTGGACTTTCACTTATGATAAACCTGAAATTTCGTTTATCGGAAAGAAATTTTATTTAGAGGTCTCATTTAATGAACATACTAAAATACTAAAATCTGATTACCATCCTCCAATATATCAAACTTTTAAATATTGCGGAGAAAATAAAAACGAAGCAATGACAAACTTCTGCGCTAATAACCCTGGATACATAATTGAAGCAAATTTTCAAACACCCAACGGATTTGGTGGACTGTCTAAAGGCAATCTAATAAAAGCAAATATAGAAGGTTCTGTAAAATACTACAAAGTTTTAGATTCAGATGCTGATAAAAGAGCAAGTATATCATTTGGCTATTCAGATATAATCGATAGTTGGATGCCATTCTCAGTATGTGATAATACAGTACCAACGCCCACACCTCCAAATAATAAAGAGTCAGACCTAAAATTTAACACGAATACGAATGGATCACGAGTAACAAGTGATGCCTCTTCTTCTAGCTTAACGGCAACTCACCGGTTAGATCATTCTAACAGCATGCTATCATTTAATTTTATCGTAGATAATATAGGAGATGCCAGCTCTGGTTCAACGAAAATTGAATTTTACAGATCGAGCAATGCTACATTTAATCAGTCAGATGACGCTAAGTTAAGCCCAGAAATTTCAATTCCGTCCATCTCCGCTGGCAATAGTGGTGGCTATTATAGTAAAACCCTTTTCGCGTCCGATTTTGAATATGGGCTATCTGGAAACTGGTATATTATTGCAAGAATAAAAGCAGAAGACAAGAATACTAGTAATAATACCGTAGCTATAAAAGTATATTTTAATCCTTCAAGAAGTTCATTTTCAACAACAGCTGAAAAAATTACAGATTCTCAAAAAAATCTAAAGATTTATAATTTTTCAGGTGTTCAGATAATTGATAAAACTATTCGTTCTGAACAAGAGGAATGGGAAACAGTAAAAAGTTTACAAGCCGGTTTGTATATTGTAAGATCCGGAGATAACACATATAAGGTTAAAAACTAAACCTTGCACTATTATAATCCTAAAAGGCTGCTATTTGCAGCCTTTTATATTCATAATCTGTTAAAAACAACCAAAATACATTTTATCGAATTAAGCAAATTTTAGGTATGATTTTTGATTTTTTATTGTAAGTTTGCAATAACCGACTAAGAAAGAATGAAACAAAATTATCTCTACAGTGTTATATTAGGATTATTTCTACTGATAGCTGCTCCCGCAACTGCTCAGCAGGGTGATTCACGTATAGCTAAAAAAACAACTGTAGAGACGATAGAAGGCCTTAGTCTTTACCCTAATCCGGTTTCAGGTGATAAAATCTACATTACCAGCACTAAAAATCTTGAAAAAGAAATCGAAATCTACAATGTTTTAGGGAAAGCGATAAAAAAGACAAAACTGCGTGGCAAAGAATTAGACATATCGTCTCTTGTTGCAGGTATCTATATTGTAAAGATCAAAGAGCAAAACGAGATCGCTACTCGTAAGCTCGTCGTTAAATGAAGAGGAGAGGCTTCGGCCCACGTCACTCATCCCAGCGATAATATTCGCTATTATTCCCATTAATTCTTTGAAAATTATATTCTTTTTTAACTTTGCGTAAACTACGCCGGTGTAAACCCATGGGTATTTATTAGACAATTATTTTTTATTTCGAGATAAGTCTCGGAGCATTTAATCTCGATTATTGAGTAAAAATTGCAGATGATACAGCACAGCAAAATTTTTGATATCCAATCTAAAGCTGATTTTCTAAAAATCAGTGTTGAAATCTTCCAATATCAATATCAAAATAACCACGTTTATCAACACTTTTGCAAGTTATTACATAAATCACCCGACAATGTCCGTAGCTTAGCTGATATTCCATTTCTTCCCATCCAATTTTTTAAGAGTCACCAAATACTTTCTGATAATAAACCTGCAGAAATTACTTTTACCAGTAGCGGAACCACCGGAAGCACTACAAGTAAACATATAGTCACCAATTTGGAGATTTACGAGGATAGCTTCAACAAGGCATTTCAAAAATTTTACGGGTCGGCTGAAGATTTAACTATTTTAGCGCTTCTTCCATCCTATTTAGAACGCGAAGGTTCTTCTCTTATTTATATGGTAGAACATCTAATTAAAAAAAGCAATCAAAGTGAAAGTGGCTTTTATTTAGATAATCTTGATACACTGAAAAATAAGCTTATTCAGCTAGATAAAGATGGTAAGAAAATACTTTTAATTGGTGTATCATTTGCATTATTAGATCTCGTTGAAAATTATCAGTTTCAACTAGAAAACACCATTATCATGGAAACCGGCGGAATGAAAGGCCGCCGTAAAGAAATGATTAGGGAAGAGCTGCATAGCATACTCTCTAAAGGCTTTGGAGTTTCTGCTATTCATAGCGAATACGGGATGACCGAGTTACTCTCGCAGGCTTATTCCAAAGGAAATGGAGTTTTTGACTGCCCACCCTGGATGAAAATCTTAATTAGAGATCCTGAAGACGCTTTTTCTCCTGTAAAAAAAGGAAAAACCGGCGGAATAAATGTAATCGATCTTGCCAATATTAACTCATGTTCATTTATTGCTACTCAGGATTTAGGGAAAATAAATAAAAATGATACTATAGAAATCTTAGGAAGATTCGATAATAGCGACATCCGTGGTTGTAACCTTATGGTTTTATAAACTCTATAATAAGCAGAATTCTCAGGAAAAATCAGAAAAATACAAATTGTAAGATATTTTAAAATTTCCAAAAACAATAAAAAATATTAAACCTGATCAAGCGGTTGGTAAGTATTAAAGCATAATCCAGAAAATAGTAGCCTCTAAACAAATGTTATTTTTATCCAAAAACCTGTAAGCATCTTGAAAAATAACCGACTACATTTCAGCAGAATAGGAAGAAGTCAAAATTTATTCTGTGGCTAAGTGAAATTTTTCATATTAGATTGGTTAGTTAGTTGAATCCCCTCTTGATCAGTTCAAGAGGGGATTTTTAATCTATAACCTTGCGGTAACCAAAAAGTAGGGGATAGAAGTTTTAAAAGTTTCGGAACAAACCTATTACAACATAACAACCTACAATAAGGGATTTAAACAACCACTAATATATAGGTATTCTTTTTACCCTTATTAATGATTACATACTTATCGTTAATAAGATCATCAAGGCTAATGGTGTAATCCTCTTGCACTTTCTCCTTATTTACCGAAACCGAATTTTCTTTTAAAGCTCTCCTGGCTTCACCATTAGATTTTAAAAAATCGGTTTTCGCAGCTAGAGCTCCTATCATATCTAAACCGGCTTCAACCTCGGCTCTTGAAACTTCAGCTTGCGGCACTCCTTCAAAAACATCTAAAAAAGTGGCTTCGTTTAAAGATTTTAAATCTTCAGCAGTGCTTTTTCCAAACAAAACTTCAGAAGCTTTTACCGCATTATTATAATCTTCTTCAGAGTGTACCATTACGGTAACTTCCTTCGCCAAAACTTTTTGAAGTTCTCTTAAATGTGGCGCTTCCTGATGTTTTGAGGTTAAATCTTCTATTTCTTCTTTACTTAAAAAAGTAAAGATTTTGATGTATTTCTCTGCATCAGCATCGCTGGTATTTAACCAGTACTGGTAGAATTTATAAGGCGACGTTCTATTGGCATCCAACCAGATATTTCCTCCTTCGGTTTTACCAAATTTTGTACCGTCGGCCTTTGTAATTAATGGGCAGGTAAGCGCATATCCTTTTCCATCCCCTATTCTACGAATCATTTCAGTCCCGGTAGTAATATTTCCCCACTGGTCACTACCTCCCATTTGCAAGGTACACTGGTGTTCTCTAAATAAATGAAGAAAATCGTATCCCTGTACTAACTGGTAGGTAAATTCAGTAAAAGACATCCCTTCAGACGCGTCTGAAGATAAACGTTTTTTAACCGAATCTTTGGCCATCATATAATTTACGGTGATATGCTTACCTACATCGCGAATAAAATCAAGAAAAGAAAACTCCTTCATCCAGTCGTAGTTATTTACTAATACTGCAGTATTTTCTTCAGCTCCTTCAAAATCCAAAAACCTTGAAAGCTGCTCTTTAATCGAATTTTGATTATGCCTTAGAGTCGCTTCATCTAAGAGATTACGTTCCGCAGATTTCCCCGAAGGATCCCCAATCATTCCCGTTGCACCACCAACCAAGGCATAAGGTTTATGTCCTGCTAACTGGAAATGCCGAAGCATCATTACTCCTACCAGGTGACCAATATGTAAAGAGTCTGCTGTTGGGTCGATACCAACATAGGCAGCACGCATTTGCTCGTTTAGATGTTCTTCTGTGCCCGGCATCACATCGTGAATCATTCCGCGCCAGGTAAGCTCTTCAACAAAATTTTTGTTCATAATTAACAATTTGTTCTTAAAACAGCTGTAAAGATACCATTTACTCTTATTTTTCCTAAGTGCTTTAGCTATATTTACCACATGATTTTAGTTACAGGCGGTACCGGTTTAGTAGGCGCTCATTTGCTTTTAAAACTGGCAGAAGAAAAACATCAGATTAGAGCGATTTATCGCCCCAAAAGTGATCTTTATAAGACACTTGAGGTCTTTTTATATTATCATCACAAAGAGGAAGCTGAACGCCTTTTCAAAAAAATTGAATGGGTTGTTGCAGACCTTACTGATATTCCTCGGTTAACGATAGCATTTAAAGGCGTTACCAAGGTTTACCATTGTGCTTCTTTAGTTTCCTTTAAGCCTAAAGATGAAAAAGCGCTTCGAAAAATCAATATTGAAGGCACCGCAAATATCGTGAACCTGTGTATTGCTACAAAAATTGATAAACTATGCTATGTAAGCAGCATTGCAAGTTTAGGCCAACCTATTAAATCTGATTCTACCACAGAAAACACTCAATGGAATCCCGAAGCAAATAATAGCGATTACGCCATCTCTAAATATGGTGCTGAGATTGAAGTTTGGCGCGCTTCCCAAGAAGGTGTAAAAGTAATTATTGTAAACCCGGGAGTAATTATTGGCCCGGGATTTTGGCAAAAAGGAAGCGGACAATTATTTACACGAATCCAAAACGGATTAAATTATCACTTTCCGAAAATCACTGGTTTTGTGGGCGTAAAAGACGTAGTAACTGCCATGTTAAAATTAATGTCTTCTGAAATTTATAACGAAAGATATATCCTGGTTGCTGAAAATCTTAGTTTTAAAAAAGTTCTGGAATTTATCGCTATAAGCATTAATAGGCCGAAACCGGAAAAACCACTTAAAAAGTGGATGATTTCTATAGGCTGGTTTGTACAAAAAACAGCGTCATTGTTTGGCTATAATCGCAATATCACCAAAAGTGATATTGCGGGAATTTTCCAAAAATCGACCTTCGATAACACGAAAATTAAAAAAGAGATAAATTTCAAATTCACCCCAATGCAAAATGTAATCGCAGAAACAGGAAAGTATTTTCTTAAAGATCAGGAGAAAAAAGAGACGATTAAAAATTAATTCGCTTCTCTTGATAAAGGTCCTTGATTGTTCTGTAAACTATCTAATCTATTAATTCGGTCGGCTTCTGTTAAAATAGTATCGACCTTAGTAGTATCTACTTCAACCGAATCGATTTCCTTTTTAAATTCAGGACGATTTTTCTCTCTTCTTACTTTATTGATAGAATCCTGTACTCGTTTTTCTTCTTCTACCAATTCATCAAAATGGGTCTTTAAAGACTGTAGCGAGTCTTTTACTTTATCAAAAATCCGCTCGTAGTCATCATATTTTTCAGTGTAATACGCATTGCTTTTTTCAAACTGTACGCTATCTATCCCAAATTTATCGTAAATGTACTGATCTGGTTTTATCCCGGTTTGCTCCAGTAAAATCTTATTATAATTTCTGGCAGCATTTACTAAAGACATTTCGGTTAGTATATCGACCATCTTATCTTCTGAAATAAGGTTTTTAGGCTTATCCATATAGTTAACATCCTGGCAGGAAAGCCCTATAGAAAGGATAAAAACAACAGCGTATTTAATCAATCTCATTATCTATCAAATTCCAGTTGCTGTGCTACTTTAGCAAAAGGCTGATGCTTAAAGTTTTTATATACCAAACGACCATTTACAAAGGTGTGGGTAATCCTGGATTTAAAAGTTACCCCTTCAAAAGGAGACCACCCGCATTTGTATAAAATATTATCAGATTTTACTTGCCAGGGTGCATTTAGATCTACGAGTACCAGATCTGCTTTATAGCCTACACGAATATAACCGCGATCCTTTATATCAAATAAAATTGCAGGATTATGACACATTTTTTCTACAATTTTCTCTAAAGAAATTTTCTCTTTGTGATAAAATTGCAACATCGCAGGTAAAGCATGCTGTACTAAAGGGCCACCACTTGGAGCCTTAGTATAAGGGTTTTGTTTTTCCTGCTTGGTATGTGGCGCGTGATCTGTAGCCACAACATCCAGAATATCATCGTTTAACGCTTTCATTAAAGCTTCCTGATCTTTTTCAGATTTCACGGCGGGGTTCCACTTTATAAAAGTCCCTTTTTGTTTATAATCATGATCATTAAACCATAAGTGGTGTATGCAAACTTCTGCGGTAATTTTCTTATCTTTTAGTGGCTTTTTATTACTAAAAAGTTCTAATTCTTTGGCAGTTGAAACATGGAAAACGTGTAATCTCGCTCCTGTTTTCTTTGCTAATTTTACGGCATTTGAGGAAGATTTATAACACGCTTCTTCACTTCTTATCTTTGGATGGAGTTCGATAGGAATGTCATCTCCATAACGTTCAACACATTCTTTTAAATTATTTTGAATAGTTGTTTCATCTTCACAGTGAACTGCAATCAACAAAGGAGATTTAGAAAATATTTCCTCTAAAACCTTTTGATCATCTACCAGCATATTCCCCGTAGAAGAACCTAAAAACAACTTTAATGCAGCTGTCTTTGTAGGGTCTACTTTTAAAATTTCTTCAAGGTTATCGTTAGTTCCGCCAAACATAAAAGAATAGTTAGCATAGGATTTTTCTGCAGCCAACTGAAACTTTTTTTCCAACTCCTCTATTGTCGTAGTTTGTGGCAGTGTATTTGGCATCTCAATAAAAGAAGTAATCCCACCGGCAACAGCTGCCTTGCTCCCCATTTCGATATCTTCTTTATGAGTCAAACCGGGTTCTCTAAAATGCACCTGATCGTCGATAATCCCAGGTAAAAGATGTGTTCCTTCAGCATCAAAAATCTGAACGTCTGGAGATTTTGCACTTATCGACTCGGATATCTCTTTAATAATTCCATCTTCTATAAAAACATCACCTTCAGTAATCTTTCCTTCATTTACTATTTTGGCGTTTTTAATCAGGACTTTTTTCATCACTACTTTATTCTGTTAAACAGACTTTTTACTTTCATTTTTATTACTCCAAAAACAGCTTCATAAATTATCGAGCCGCTCATTTTGGAGGTTCCCCTGGTTCTGTCGGTAAAAATAACGGGGACTTCGGTTATTTTAAACCCTAAAAGATGCGCTTTAAACTTCATCTCTATCTGAAACGCATATCCAACAAACTGTATTTTATCCAGTTTTATACGTTCTAAAACTTCTCTTTTATAACAAACATAACCTGCCGTAGTATCATGAATATCCATACCTGTAATAGCTTGCACATATTTAGAGGCTAACCAAGACATTAATACACGATTCATAGGCCAGTTAATCACATTCACTCCGGTAACATATCGCGAACCTATAGCCAAATCTGCACCTTCACGTCTACAAGCATTGTATAATCTTGAAAGATCATTGGGATTATGGGAAAAATCAGCATCCATTTCGAAAATATAATCGTACTCTCGTTTTAACGCCCACTTAAAGCCATGTATATATGCAGTTCCTAAACCTGTTTTTTCCTTACGTTCTTCAAGAAAAAGTTGTTCAGGAAACTCAGCCTGCAAGGTTCTTACCCTCGTAGCAGTGCCATCTGGCGAATTATCATCTACCACCAAAATATGAAAATTACGACGTTGTGAAAAAATATTTCTTATCAGCCGCTCTATATTTTCTATTTCATTAAAAGTGGGTATAATAATTAGCCCATGAACCATTCCCGAAAATTTTGCACAAATGTAGGAATTTTAAACAATGCTTTCTTTTGTTTTTAAGCTTAGTTTTTATCACATTCCCTTAAATTTGCAAAAAAATAATTGTGCAGGCAATAGAACATTATACCGAACCTTTAGACTGGATCACAATCATATTCCTAATCTGTTTTATATTAATTGTACTGGTTAGAAATTTATATCCTAATCGCTTTACCGAATTTCTTTCTATCCTAAGCTCTAACAAATTTATGCTGTTTAAAGGAAAAGAGAACAATGCTTTTCATGGATTTAACATAATCCTCTTTACTGTAAACGCACTTTCTGTATCGGTTTTATTGTTCTGGTTTTATAAATATTATACCAACCCAAGCCCCAACAACTATGTTTTTATTTATATCAGGATTTTTACCGCCTATGTCTGTTTTATCCTCTTAAAATTTGGGGTCGAAAAAATAATCTCTAATATCTTTAATATGGATAAAATAGTAGATATCTATTTATTTCAGAAATTAAGCTATCGCAATTATATCGCCATACTGGTATTCCCTTTCACACTTTTATTGATATATACCTTTACTATTAGCGATTTATGGGTATATGGGATTGTAAGTTTTATCCTTTTCGCCAATTTAACAGGGATATTTAACATCTTTAGACAATATCAAAAGTTAATTAGCGCTAACTGGTTTTATTTTATTTTGTACCTTTGCGCTCTTGAAATTGCACCGTACTTTATTTTATATAAGCTTATTACAGTGTATTAAACGATCAGATAAAGAATATTGATATATGAAAGTGAAAACAATTTTGGTTTCTCAACCTGAACCTAAAGTAGAAAACTCTCCATATTTCGAATTGGAGGAAAAGCAAAAGGTTAAAGTTGATTTCATCCCTTTTATTCATGTAGAAGGCGTTTCTTCAAAAGAAGTTAGACAACAAAAAGTAGATCTTTCAAAACATACCGCTATAATCCTGACCAGCAGAAACGCAGTAGATCACTTTTTTCGGGTAGCTGAAGAAATGCGTTTTAAAGTACCTGATTCCCTAAAGTATTTTTGCCTTAGTGAAGCAGTGGCTTATTATCTGCAAAAATACGTAGTCTACAGAAAACGAAAAATCTACGTAGGTAAACGTACCTTTGCAGAACTTTCTCCGCTTATCAAAAAGTATAAGAATGAGAAATTTTTATTACCATCTTCAGACATGTTAAAACCTGTAATTCCGAAAACCCTAGATAAACTTGGCGTACAATGGAAGCAGGCCGTATTTTACAAAACTGTAGTAAGTGATTTGTCGCATCTTAGTGATGTAACTTATGATATTTTGGTATTTTTTAGCCCAAGTGGCATTAAATCTTTATTTGAAAACTTTCCAGATTTCAAACAAAACGATACAAGAATTGCTGTTTTTGGAAATACGACAATTAAAGCTGCAAAAGAACACGGGCTAACCGTGAATATTAAAGCGCCAACTTCAGAAACACCATCAATGACAATGGCTCTTAATAAATATATTGCTGAAGCTAATAAGAAATAAAAATTACCTTCTATTAAAATTCGAAAACCGGTGCTTTGCTTATTAAACACCGGTTTTCTTCATTTAAACAACATTAACAAATAATTATACTAGGAGGCATTATACTCTAAAGAGAGCGGTCCACCCTCCAGTATTTCCTGACTAGCATAGTCCTTAAACTGAGAGAAATTTCTTCTAAAAGTGTTAGCTAGTTCTTTAGCTTTTACATCGTAAGCTTCTTTATCCTTCCAGGTGCTTTTAGGATTTAAAACTTCAGTAGGTACATTTGGACATAATGTTGGCATTTTAATTCCGAAAATTTCATGGGTTTCATAGCTTACCTTATTCAAGTTTCCAGATAACGCGGCATTGATCATTGCCCGGGTATACTTCAGTTTCATTCGCTGCCCTGTCCCATATGGACCACCGGTCCATCCGGTATTTACCAACCATACATTTACATTGGCTTCCTTCATTTTTCGGCTTAACATTTCAGCATAAAGCGTTGGGTGCAATGGCATAAATGGCGCACCAAAACAGGCTGAAAAACTGGGTTGTGGCTCTTTAATACCTTCTTCGGTACCTGCCACCTTTGCCGTATAACCACTAATAAAATGATAAGCTGCCTGGGCGGGATTTAATTTACTTATGGGAGGTAAGACACCAAAGGCATCTGCCGTTAAAAAGAAAATATTTTTAGGATTTCCCGCTACCGAGGGCTTTTGAATATATGGAATGTGATTTATAGGGTAACTTACCCTGGTATTTTGGGTAATACTCGAATCATCATAATCTACCTCTCCGTTTTTAAAGACGATATTCTCTAAAATTGCACCTGGTTTTATAGCATTAAAAATATCAGGCTCATTTTCTTTAGATAAATTAATCACTTTTGCATAGCAGCCACCTTCAAAGTTAAAAATCTTATTATCGGCAGTCCATCCGTGCTCGTCATCCCCAATTAACTTTCTGTTAGGATCTGCCGAGAGTGTTGTTTTACCAGTGCCCGATAAACCAAAAAATATTGCAGTATCCCCATTCTCCCCTACGTTTGCAGAGCAATGCATAGGCAAGGTATCCTGATAAATGGGTAATATTAAATTTAAGGCTGAAAAAATTCCTTTCTTAATTTCACCGGTATAGCCGGTGCCACCAATTAAAGCAATTTTTTTACTAAAATTCAAAACAGCAAAATTTTCCTGCCGGGTACCATCCTTTTCAGGATCAGCTTTAAAACCGGGAGCATTAACAACCAACCAGTCTTCTTTAAAACCTGGCAATTCTTCTTCTGTTGGTCGTAAAAACATATTGTAGACAAACATGTTAGACCATGGATATTCATTAATAACCCTGATATTTAATTTATAATCCTGATGTGCGCAAGCATATACATCTCGAACATATAGCTCTTTATCAGAAAGATAATCTGCAACTTTATCGTACAGTTTATCAAATTTTGAGGAATCAAAGGGAATATTAATAGCTCCCCACCAAACTCGATCCTTAGTGACCTCATCTTTTACAATAAAACGATCCTGTGGGGATCTACCTGTAAACTTACCAGTGTTAATGGCAAGCACCCCTTCTCTGGTTTCCCTACCCAAATTATGCTTGAGTGTTTCCTCTTGAAGCTCATCAGGATACATTTGGTAATTTATAATAGCATTTTTAATGTTATAACGATTTAACGAAATCGTTTTCGTAATTATGTTGTTTAAATCCATAATTAATGTGTTTGTGTGGTTTTATTATAGCAAATTTAAAAATCTTAAATAAAAGAACTAGCGATAAGCTCTTTTATTATTCATAATTTAACCTAAGCGATTTAAATATAAGAAGTGTCCAACCTACAATTAAAAGCGCTCCTCCAAGTGGGGTGACCAAAGCAATGCTACTAAAATCCAAGCCGGCCAACTCATCTAAGCTAAGTAGATAAATGGAACCGCTAAAAAAAATACTACCTATGGTAAAAAACCAAAAAAGAAGGTTGTTTTGGAGCTTCGTAAAATTAGCCAAACCAATTAATAAAAGTGCATGGTAAATTTGGTAGCGTACACCGGTTTCAAAAGAGGTTAAGGTGTCTGCATCTAAGACATTCTTTAATCCATGAGCTCCAAAAGCTCCAAGAATTACCCCAAAAAGACCAAATATTCCTCCTGCTACCAAAAATTTACGCGTCATACTACAAGTTTTTATACCTTAGTTAGCCTTACACAAAAATACTTTAATTATGCAACAAATCCTGATAATTGGCGCGGGAAAATCTACCGCTGTACTTATTCGATATTTATCTGAAAAGTCTTCCGAAGAAAACTTTACCATTTGCGTTGCTGACAAAGAGCTATCCCTAGCAAAAAAAGCAATTAAAAATCACGAAAATTGCACTGCTATTAGTTTTGATATTTTTAATTCTGAACATCGCGAAAAACATATCGCTGCTGTGGATATTGTAATTTCTATGCTACCGGCCAGATTCCATATAAAAATTGCAAAAACATGTCTTAAACTGAAAAAAAATCTGGTCACTGCTTCTTATATTAGTAAAGAAATGAAAGCCTTGGCTACTGAAGTTAAAGAAGCTGGCCTCATTTTTATGAATGAGATTGGCGTAGACCCTGGGATTGATCATATGAGCGCCATGCAGGTTATTGATCGCATTAGAAATGCCGGTGGACAAATGCTGATGTTCGAATCTTTTTGTGGCGGACTAGTAGCTCCTGAAAGTGATAATAATTTATGGAATTATAAGTTTACCTGGAATCCCAGGAATGTAGTTGTTGCCGGACAGGGTGGCGTTGCTAAATTTATTCAGGAAGGGAAATATAAATATATCCCTTATCATCGATTATTTAGAAGAACAGAGTTTCTGGACATCGAAGGTTATGGCAGGTTTGAAGCCTATGCTAATCGAAATTCGCTAGATTACAGGGAAGCTTATCGGCTTCATGACATTTTAACTTTATATAGGGGCACCGTGCGCCGGGTGGGATATAGCCGGGCCTGGAATATGTTCGTGCAACTTGGGATGACCGATGATAGTTTTACCATGGAAGATTCAGAAAACATGACCTATCGCGAATTTGTAAACTCTTTTTTACCTTATTCCCCTACAGATTCGGTAGAATTAAAATTACGCCATAACTTAAAAATAGATCAGGATGATATTATGTGGGAGAAATTGTTGGAACTAGACCTGTTTAATAACCATAAAACCATAGGCATAGAATCCGCCACTCCTGCCCAGGCACTACAAAAGATACTGGAAGAAAAATGGCTTCTTTCCTCAGAAGATAAAGATATGATCGTAATGTATCATAAGTTTGGGTATCAATTAAACGGCGAAAAAAAACAAATAGATTCCACCATGGTGTGCATTGGTAAAGATCAAACTGAAACCGCAATGGCAAAAACCGTAGGCTTGCCAGTTGGTATTGCTGCAAGAAAAATTCTAAAAAAAGAAATCAACACCCCAGGTGTACATTTACCAATTTCGAAGGAGGTTTACCAACCAATTTTAGAAGAACTTCAAGAAAATGGTATCATTTTTAAAGAAAAACAAACAAACTATTTAGGATATAATGCCATAGGTGGGGTAAGCAATTAGGAAATGAAATCTTTTTTCCTATTTTAGCTTTATAACTACAACCAAATGAAGATTATAGACCAAAATGTTGTTATCGATGGTATCGATAAAACTATCCTTAATTTCCTTATGGAGGACGCGAAAAGACCTATTTTAGAAATCGCTAAAAATATAGGAATTACAGGAGCCGCTGTCCACCAAAGATTACGAAAGTTAGAAAAATCCGGATTAATTGAAGGCTCCCGATTAATTATAGACCCACGACTATTAGGTTACAAGACTATGGCATTTGTAGGGGTTTATCTGGACAAAGCGGTTAGCAACCCGCTTGCTGTAAATAAACTTAAAGAGATCCCAGAAGTTATTGAATGTCACTACACCACCGGAAACTGGTCGATATTCGTAAAAGTACTTTGTAAGGACAATGAACACTTAATGAAAGTATTAAATAAAAATATCCAGGGAATTGAAGGGGTATCCAGAACGGAGACCTTTATTTCCTTAAATCAGCAAATAAATCGACAAATTAAGATTTGATATTTGGATTTATTCTAAATTAAAATTAATTTTGGCGACAAATGAACACGATTTACACGTCAAAATATTTTGCGGCCAGCCAGTGCGACAATAGCCGAAGATTCTATATCGATTTTGGTCATAAAACGGTAAAGTTTTCTTTTTGCCAATTGCTGGCTTTTCGTCATAGATTAAAGTCCATTGACATCGAGCAACATTTAAACGGTAACAACGCACATGGTATAGAGATCCTAAGCCTTTGCAATCGTGAACACTTATTTATATTCAATACCTTAGAAATACTCGACCTGTTAGAACTCCTTAACGGCACCTTTGCCATGATGGAAATCAACTCGGTTATTGCTTAGGTTTAGACTACTTCTAAATTGATCTCATTCTTAGGGACTTACTTCTTTTTTAGGTAATTTTGTACAAAATCGAATTCTATGAAAGACCTTGTAAGACAAAATCTACTTATCCATGTAGATATTTTAGATTTATTAAATAAACAAATTAAGCAGGAAGCTCAATCTTCTGCTGCGTATCTTGCAATGGCCTCCTGGTGTGATCACAAT
This sequence comes from Zunongwangia sp. L-65, assembly GCF_056859415.1. NCBI lineage: Bacteria > Pseudomonadati > Bacteroidota > Flavobacteriia > Flavobacteriales > Flavobacteriaceae > Zunongwangia > Zunongwangia sp. L-65. The sequence continues at coordinate 253,451 of NZ_JBSXOK010000069.1, forward strand.
GGACTGGTTTACAGCGCTGAATTCTTCTACGAGCAATCTGCGGAAGAACGCGAACATATGATGAAAATATTCCACTTTATTAATGATAATGGTGGAACGGCATATTCTCCTGAGGTTAGCAATATCAATCATGATTTTGCATCTTTGGAAGAGATATTTGAAACCGCCCTGGATCAGGAAATCGCCATTACTAAAAGTATTCATAACATTATTTATGAATGTCGCAATAAACGTGACCTTACTACTGAGAACTTTTTACAGTGGTATGTGAAAGAGCAAATGGAAGAAGAACAAACTATGCGCAGAGCGTTAGAGTTATTCGACTTAATAAATACCGAAAATGTTGGGCTTCGCTTTCTGGATGAACGAATTAAGGAAATTCGGGAAGAAGCAAATCCTGCTTAATTCTATTAAGGTATAAAAAATTAAAAGGCTGCGATTGCAGCCTTTTTTTATATCAAATTTAAAAATACTAAGCCTTTTTAAGCCAGTATTTAAAATTAACTTCCTGATCGATGATTGAGGCTAATTCTGAAATCGGTACTCGTTTTTGTTTCATCGTATCACGATAACGAACAGTAACTGTTTTATCTTCTAAAGAATCGTGATCTACCGTAATACATAAAGGTGTGCCGGCAGCATCCTGGCGACGATAACGTCTACCAACCGCATCTTTCTCATCATATTGCACTCTAAAATCCCATTTAAGTTCTTCTACAATTTCCTGAGCTAGTTCCGGCAAACCGTCTTTTTTCACCAATGGTAAGATTGCCGCTTTTGTTGGCGCTAAAACCGCTGGCAATTTAAGTACGGTTCTGGATTTTCCATCCCCAAGATCTTCTTCCTGTAATGAAGCCGAAAACACGGCTAAGAACATACGATCTAAACCAATAGAAGTTTCAATCACGTAAGGCACATAATTTTCTCCCATTTCAGGATCATAAAAACGAAGTTTCTTACCAGAATGTTCCTCATGTGCTTTTAAATCGAAATCGGTACGGGAATGAATCCCTTCCAATTCTTTAAATCCAAAAGGAAAGTCGAACTCAATATCTGTAGCTGCATTAGCGTAATGTGCCAACTTTTCGTGATCGTGAAAACGATATTTTTCATCACCAAGTCCTAAAGAAGCATGCCATTTTTGGCGCGTTTCTTTCCATTTTTCAAACCAGCTGAGTTCCTCACCGGGACGTACAAAAAATTGCATTTCCATTTGCTCAAACTCACGTTGACGGAAAATAAACTGTCTCGCCACAATTTCATTCCTAAACGCTTTACCAATTTGTGCAATCCCAAAAGGGATTTTCATTCTTCCGGTTTTTTGAACATTCGCAAAGTTCACAAAAATCCCCTGTGCCGTTTCAGGCCTTAAATAAAGATCGGTTGCACTATCGGCAGAAGCTCCGAGCTTTGTTCCGAACATTAAGTTAAACTGCTTAACATCTGTCCAGTTCTTAGAACCACTCTCAGGGCAGGCAATTCCCAACTCTTCAATCAGCGCCTTTACATCAGCCAAATTTTCTTCTGTTAAGGACTTTGCTAAACGTTCCAGAATCTCCTTCTCTTCAGCTTTATATCGCTGTACTCTCGGATTAGTCGCTATAAATTGCTCTTCATCAAAAGCTTCTCCAAAACGTTTTCTCGCTTTTTCTATCTCCTTCTGTGCTTTTTGGTTGATTTTTTCAGCATAATCTTCAACCAAAACATCTGCCCGATAACGCTTCTTAGAATCTTTATTGTCGATTAGCGGATCATTAAAGGCATCTACGTGCCCGGAAGCTTTCCAGGTGGTAGGATGCATTAATATTGCGGCATCAATTCCCACAATATTTTGATGCAATTGCACCATACTTTTCCACCAGTATTCCTTGATGTTTTTCTTTAATTCGGCACCGTTTTGACCATAGTCATAAACCGCGCTTAATCCGTCATATATTTCACTAGACGCAAAAATATACCCATACTCCTTAGCATGGGATATCACGTTTTTAAATGAATCTTCTTGTTTTGCCATACAGCAAAAATAAAAAAACCGCCATGATTTAACTCATGACGGTCTTTAAAATTTTGAGTTTCTTATCTTAAACTAAAAGAAGCTGTGCCGATTAGTGTCGCATCGTTATAAACATACACTTTATAATTGCCTTCCAATAGTTTCTCTTTATCTGTATTGGCCAATATACAAACATCTAGTTCATCATTTTCATAATATACGGTACTCTGCGCACTGTATACCATCACACCGCCATCATGTTCTACTGCTATTTTATCTCCCACCAGTTCATTTTCTGGATTATACACCTGTACATAAAGATTCTTTTCTCCGGCTTCACTAAGGTCATTTGCGGTTATGGTAAAACAGGTCTGTATCTGGTCTATTCTCCTTGTTCGATCATTTTCTACAATTTTACCGCTATTTCTTACAATTACACCTTCCCCACGTAAACCAGTGATTTTAAGTTGCGAGGCCTTATTCACTTTATTAGCAAGGCTTTGATTAGACGTTTGTAAAGAATCAGACAATCTTGTTTTCTCAGAAAGCTCTGTTTGAGTGCTATCAATGGTCATTGCCATTCTTTGGTTTTGCTGGCTTAAGCTATCTACTACCCTAAACAGCCTTTCTTTTTCAGCTTTAAGATTGCTTATTTCTCTTCGATATCTCGTAATCAACACCAAATTTGCCTCGTAATCCTGAACCGAATCTAATAAGCGATTAATACGTTCTCTGGCATCAACCAGGTTTTGATCCATGATTTCGTTCTCATCAATAGCTTCATCGTATTTAACAATAAGCTCGTTAAGCTCATTCTCTATGGCAGTTTTTTCTTTTTGAAGAATCGCTTTATTTTCTTTTTCTTCATTATAGAATCTTATCGTATAAATCGTAAGCGCAATAAGAGCCACCGCCAAGACACCAATAAGAATCTTTAATGCAGTATTATTCTTCTTTTCAGTCATCATAAAGTATTTTATATTTTATAAATTTAGAGGTTTAAGGCTTTCCCCAACAACCACTTAACAAATGTTTCACGATTTCATAAATCTGTTTTATCCTAAAACCTGCAATTGCTGCGAAAGGCCTTTGGTGGATCATGAAAAAGTGATCTGTACCGCTTGTTTACATCAACTCCCACTTACTAATTATCTAACTGATAACGAAAATCAGGCCGATAAAGTATTTTATGGCAGGACTCCTATTAATGCCGCATACGCCTTGCTCGTTTTTCGCAAGAAGAACATGGTACAGGTACTGCTTCACAACCTCAAATATAAGAGACAATTTGAAATAAGCTATTTTTTAGGGGAATGGACTGGTGAAATTCTCAAAAATAGCGCAAGATTTAATGCTGTAGACATAATTGTTCCTGTTCCTTTACACAAAAATCGTCTTAAACAGCGTGGCTATAACCAGGTAGAAGGTTTTGGAAAAGAAATTGCGAAAAGTTTAAATGCCAACTATCGTGATGACCTTCTTCTCAAGGTAAGTTCGTCCAGAAAACAAGCTTTTAAAAATCGAATATCAAGATGGAACCTTATGGAGCAATCCTTTCAACTTACGGATACTTCGGCAATTTCTGGCAAACATATTCTGCTGGTGGACGATATTTTAACCACTGGCGCAACATTAGAAGCCTGCATTGGATGTTTAAGAAAATCAGAAAAAATTAAAATCAGTATCGCCACTATGGCAATTACCATTTGATTGTTGCGTTTAAATTCAAAATAATCGTTTCTTTGCGAAAGGATTTTAAGTGTAATTTCTGAAAAAATCATAGCGCTTTTAAAGATGAACAGGAAGCTTTTCAACTTTATTCTTTTTATAGTAGTAATCACATCTGTGGTAAGATGTGCCAAAAAAGGAATGCCTGAAGGTGGCCCGATAGACGAAGAACCACCGCGTTTTATAAGAGCAAACCCAGAGAATTACACCACAAACTTTGATGCTAAAGAAATTAGTATTCTTTTTAACGAGTTTATTAAACTCGAAAATCCACAACAACAAATCATCATTTCTCCCCCTATGGATCCTAAGCCGAATATTCTTCCGCTAGGCCAGGCCAGGAAAGATGTAAAAATCGAGATTACCGATACCCTTAGAGAAAATACTACTTACGCCATAAATTTTGGAAAAAGTATCGTGGATAATAACGAAGGAAATCCTTACCCTTATTTTAAATATGTTTTCAGCACAGGGGATTATATTGATTCTTTAGAAGTTTCAGGATTTATTGAAGATGCATATTTAAAAGAAACACCTGAGTTTGTTTCGATATTTCTGTACGAGATGGACTCCACCTATACCGATTCTGTGGTTTACAACGAAATTCCACGCTATGTAGCTTACACTCGCGATAGTAGTGTAAATTTCGACCTGGAAAATTTAAAGGTAGGAAAATATCAGATGGTCGCTATTTTAGACGATAACGCCAATTATAAATTTAATCCCGCAAAAGACAAAATTGGCTTTTTGGATCATCCTATTAGCATTCCTACCGATAGTATTTATACGATTTCTATTTTTCAGGAAGAATTGGCTTTTGAGGTAAAGAGACCAAAACTTTTTAAAGGAAGGCAGTTACTTATTGGCTACCAGGGCATCCCTAATTTAAACGATTTAGAGTTGAATTTTTTATATCCGCCAATGGATCCGCCGGTATCCAGAATTACGCGCGATGCTAAAACCGATACGCTTTATTATTGGTTTAGGGATCCTATTGAAACCGATAGTGTATCTTTAGAATATGTTACTCCGCGCCAGCGCGATACCGTTTATATAAGAATGGCACAGTTAGCACGAGATTCTCTAAATATACAAGCTGAACCTTCTGGGAAAATAGAATACAATCAACCATTATTGTTAAAAGCAAATACTCCCCTGGTTGAAAAAAATGATGCGCTTATCACAATTTTAGACAAAGACTCTGTTGAAGTTAATTTTACTTCTGAACTTAGAGGTTTAGAGAATCAGTTAGAAATTTATTTCGACAAAGAACCAGAGGGGACTTACTATTTTAAAGCCTTGCCGGGATCTTTAACCGACTTGTTTGGTGATCAAAACGATACCATAAGTCAGAAATTAACTACCAAACCACTCTCTGAATATGGCAGCATTATCATGTCCCTCCGAAATGTTCGAAGCTATCCTATGATTGTTCAGTTAACCACTTTAAAAGGGGAGATTGTAAAACAGCAAATTTTAAAAGAAGGCAACCAGTTTACCTTTGAACATATAAACCCCGGGAATTACTTTCTAAGAATTATCTACGACGAAAACCAAAATGGATACTGGGATACTGGTAGCTGGTTAGAACGTAGAAAGCCTGAAAAAATAAGCTATTATCCAGACACTTTACAAACACGGGCCAATTTTGATGAAGTTTATCAATTTTACCTAGATTAATCTAAACTTATCGCGATCCTGCAAAAATTTAAGCTGATCTCGTGTTTTTTCAAGATGATTTTTGTCTAGCGTAATTTCTTTAGAAAACTCAGTTTCGTCATTTTGATCAGTTAGATTTTCACCAAGGCAATCGTACACAGCGCTATGCCCATTATAAACATATCCATCACCATCTTCACCTACGCGGTTTACACCAATACAAAAACTCATGTTTTCAATTGCTCTTGCTTTTAATAAGGCATCCCATGCGGCAACCCGCTTTTTAGGCCAGTTGGCCACATAAATCAAGAGATCATAATCCTCTGTGTTTCTAGCCCAAACAGGAAATCTAAGGTCATAACAAATAAGCGGACAAATTTTCCAGCCTCTATAATTTACAATTAAACGCTTTGTTCCTGCCGTATACGTTTGATCTTCCTTAGCCAAAGTAAATGTATGCCGCTTATCATATTTCTGCACCGTACCGTCTGGAAAGACAAAAAATAAGCGATTGTAGAACTGCCCATTTTCAGTAACAATTACACTTCCCGTGATCGCTGCATTTTTCAGTTTTGCCTGCTCCTGCATCCATAGTAATGTTTGGCCCTGTTTCTTTTCGGCAAGATTTTCAGCATTCATACTAAAACCTGTGGTAAACATCTCGGGCAACATAATAAGCTCTACAGCATCGCTTAAAGCCGCTATTTCTTTACTGAAAAAACTTCGGTTTGCGTTGGCATCTTCCCATTTTAAATTGGCCTGAATAATCGCTACTTTTAAATTTGGTGGTGTACTCATATTTTAAAAATAGTTTATTTTTTTAAGTTCCTGTCAAATGATTGTTAAATGATTGCAGAAGCGTTCAATATTAAATAGCTTTAATATAAATTGGAATCTATGTTTTTAGAACACTTAAAAAGCAATCCTACAATCAATAATAAAACTACCCGAAGTTTGATCGCCGGTGCTATTGGCGGATTAGCAGGTGGCGCGGTAAAGGGTTTGGTAGAATATTTTTTACCGGTTAGAAAAGCTGAAAATCGAAGCGCACAGCTTAAAATTTTGGATCATCTTTCCACTAAAATCACTGGAACTCCCATAAGTGTACAAAACGAGGAACTAGCTGAGCAACTAGTGAACTTTCCGGTAGGCGCCAGTGCAGGTGCGGCCTATGGCTATGGAAAAAAAGATAAAGATGAATTGAATCTTGCCCAAGGAATTATTATGGGAACCTCAACCTGGATTTCTACTCATCAAACCTCTTTACCTATTTTAGGTCTTAAAGATAAACCTACAGATGTGCCCATAAAAATGCAAGCAAATGAGCTCATCGCTCATGTTTTATTTGGAATCACAACCGAGTTGGTAAGAAATAAGGTGAATCAAAGATTGAAAAAATAGCTAAAACTAACAGCACCTAGCAGTCGGCCATCAGCTTAAAAAGATTCAATATTCAAAAAAATTTACAGTTTACAGCCACTCGAAATTCCACATTAAAAACTCAAAATTTCATCCTGATCCCTAAGTCTTTCATCTAGGCTCTCTTATCGCTTTTCTATATTCTATCTTATAACAGCGAAGCGCTTTCTAGTTTTTGATACAATTTTTCGTCACTCAAGATCACTTGAACTGAAAATTAGATGATGTCACTTCGAGTGACAGATTTCGAAATGAAATGGAGAAATTTGTTGTATCGAGAAGTTTTTTAGTTGATTGTTAACGACTTCTCCGTTTTGTTACGATAAAGTGGAAATGAGGAGAATATTTGTCATTCGATCGAATTCCGAAAAAGTCTATGATGAGTTTATAGCCAATTCAAAATTTAAGATTTGAAATTAAATACTTCTGATTTCTGTTTCTTGAATCGTACCTCTTTACAGGCTCTTCACTCTATTCTATATTCCAACAGTTTAGTGCTTTACAGTTCTTGGTATAATTTTTCGTCCCTCAAAATCACTTTAGTTTACAGTAAGATGATGTCACTTCGAGTGACAGATTTCGAAATGAAATGGAGAAATTTGTTGTATCGAGAAGTTTTTTTTAGTTGATTGTTAAGACTTCTCCATTTCGCT